>DDSQ01000063.1 GCA_002343845.1 Planctomycetes bacterium UBA2386 | reverse complement strand
TGATCGGCAAGGTCACCGAGTACTACACCTCCGAGAAGATGGCGCCGGCGCAGACGATCGCGCAGCAATCGCAGACGGGCGCGGCCACCAACATCATCTACGGGCTGGCCACCGGCATGGCGTCGACCTGGATCCCGACGATCCTGCTGGCGCTGGCCATCTACCTCTGCAACGACCTCGCGGGGATGTACGGCATCTGCGTCGCAGCCGTCGGCATGCTGAGCACGCTCGGCATCTCACTCGGCGTCGACGCCTACGGCCCGGTCGCCGACAACGCCGGCGGCCTCGCCGAGATGTCGCACCAGCCGCCGGAAGTGCGCAAGCGCACCGACTCGCTCGACGCGACCGGCAACACCACCGCCGCGATCGGCAAGGGCTTCGCGATCGGCTCGGCGGCGCTCACCGCGCTGGCCCTGTTCTCGGCCTACAAGGTCGCCGCTGGCGTGTCGCTCGGCCTCGAGGACGCCAACGTCGTGATGGGCATGCTGGTCGGCGCGATGCTGCCGTTCGTGTTCAGCTCGATGGCGATGAAGGCGGTCGGCAAGGCCGCGAACGCGATGGTCGAAGAGGTCCGCCGGCAGTTCCGCGAGATCAAGGGTCTCAAGGACGGCACCGGCGGCGAAGCCGACTATGCCCGGTGCGTTGCGATCTCGACCGAAGGGGCGCTGCGCGAGATGGTGGTGCCCGGTCTCCTGGCCGTCGTCGCCCCGGTGGCGATGGGCATGATCTTCGGCAAGGCGGCGGTCGGCGGCCTGCTCGCCGGGGCGACCGCCGCAGGCGTGATGATGGCGCTGTTCATGGCCAACGCCGGCGGTGCCTGGGACAACGCCAAGAAGTACATCGAGGCGGGTCACCTGGGCGGCAAGGGCAGCGACACGCACAAGGCAGCGGTCACCGGCGACACGGTCGGCGACCCGTTCAAGGACACTGCCGGCCCGTCGATCAACATCCTGATGAAGCTGATGACGATCGCCGCGCTGATCGCCCTGCCGCTGTTCCGATAACACGGCAGGCGAACGCACGCAGCGGGCGGCGAGCCGCGCCGCAACGCACATCACGCGGCAAGCACCCCATCGCTCGGCTCGCGCCGGAGCGTGCTGGCTCTGCCGGCGCACAGGAACGGCCCGGTAGCAGGGATGAAGGATCGGGCAACCCTGCGTGAGGGTTGCGGCCCGACCGGGACAAGGTCCTCGTGGGCCCGGACGCGACCGGGCTGAAACCGGGACGGCACGAGCACGGGGGGTTCCGCCATCGTCCGCAGAGGCTATTCTCCGGTCGAGCGATCTTGCGAAAGAACCTCCGTCCCGAGAACCACGATTTGAGCACCCCCGCCCCCGCCACCTCGTCCCGCTCCCGCAACACCCCGCTCGCGGCGACCCGCGACCTCGCGCTGCAGATCGCGCAGCGGTTGGACGAGAAACAGGCGAAGGACATCGTCGTGCTCGACGTGTCCGGGCCGCTGGTGATCGCCGACTACTTCGTGGTCGCGACCGTGCAGAGCACGCGGCAAGGGCAGGCGCTGGCGAAGGAACTCGACCTCGAGCACAAGGCGCTGCGCGGCCGTCGTCGCCGCAACACCGGCGGTCTCGAGACCGAAGAGTCGAACTGGGTGCTGCTCGACTTCGACGACATCGTCGTGCACCTGTTCCTGCCCGAGGCACGCGCCTACTACGGCCTCGAGACGCTGTGGGCCGACGTGCCGCGCTTGCCGTTCACGCCAGCGAAGCGCGCCGCGACGGTGCGCACCGAGGTCCGGCAACCGACGCTCGACGGCTTCGGCGCCTTCCAGCCGGGCGACCCGCCGCGCAGCGACTGAAGGCCCGCGCGCGCGCCAGCCGATCGGGCCAGCGCCGCGTAGACTTCGCGCCAGAGACGCCGCGATGAGCACTTCGATCCGATGGCAGCACTTCTCCCCCGCGACCTTGAAGGCCGCGGCAGCGGCCGATCGGCCGGTGTTGCTGTTGCTGACCGCGCCGTGGTGCCAGCACTGCCGCGAGCTGATGGCGACGACCTTCGCCGATCCGCAGGTCGTCACCGCGGTGCACGATGGTTTCGTGCCGGTGCACGTCGACGCCGAACGGCGGCCCGACGTCAACCAGCGCTACGGCACCGGTAGCTGGCCGACGATCGCCTGGTTGACGCCCGACGGCGAGCTGATCGCACAGGACAACTGGCTCGACGCCGAGGCGCTGCGCGGGCGGCTCGAGCGCGTGCGGGCGGCGTGGCAGCGCGACAAGAACGACATCAGCCGCGGCGTGCGTGAACTGTGGGCGCACCGCGTCGAGCGGCCAACGCCCCAGAACAAGCTGCGGCGCGAGATGGTCGACGACATCGCCGATGCCATCTACGAGAAGCTCGACCACCGCCACGGCGGCTTCGGCGAAGGCAGCAAGTTCCCCCACCCCGAAGCGCTCGATTTCGCGCTCGTGCAGGTGAGCAAGCGCGGCGACGAGCGCATGCGCGAAGTCGTGCAGCTCACGCTCGACCACATGATGGCGAGCCCGTTGCACGACGTTGTCGCCGGCGGGTTCTTCCGCTTCTCGCGCACGCCCGACTGGCAGACGCCGGAGTACGAGAAGCTGCTCGACCAGAACGCGCTGGTGCTGCGCGCGTACCTCGAGGCGTTCCAGGTCTTCGGCAAGCCGGCGTACCGGGCCGCCGCCGAGGGCATCGTGCGGTGGATGCTCGGCGTGATGCGCGACCACCACACCGGCGCCTTCGCCGGCAGCCAGGACGGCGACGCCGACGCGTTCGCCCGCGACGCGGCCGGGCGCACCGAGCCGCCCTCGCTCGATCGCACCGTCTACTGCCACGCCAACGCGATCGCCGTCTCGGCCCTGTTCAAGGCCGCCGCCGTGCTGTCACGCCCCGAGTGGCGCGACCAGGCGATGACCACGCTGCGGTTCCTGCTCGAGAACCTCTACGACGGACAGGACGTCTTCCACTACCACGACGGCACCTGGCACCTGCCCGGCATGCTCGGCGACCAGGCGCACCTGATCCGCGCGTTGATCGACGCGTCGCAGAACACCGGCGACGCCGACCTGTTGCTCCCGGCCGAAGCGATCGCCGAACGCGCCTTGCTGCGGCAGCGCGCGCCGAACGGCGGCTTCTACGACATCCTGCACGATCCGGGCAACCAGGGCTCGATGCGGCGGCGCAACCGTTCGATCCTCGACAACGCGACGATGGCCGAGTCCCTGGTCCGCTTGTCGTACCTGTCGCGCCGCCCCGAGTTCGGGCGTGAGGCGGTGCAGGCGCTCTCCGCGTTCGCGGACGACTACAAGGAGTACGGCTACTACGTCGCCGGCTACGGCCGCGCGATCGACCTGATCTTCTACGAGCCGTTGTTCCTCACCATCGTCGGCGACCGCGAGAGCGCTGCCGCCGTCGAGCTTCGGCGCACGGCGTTGTCGACCTACGTGCCGTCGCGCATCGTGCAGACGCTCGATCCCAAGCACGACCCGGTGCTGCTGTCACGCAGCGGCCTGCAAGCCGGACCCGAGCCCATCGTGCACCTGATGGTCGGCAACGAGCCGCGCGGCGTCGCGCGCACGCCGGCCGAACTGCTCGCGGCGATCGCCACGATCGAGGAGCAGCGGCGGCACAAGCCGTCGTGATCCGGCAGCGACCGCGGCGACTCAGACTTCGACTTTGGTCGGGCCGGTCTGTTCTTCGTCGGCGACCAGTTCGATCAGGCCGCGCTTGAGTTCTTCGCTCGCGATCTTGATGTAGTTGCGCTCGCGGGTCTCGAACAGCGGCTTCTGGCCGCGCACCAGCTCACGGACGCGCTTCTGCAACAGGGCGGTCAGGCGGAACGAACCGCCGACCTGCTTGACGAGCTCCTGCGGGAGGCTCTTTTCCATGGATCGGGCTGCGGGGGTAGCCGGTAGGGACCGGAAGGGCGGAGCAGCGTAGGGACCGCCCCCCCGACGTGCAACGCCCCCATGGCCTGGCCGGCGGTCCGGGTCAGAGATCCCTGGCGTCGATGATGACCTGCACCTCGCTCCAGGCCCACTGGCCCTCACGGTTCGTGCTGGCGATCACCAGGTGGACCAGGATCTGGCGGGCGGTCGCGGGGCCGACGACCTGGATCTCGAACCCGTGCGGGAACCCGCTGGCGAGGTTGACCACGGAGTAGCGGCCGACGCCGAAGTTCGCGCGGGCGAAGTTGGTGGCGACCGAGTGGTGCCGGTAGCTGAGCAGCCCACGAACGGTCGGGGCCGAGCGCAACACGTTCCATGACAACGGCCGCGGAACGGCGGGGCTGTTGCTGAGCGTTCCGCCGTTGCCGATCATGCGGAGCGTCCCCACCACCGAAGGCAGGGCCCCGCGGCGCCACACCACCTCGCACCGCGTGCGCGCGACGCCCGTGGCGTCAGGCGTGCCGTCGAGCAGGTGCTGCAGCAGTTCTGCGCGGTCGGCGACCACCGTGATGCGGTCGATCGAGGCGGCGTCGACGAGCGGCTCGCTCTCGATGCGGACCAGGTTGAGCCCGATCGGCGAACCAACCATGGGCCCGCCGCCTTCGGGCGTCAGGTAGTAGTAGATCCACCGGTAGACGTCGGTCAGGTACTCCTGCCCGCTGCTGCACACGAACCGGTCGGTCCACGCCAGCCGCGTGAAGAACAGCGTGTTGCCGCTGATCTGCGTCCCGGCCGTGTCGGGCTGGATCACCCCGTCGGTCGAGATGGTCGGCAGCCGCCGGCTCGCCACCGGCGTGGGTGCGCCGCCGAGATCGAGCAGCGCCAGGTTGGCGTTGCCTTCCGCGTCGTTGCCGAACACGCGCGAGCACGACATCGCCTCGGTGCGGATCTGGTCGATCAGTTCGTGCGTGATCTCGGTCGCGCGGCTGAGCCGCCGCGCGTACTCCTGACTCCTGGCGCCGGTCAGCGACAGCGTCGACACGGCGTAGACGAGTCCGCCGAGCAACGCCGCCGTGACGATCAGTTCGACGAGCGTGAATCCGGACTGGGCCTGGGCACGGTCTTGCATGGCGGGCCTCATCGCTGGATGAACAGGGACGTCTGGTGGAACGCGAAGTGCTGGTTCGAACCCTGGCGGTAGCAGTCCACGCGCAACCGGTAGACGCCTTCGGGGTGGTCCGACGACACGTCCCATTCGTAGCTCTCGGAGCCGGTGCCGAAGTCGGGTCGCAGGTAGAGCGAACTGGCCGGCCGCACGCCGGGCGTCGATGGCGAGCCGTCCTGCACGTAGGTCCAGGTGTCGCCGCCGTCGCGGGAGACGTGGATGACGTATTCGAGCTGCGACTCGTTCTCCGAGAACGTGCCGGTCTGCGAGTACGGCAGACCATCCCACCGCCGCCACTGCACGCCGTACTGCACGGTGATCTTGTCCGGGTTCTCGAGTTCGCTGATCGACGTCGGCGACGTGATCTCGACGCGCGGCTGCTGCTGGATGCGCAGGGTGTTGGTCGTGCTGCCGGCCTCGAGCATCGTGTGCAGGAGGCTGAGCAGCGTGTACTCGGCGATGAACGACGTGCCGTTGGTGACGGCATTGGAGATGCCGTTGACGACGATGTACGCCGCGTTCGCGTTGCCGGGGTCGACGAGCTTGATCGCCGCCGAGCCGGAGCCGTCGGCGTGCGAGTAGTAGGTCTTGAAGACCGAGGCCGTGTAGCGCCCAGGCGCCGACGCGTACGGCGCGTGGTTCCAGTGCTCGGCGACGCCGGTGTTCGCGTTGATACGGAACGGGCGCGAGACCGGCGCGGACGTCGGCGCCGACAGGCCGTAGTTGGCAGCCATCTCGGCGCCGAGCGCCGTGAGCGTGCCGTTGGCCCCAGACGAACTGTGCTGGAACGTCGACGCGTTGGTGCCGATGTTGAACAACGTCGTGCAGCCGAACGACGACGTGCGCTGGCCGTGGTCGAGCAGCACCGTGCCGAAGGCCTGGCGATTGCTGCCGGCGTAGACCGCGTTGCAGTTCGCCTGGTAGAACTGGCCGGTCGTCGTGCCCGCGGTCAAGTTGCCGCGCACCGGCTGCGTGCCGCCGGCGGTGTCGAGCCACTGCGACGCCGCCACGCTGTCGGGATACAGCTCGCCGAGCCACGGAATGCCCCACCAGTAGTTCGCACCGACCGCGCGCACGTACTTGCGCGCCCCGGTGATCGTGTTGATGAAGCCGTTCGCCCCGGGCGACCCGTGCGGCGTCAGGTTCGACGGGATCGAGTTGGCGTAGCCGTTCGCCGAGTCGTAGCCGATGTCGTTGCCGACGCCGAGGTAGTAGTAGGACCAGCCGGTGATCGACGAGTAGACGCACCGGCTCTTGACCAGGGCCTCGCGCAGCAGCTGGAAGTAGCGCGGCACGTCGCAGGTGAGGCCGGGCGCTGCGCCGTTGCCCCAGCGATCGGTCAACCGCGTCGTCGCCGGCGTGCCGGACGTGATCACGAGGCTCGGATAGTCGTTGGCGCCGTACTCGGTCGGGCTGGTGGTGACCCGCAGGTCGTCGAGGTACCAGTTGTACGAGTTCGGGAAGTCGTTGCCGCCGTTGAAGCAGTCCCGGTACGGAACGTGGCGCGGGTCCCCGTTGAACTGCGCGCGCTCGGTGAACGGCACGTCCTCGGCGCTGTTCGTCCAGTACGCGTAGGTGACCGACAGGTTGTCCGGATCGACCGGCGTCGGCCAGATCGTGCCGCCCTGTTCCCAGGTGGTCGAACCCGACGTGAAGCCGGAGCCGATGCGGGTGCGCACGGCAACCGTGAAGTCGCCGTTGATGCCGTTGCTGGCCAGCACCGATGGCGCGAGTCGCAGTTGCCAGCGCGCCGTGTTCTTCGGGCCAACGCCCGCCGACGTCAGGTCCGGCGTGAACGCCGGGGTGCCGACCGTCGTGCCAACGGGGGTCGGGATGTACTCCATCTGGTAGAGCCGCGCTCGTTCCGTCGCGGCCAGGCCGTACTGCAGTCCGCCCTGCGTGACCGGCGGCGCGCCGACCGGAGTGTTGAACAGGTAGATGCGCGTGTAGCCGCTGACGCCCCCCGATGGCGGCACCCACGCCGCCCGGTAGTTCATCTCGTCGGTGACCGGCGCCGGCGAGCCGGTCGCGTGCTTGGCCACCTGCCACGTCGTCGCGTAGTTCGTGGAACCTGCGACCGACACACCACCTGGCGCGTTGAGCAACGTGCACGCAGCCGACAGCCGCGTCGGCTGCAACGGGTCGGTCAGGTTCAGGCCGACGACATCGACCACCATCGGGTCGCGCAGCACCGGCACGCTGCCTGGGCTGCCGGCGTACGGCGTCGCGCTGGTCTGGTAGCCCCACGCGTACATGCGCAGGATCAGCGAGTCACTGACGCCGGCTTCGTTGTTGCGCGTGCGCAGCTCCTCGGGGTGCGTCACGACGCGCAGGTTCGGATAGGCAACCTGGCTCTTCGCCGGGTCGCTGAAGTTGCGCAGAGCGGGCATCGGCAGCAGTTCGCCGTGCAGGTTGATGACCAGGGCGTTGCGGTAGAAGGCCGGGTTCCTGTTCATGCCCTCGAGCAGCAGGCGCAACGTCGGCTCCTTCGACATGTCCTCGAGCTCGTCGGGAATCGCCGTGCCGGCGAGCACCGCGTCGGCCCGTTCCTGCTCGCGCTGTTCGACCGCCGCGACGCGCAGGTTCCACAGCGCCAGCTCGTCCTCGTAGCGCATCGCGTGGTTGAAGAAGTCCGCGAGCGCGTACGGATGCGGGTTCAACGCGCTCTGCCCGTGTCGCTCGGTGCCGTCGACGTTGATGCGCGCCCGCATGTTGTCCGGCACGTAGTAGTAGGCCGACGCACTGCCGTCCGGCATGCGACCGGGGTAGTGATAGACGTGCGGGATCGCTGCCAGGCTGTCGTTCGCGTCGTTGGTGTACGGGCGGTACAGCTGGTTGCGGCCGAACGCCGCCTTGGTGATCCAGTGGACGCGGAAGTTGAGACCCGGGTTGCGGGTCTGCATGTCGAGCAGCATCGACTCGAAGAAGGGCTTCAGCGAGTCCATGAACACCCACCAGCCGGGGATGTTCTCGACCGCCAGCAGGTAGACGTCGTACGTCTGCGAGGTCGGGAACGCCTCGCCGGCGGAGTTCACGACCGCCGACAGGTCGGCGACCGCGCGTTCGGTGCCGTTGTCGTCGCGCTTGTAGACGCGGACCGTCACGTAGCGCACGTTGCGGTTGTCGACGCCCGCGAACGGCTGCACCGTGATGCGACGGGACCACAGCCAGTCGCCGCCGCGGCGGATGTTGCCCGAACGCACGTGCTCGGGGAGCAGCAGGTTGCCGTCCACGTCTTCCTCGATGGTCAACGACGGACGATTGACGACGCCGTCGTCGAGCAGGTCGAGGTCGACCGTCTCGATGCTGCCGCGGTCGACGAAGTTCTGGACCTCGGCGAGGATCGCCTGCGCCTTGCTGAACGCGAACACGCGGTCGCGTTCGCTGGTCGTCGCCTGGTAGTTGATCGTCAGATGGTTGATCAGCACGGCTGCGCCGATCACCAGCACGAGCAGGCCGAACGCGAGTTCGGCGAACGTGAAGCCGGCTTGCCGCCGAGAAGGTCCTGGTTGCATGGGCCGCATCTCTCTCTGGTCGGGCTTCGGCATGGTCCGTGGGGTATCGGCAGTCGGGGGCCTCCGGCGTGACGCGGCGGTCCCGTTCCTGGACCGCCAGGGCGGCGCTGCACTGTCGGCAATTGCAACGCCGGAGTGCGGTGCGGATGCTCGCGTGCTTGTCCTGGCTCGCCATGCTTCGCCGCGCCTTCGGCCGCCCGCTCGCGATGCTGCGCGCGCACTGGCCCATCGTCGCGATCGGCACCGCGCTCGTGCCGGTGCACGCCGCGGTGTCGTTGTGGATGCCGCGCCTGCTCGGCGAAACGCTGGACCACCTGCACGCCGGAGGCAGTCGCGACCTGCTCGCCGAGACCTGCTGGCTGCTGTGCGGCCTCGCCGTGGTCGAGAACGCCAGCCGCTACGTGTCGCGCAAGAACCTGATCGACGCGTCCCGGTACGTCGAACAGGACCTGAAGGACGCGCTGGTCACCCACCTCCAGCGGCTGCCGATCGCCTGGTTCGACCGCTCGCGTACCGGCGACATCACGAGCCGCCTGACGCAGGACGTCGAACTGGTGCGGTTCGTCATGGGGCCGCTGCTGCTGCACGGCGGCAGCACGCTCTGCCTGCTGCCGGCGGGCCTCTGGCTGATGCTCGGCATGGACGTGCCAGTGACGCTGGCGTGCCTCGGCGCCTTCGGCGTGCTGTTCGTCGCGATGCGGACGCTGCTGCCGCGCCTGCATGTCTGGAGCAAGAAGTCGCAGGAGGCGATCGCGCAGATCTCGCAGCGTTCGCAGGAGGACTTCGCCGGCATCCGCGTGCTGCACCAGTTCGACGCGACGGCGCGCGAACGAGGGGCGATGGCGACCAGGAACCGCCGCTACCTGCTCGCGAACCTGCGGCTCGTCCGCCTGCGCTCGCTGCTCAACGCGCTGACCCACTCGACCAGCGGGCTGGTGATGCTCGGCGTGCTCGCCGTCGGCGGCTGGCAGACCATCGAAGGCCGCATCACGATCGGGCAGCTGTTCCAGTTCATCGGCTACCTCGGCCTGATGACGTTCCCGCTCGAGATCCTCGGCTGGACGTTGGCGACGCTGCCGCGCGCGTACGCCGCCGGCATCCGCATCGCCGAACTGTTCGAGGTCGCACCCGAGGCGACCGCAGGCGAGTCGCCGACGCTGCGCGGGCACCTGCGCGTGCAGAACCTGACGTTCACCTACCCGGGTGCGATGAAACCGGCGCTGCAGGACGTGAACTTCACGCTGCCCGCCGGCGGCAAGCTGGGCCTCGTCGGCCCGGTCGGCAGCGGCAAGTCGACGCTGCTGGCATTGCTGCTGCGCTTCTACGACCCGCCGCGCGGCACGGTGTTCGTCGACGAGCACGACGTGCTCGACGTGCAGCCCGCGACGCTGCGCGCGCTGTTCGCGTCGGCACCGCAGGAACCGTTCCTGTTCAGCGACACGGTGCGCGCCAACGTCGCCTTCGCCGACGACGATCCGGCCGACGGGCCGATCGACGCCGCGGTCGCTGCCGCCGCGCTCGACCAGGACCTGCCGCAACTGCGCGAAGGGCTGGCGACGATCGTCGGTGAGCGCGGTGTGACGCTGTCCGGCGGCCAGAAGCAGCGCGTGGCGCTGGCACGCGCGCTGCGCAGCGATCGGCCCGGGCTGCTGCTCGACGACACGTTGTCCGCGGTGGACCCGTTGACCGAGCGCCGCATCCTCGACGGCCTGCGCGCGCAGCGGCGTGGCCGCACGCTGCTGGTCGCCTCGCACCGCCTGTCCGTGGTCGCCGACGCCGACCACGTGCTGGTGCTCGACGGCGGACGTGTGCTCGAGGCCGGCACGCCCGCCGAACTGCTCGCGCGCGGCGGCCTGTATGCGGCGGCGTGGCGCCGGCAGACCGAGGCGCGCGCGCTCGAAGGCGGTGGGCCGTGAGCGATCCGTACGCCGACGACGCGCCGGAGGGTCGTTTCCAGCCGGACTTCCTCCGGCAGTTGTGGCCGTACGTGCGCCCGTACCGGCGCGGCTTCCTCGGCTGCCTGCTGATCCTGCTGGTGTCGTTCTCGCTCGAGATGCTCGGCCCGAAGCTGCTGCAGCTCGCGATCGACGGACCGATGCAGGGCGACGGCCCCGCCGACGAACGGCTGCGCGAGCTGCTGTGGTACGGACTCGGCTTCCTGGCCACCGTCCTCGGCGGTGCAGTGCTCGGCTACGTCTACGGCCTGCTGACCGCGTGGAACGGCCAGCGGGTGATCCGCGACGTGCGGCGGCACCTGTTCGCGCACCTGTTGGCGACCCCGCCGTCGTTCCACGAACGCAACCCGGCCGGCAAGCTGACGACACGCGTCACGTCCGACGTCGAGAACCTCAACGAACTGATCGCGACCGGCGTACTGCAGTCGGTGTTCGACCTGCTGAAGATCGTCGGCGTACTGGTCGTGCTGTTCTTCCTCGACATGCCGCTCGCGCTGTTCACGCTGGCGACGACGCCGGTCGTCGTCGTGCTCAGCGTGGCGTTCCGTCGCAACGCGCAGCGGGCCTACCGGGCGGTGCGCGGCAAGCTGGCGCTGCAGAACGCCTACCTGACCGAGTTGATCGGCGGCGTGCGCACGACCCGCGCGTTCGGCCGCGAAGCCGCGGTCGCGGCGCGGGCTGCCGAACGCAACCACGACACCGCGACGGCGTGGCGCGCGACCGTGCTGCACTTCTCGGTGTTCTTCTCGCTCGTCGACTTCGCGCTGCGGCTGACGACCGTGGGCCTGCTGTGGTTCGGCGGCAACGCGGTGCTGGGCGGCACGATGCGGCCCGGCGAGTTCGTGCTGTTCTGGTTCTACTACGGGATGCTGACCGCGCCGGTGAAGGAGCTCGGCGAGAAGTACAACGTGCTGCAGGCCGCGTTCGCGAGCTGCGAACGCGTGTTCGGCCTGCTCGCCTCGCCGGTCTTCCCGCCGCCGCGCGCCGATGGCGCGCCGGGCCTGCCAAGTCCTCGGCGCGGCGAAGCCCGGCTCGCCTTCGAGCGCGTCGGCTTCGCCTACGGCGAACACGAACCGGTGCTCCACGACGTGTCGTTCGTCGTCGAACCGGGGCAGACCGTCGCGATCGTCGGCCCCACGGGCGCTGGCAAGTCGACGCTGCTGGCGCTCGTCGGGCGCCTGCGCGACGTGTCCAGCGGCCGTGTCACCGTCGATGGCGAGGACGTGCGCGACCTCGACGTGTCCGCGCTGCGTTCGCGCATCGCCTGGGTGGCCCAGGACCTGTTCCTGTTCACCGGCAGCGTGCTCGACAACGTGCGCCTGTTCGATCCGGGCATCGACGAGGCGCGCGTGTGGCGGGCGCTCGAGACCGCTGGCGCCGCCGATTTCGTGCGCGCGCTGCCCCAGGGTCTGCAGGCGCAGGTCGAGGAACGCGGCGGCACGTTCTCGCAGGGCGAACGGCAACTGCTCGCGTTCGCGCGCGCGCTCGTGGTCGATCCCGACGTGCTCGTGCTCGACGAAGCGACGGCCGCGATCGACAGCGCGTCGGAGGAACGACTCCAGCGCGCGCTCGCCGCCGCCCGGCGCGGCCGCACGGCGCTCGTCGTCGCCCACCGCCTGTCGACCGTGCGCGCCGCCGATCGCATCCTCGTGCTCGAGGGCGGCCGCATCGTCGAGACCGGCACGCACCGCGAGCTGATCGCCCGCGGCGGCGCCTATGCGCGCATGGTCGCCGCGGCCGAAGCGCCGGCCGCGTAGCGGCTCACTTCGCCGGCAGTTCGCCGGTCAACGCCTTCAGGAACGCGACGATGCCGCGCACCTGGTCGTCGGTCAGTTGCTTGCCGAGCTGGATGTCGGCCATCAGCTTCACGACTTCTTCGAGCGTGCCGACCTTGCCGTCGTGCAGGTACGGCCCGGTCTTCTCGACGTTCAGCAGCGACGGCACCTTGAAGAAGGACTTGTCGGCATCGCTCTGGGTCAGCAGGAAGCGCCCTTCGTCCTTGCTCGGGTAGGGCTTCAGCACGCCGGTCTTCTGGTACATGTGGCCGCCGACCAGCCGGCCGACGTGGCACGTCATGCAGCCGACGTCCATGAACGCCTTGAGGCCGAACAGTTCGTCGTTGGTCAGCGCCCGCGTGTTGCCGGCGACGTCCTTGCCGTCCTGGTCCTTGCCGCCGAGGTAGTCGTCCCACCGCGAGCGCGTCGTCAACGAGCGCAGGAACGCACCGACTGCCAGCCGGTAGTTGGCGGTGGTGACCGCCTCGCCGCCGCCGAACGCCTTGCCGAAGCCCTCGACGAGCTCGGGCTTGGCCTTCAGCTTCGCGACCAGTTCGCCCTCGTCGGCGAGACCGAGCCCGTTGGCGTCGAGCGCGTGCGCGACCGCCAACTCCTCGACCGTCGCCATGCGCCCGTCCCAGAACTGCCGGAACTGCCGCGCCGCGTTCCAGGTCGGCGGCGTGTTGCGGCCACCCGGGCCCGCCGACTTGCCGTCGATGCCGTGTTTGCCGAGGTCGTGGCACGAAGCGCAGCTCGTCGCGCCGTCCTTCGACAGGCCGGTATCGTGGTAGATCGCGCGCCCCAGCGCGACCTTCTCCGGCGTCAGCGGGTTGTCGACTTCCTCCGCGCTCGGGTCCTTGGCAAACAGGCGCCGCACCGTCTCGTGGTCGATGCGCACGCGCGGCAGGGGTTTCGGCGCGGGATCCTGCGGCCCGGAGACGGTGGTCGACGCCTCGGCGGCGGTCGTGCCGTCGCCACAGGCCAGCAGGGACAGCAGCGCTACGGCGCCGCACGGCAACAGGAACGCGATGTTCATGGAGAAACGGGGCAGCGTAGTGCCCGGTCGGGCCGGGGGACAACTCCGCGGGCCCGACCGGATTTCCAGGTGGACGGCAGCACTTCGATCGCCGGCAATGCTGGGATGCAGGAACTGATCCTCGCCAGCACATCGCCGTACCGGCGGGACCTGCTCGCCCGGTTGGCTCTGCCGTTCACCACGATCGCGCCCGGCGTCGACGAGGACACGGTCAAGCGCACGGCGCCGGACGCGCTGGCCGTCGTCACCACGTTGGCGCGTGCGAAGGCGCAGGCCGTCGCCGCCTCACGAAGAGGCGCGATCGTGATCGGCAGCGACCAGGCGGCGACCCTGGATGGCATCGTGCTCGACAAGCCCGGTAGCGCGGCCAACGCCCAAGCCCAGCTCGCGCGCCTGCAGGGGCGTGAGCATCGGCTGCTGACCGCCGTCGCGATCGTGCACCCGCGCGGCCTCGTCGAGTTCGTCGACACCACCCTGCTGGCGATGCGCACGTTGTCGGCCGCCGAGATCGCGCGTTACGTCGCCGCCGAGCGGCCCTTCGACTGCGCCGGCAGCTACAAGATCGAGGGGCTCGGCATCGCGTTGTTCGAGCGCATCGTCGGCGGCGACCCGACGGCGATCGTCGGCCTGCCGCTGCTGCGGCTCGCCGCCGAACTGCGCGCCCTCGGTCTGCCGGTGCCGTGATCAGGGCACGGCGCCGAACACGAACACGTCGAGCCATGCCCACACGCGCGCCGCGACCTCGCGGCCGCGGTTCTTCAGCATCGTGCCGGTCGAGTAGTCGCGGCGGTACGGCGCCTCGACGCCATGGGCGTCGAGACCGACCGCGCGGGCCAGGAACACGGCGCGGGGCGTGTGGAACGGGTTGGTGACGACGATCGCGGACCGCATGCCGAACTGTTCCCGGCAACGGCGCATGGTGTCGAGCGTGCGCAGGCCGAGCCCGTCGTCGACGATCGCCGCCGCCGGCACGCCGCGGGCTTCGAGCCAGCGGCGCATCGCCCCCACCTCGTCCTCGGCGAGCACCGTGCTGCCGCGCCCGCTGACCACGATGCGCGCCGCCCGCCCGGCGACGAACAGGTCGTGCGCCGCGGCGAGCCGATCGGCGAGCAGGTCGTACGGCGTGCCGTCGCGGTGGATGCGCGCGCCGGGCACCACGATGCAGTCCGCGAGCGGCGCATCCGCCGCCGCCGACGTGTGGGCACTCGCGGCCAAGAGCACGTGCGTGTGCATGCCGGCGGCGACCAGCACGGCACCGGCGCAGCCGACGAGCGCCCGTCGCCACCAGCGCCTGCGCCTGCCGGTCCCTGCCGCCCTCGGCACCGTCGTTGCCATTGCCTTGCCCATGATCGGCCCGCCCGGGCCATGCGGCAGTTGACCGATCGCAGGCGATCGCGACAATCCTCGCCCCCTGATGTCCGGCCGTGCACGCGCGGTCGTTCGCGAACCCGCGCCCCCCGTCCGCCCGCCTGCTGCCATGGCCCAGAATCTCCGCAACGTCGCGATCATCGCCCACGTCGACCACGG
>DDSQ01000005.1 GCA_002343845.1 Planctomycetes bacterium UBA2386 | reverse complement strand
CGCGGCGGCCGCCGAACCCGACCTGGTGCAGGGTCAGCGGCAGCATGCCGCTGTGCTTCGCGGCGAAGGCGTCGATCTGGTTGCTGATCGTCACCAGCTCGTGCTTGCACTTGCCGATGCGTGCCGTGCGCAGCGCGGCGACGTAGTTCGGCACGCCGACCGAGGCGACGATCGCGAGGATCGTGGCGACGATCATGATCTCGAGCAGCGTGAAGCCGCGCATCGCCGCTTCCCCGCCACCAAGGGCTCGACACCGGTCGCTCATGCGCCGGCTATCGGCGGTCGGCGAACGAGTACCTGAGGAATCGTGCCGGTCGGGCCGGCCGAGACCGTACACCGGTACGACACCCGTTCTCCCGTCGCTGCCGAACGTGGTGCCCAGGACAGGATTTGAACCTGCAAGCCCTTTTGGGGCGCTAGCACCTCAAGCTAGTGCGTCTGCCAATTCCGCCACCTGGGCGTTCAGCGAGGGCGGAGACGGTAGCGACCGCCCGGGGGTTTTCAACCCCGCGCGGGCGGTCGGGCGGGGCGCGTTCAGCGCCGCGAAGCGACCAGTCGCGCCTGGTAGCGGATGTAGCTGTTCTCGAGCTCGAGTTGGACCACGCCGACCTGCAGCAGGTTGGCCATCGCCTTCCACTGCTCGATCAGCCGGCGATCGTCGGCGGTGAAACTGGTGCGCTGCTGGCGCCACTGCTCGCGCAGCCACTCGACGACCGCGACGTCGAACTCGCCGCCCGGCTCGGTCATCGTCGGCGGCATGCTCGCCTTGCTCGGATAGCGGGCGAACTTCGTCCGGCGCACCTGCTCCTCGGCGCCCGGCCGGTTCTGCGCCAACCACTCCGGGTCCGCCACCTCGCTGTTCGCCTCGGCGAACGCCAGGTAGTCGTCGAACATCGGGATCAGGTTGGCGCCGTGCAGCCAGACCAACCCGTTGAGCTCGTTCGGCAGCTCGGGCTCGATCGCGCGCCACTCGTCCATGTGCACGACCGACTTCATGTTGGTCAGGTTGGTGTGGCGCGTGCGCAGGATGTCCTGGATCAGCGGTCCGCTGTTCGAGAGCACGAAGAACTCGCGGAACACGATCGTCGCGATCTCACCGGTTCCCGGGATCTGCGGGTTGGTGAACTCGGTCACCGGCTCCGGCAGGCGGCCGCCGGCGAACTGCACCGGCAGGTGCCACTGCTTGCGGAAGCCGAACGTGCCGTAGTACGTCGTCAGCATGCGCACGAACTCCTCGACGATCTGCTGACCGCCGGGACGCAGCCAGAACACCCACGCGACCTGCGGCACCGGCGAACGGGCGGCGACCGGGATCTTCAGTTCGCCGTTGGCGTCGCGCTCGGTCACCGGGTCGTTCTGGCGGAACACGAACCCGGTGCGCGGCAGGAACGCCGGCTTCAACTTCTCGATCAGGTCCGACACGTCGACCACCGCGTTGCCCTGGAACGTGGTGCGGCGCAGCATGTCGTTGAGCAGTTCCCGCTCGGCCTGCTCGAGTGCGCCGAACATCTCGCGCAGGAACTCGCCGGCCGGCATGCGCAACGCTGCCGCCGCGCACGCCGACTCCGGCACCATGCGCAGGAACGGGTCGAGCCAGCGCTCGCGCGGCTCCTGCTCGGCCCGGTAGAAGCTGCCCTGGAAGGGCGTGTGCTGCTTGCTGTTCAGCCCGATCTGGCCGGTGGCGGCGATCACGCCCGGCGCGAACATCAGGCCGCCGGTGATCTGCTGCCAGCCCTTGAGGTTCAGGAAGCTCGCGAGCACGCGCTCGTTCATGCTCAGCTTGTGCTGCGGGTCGGGCCACGACGCGGCGAACCGACGGAAGCCGTCGTAGGCGTTCGGCTCGACGACGAACTCGACGACGTTGACCGGGTCCTGGGCGTTCTTGTCGGCCCAGCGCTCGATGCGCTTCAGGGCGCCATCGGTGTAGGCCGGCATCTGCCCGATCGGCTCCTTGTCGCGGTTGCCGTCGATCAGTTGCTGCGAGTGCTCGAGCAACGGCAGATGGTTGCCGACCATCAGCAGGTCGAGATGGCGCCGCACGTACAGCGGCGAGGCTGCGCCCGGCATGCGCACGACCAGGTCGTCGCCCTGCTCGGTGATGTCGATGCCGTGCGGTCGCAGTTGGTCCTGCACGAGGCCGAAGCCGCACAGGCCGAGTGCCGCCTTGGCCCGCCAGGTGACGCGCGCATAGAGGCACCACCACGGTTGCGCAAGCGGCCGCGGCGGCGACGCATCGTTGTCGAGCTCGTAACCGGCGATGACGACCTCCGTGCCGAGCACGTCGCGCATCGGGTCGAGGAAGCCGCCGGTGTCCGCCCGCACCTGATCGAGTGCCGCCGCGACTTCCTGCAGCGCCTTGTCGGCGGCACTGCCCTCCCAGCTCTTGCCGAGGCTGCCGTTGACGAGCTCGGTGAACCCGCGCGCATCGCTCAGTTCGTCCCAGAACACCGGCTTCGGGAACGGATCGAAGTCGTCGGCGAGCCGCTCCTTGCGCACGAAGAAGTTGACGCCGCGCGGCACCGCATCGCGCAGCGATGGCAGCGAGCCCTCGAACGGGTTGAACACGAACGCGGCGACGAACAGCAGCAGGAACGTCACCAGGGCCGCGAGCGCGATGCCGATCTTGCGCAGCAGACGCCGCGACCGCTTGGGCTTGGTCATTGCCATCGCGAAGGAACGTAGCGGGCCCGCCGGCCCACCGCATGTGCGAGCGGACTCCGACGGCGCGCGCGTCCACGTTCTTCCGCCGCCGCGGCGTCACCGCGCGCGTTGCCTTCGGCGGCAGGCGGGGGTCTACTGGCTCCGATGGCTGGCCTCGTCCCCAACGCCCGTTCGCGCCGCATCGAGGAGTCCGCGACGCTCGCGATCACGGCGAAGGCGGCGCGCATGAAGGCATCGGGCCGCGACGTCGTCTCGCTGGGTGCCGGCGAGCCCGACTTTCCGACGCCTCCACCGATCGCCGCCGCCGGCATCCGCGCCATCGAGCAGGGCAACACGCGCTACACCCCGGCCCCCGGCGTGCCCGAACTGCGGGCCGCTGGCGCTGCGTGGCTGCGCAGTGCGTTCGGCCTCGAATACACCGCCGACGAGGTGATGGTCTGCGCGGGCGCCAAGGGTGCGCTGCACATGGCGCTCGACGCCGTGGTCGAGCCCGGCGACGCCGTGCTGATCCTGGCCCCGTACTGGGTCTCGTACCCAGCACTGGTGACGATGGCCGACGGCAAGCCGATCGTCCTGCCCGCCGTGCCCGATCGTGGGTTCATCCACGACGCCGCCAGCGTCGCCGCGGCGATCAGCGAACATCGCGCCAAGGGCCTGCTGCTCAACTTCCCGAACAACCCGTCCGGCGCAGTGCCCCAACGCGAACAAGTGCAGGCGCTGGTCGACGTCTGCCGCGAACTCGGCGTCTGGATCCTCTCCGACGAGATCTACGCGACACTGCTCTACGACGGCGCGCAGCACGTCTCGCCGGCAGCGCTGCCGGGCGGCCGCGACTGCACGATCGTCGTCAACGGTTTCACCAAGAGCCACACGCTCACCGGCTGGCGCACCAGCTTCCTCGCCGGGCCCCGCGCCGTCGTCGACGCCTGCTGCCGCATCCAGAGCCAGGTGCTCGGCAACCCGTGCACGATCAGCCAGGCAGCGACACTCGCCGCCTGCCAGCAGGCGCTGCCCGAAGAACAGGAGCGCCGCATGCGCGCGTTCGACGAACGGCGCCGCTACCTGATGCAGGAGATCAACCGCATCCCCGGCCTGCGCCTGGGCACGCCGCGCGGCGCGTTCTACGCGCTCGTCGATGCGCGCGAGGTCTGCGCGCGGCGCGGCATCGACGACGTGCAGCTCTGCGAACAGCTGCTCGAACGGCATCTGCTCGCCGCGGTGCCCGGCAGCGCGTTCGCGATCCCGGGCTTCGTCCGCCTCAGCTACGCCGCGTCGATGGACCAACTGCGCGCCGCGGTCGCCCGGCTCGCCGCGTTCGTGGGGACGAAGTGAACGCCGACGAGAATCGGCTGCGGGTGGTGCAAGCCGAGAACCTCGCCGCGCTGCACGCGGCCGAGCACGACTGGGACGTGTTCGCGCAGTTGCGCACGGTGAAGGAGCTGCAGACGAAGGACAACCGGCCGTTCCTCGTACTCGAGCTCGCCGACGTGCACGCGGTGATCGAGGCCAAGGTGTGGGACGACCAGCAAGAGGCGATGGCCGCCGCGAAGCAGGCTCCCCTGCGGGGACCGGTCAAGGTGCGCGGACGCGTCAAGGAGTGGAACGGCCGCCCCCAGCTCGTCATCGAGCGGTTGCGTCCGGTCGACCCGACCGACAACCCGCCGGGCTTCGATCCGGGCCAGCTCGTCGATCCCGCCCTGGCTCCGGTCGAGGACCTGTGCAGCCGGACGCTGGTCTTCGACATCGAGACGGTGCCGGCGTTCGACCGGCGCGACCTGCCGTCGACCGTGGCCGAGGCCCTCGCCGACAACGCCACGCGCAAGGAGATGGAGCCGGCGGCGGTGATGGGCATGTCGCCGTTCTTCGGCAAGGTGGTTTCGCTGGCGCTCGCGGACGGCGATGCCGAAGCCGGCGACGCCGAGGTCACGGTACTCGCGGTGCCGCCGCCCGGCGTCACCCTCGACGAGTGCCCCAAATGGCTGCGGCCGATGGACGAGCCGACGCTGTTGCGCGCGTTCTGGGCGCTGGCGGGCAAGGCCGAGACCGTCGTCACGTTCAACGGCCGCGGCTTCGACGTGCCGTTCCTGGTCACGCGCAGCCTGATCCACGGCATCCCGGCGCGCGTCGACCTGATGTCGCAGCGGTTCGCGCTGCACCCACACCTCGACCTGTTCGAACTCGTCACGCAGCGTGGGCGCGGCCCGAGCAAGCTCGACGTCGTCTGCTGGGCGCTCGGCATCGAGAGCCCGAAGGAAGTCATGGACGGCTCGATGGTGGCGCCGGCGTACGAGCGCGGTGAGATCGTGAAGATCGCCGAGTACAACGCCCACGACGTGCGGGCGACGGCGGCGATCTACCGCAAGTGCCGCGACCTGGTCCTGCGCTACCGCGCGGACTGGCAACCGAGCCGCAAGTAGGAAACGAGCATGGGCAACAGCGACCAGACCCGCAGTGGTTCCCGGGCGACGGCACACCTGCTGGTCGTCGGCATCGTGCTCTGGATCGTCGCGTGGTTCGTGCCGGTGGTGCGCGGCCAGGAGTTGTTCGGCGGCTTCACCGACTGGGCGCAGTCGATCGGCGCGTCGTCGCAGACGAGCCTCGACGGCATGCAAGGGCCCGAATGGCTGCCCGGGTGGACCGCGTGCAGGTTCGCCTGGAACATGCTCACCGGCGACAGCGCGCCCGGCGCCGACGACTGGCGGCAGCGAGTCGCCGGAGCGAGCTGCCTGACCAACATCGTGATGCTGCTCGCGATCGCCGCGGCGATCACCGGCGCGCGCAGCCGGCTCACCGGCCTGCTCGTGCTCGGCTGCTCCGGCATCGCCTCGAGCTGGCTCTGGCTCTCCGACAACGACCCGTTCCGCCCGTGGGCGATCGGCTACTACCTCTGGGTGGCGTCGTTCGTGCTGGTCGGGCTCGGCCTGCTGTTCGCGCCGCGCCGGACGAAGTGATCACCGTGGCGGCGGCTCGAGGTGCAGCGCTGGCACCGCGCCGAATTCGACGCGCCCCGTGATCGACGAGGCGCCCGCCGGCGTCGCTGCGACCCGCAACGTCACTTCGCTGCCGGCGATCGTGAACCACTTGGCGCCGTCGCGCTCGTGCAGCGCGCCACGCGCCGCGATCCACAACCGCGCCGGCCGGAAGCCCGCAGCTCGCACCGCCTCCGGAAAGCCCGCGAGTGCTGGCAGCCGATCGGCGGTCGGCGTCACCGTGCACAGGTTCGCCTGCAGATCGACTTCGACATCGGCGACGCCATCCAGGCGCCGCAGGCCGTCGGCCACGGCCTTCGCTCAAGGCATTCACTCGAGCCCGAGCGACTCGATCCAGACGCGTTCGAGCCCGTGACCGGGGACCGGCCGCGCCGACGGCAGCGCGGCCTGGCAGCCGGCGAACGACAACAGCAGCAGGAGCACAGGGCGCATGTCAGAAGGCCAGCCGGAAGGAGACGGTCAGCGCGTACCGATCGTGCCCGAACGGCGACTCCGTCGACATCTCGAGCGGCAGCATCACGCCGCACTCCAGACCGACGGCCGGCGAGGGAAACACCTGGGCGCCGAGCACCATCCACAGATCGTAGCCGCCGTTGGCGAGGCCGGCGCCGGCCAGCGCGTCGTCGCCCTGCCACTTCGAGAGCAGTTCGAGAACGCCGCGCACCTCGACGTCGTCACGGTCCGGCGTGAACGCCGCGGGTGTCACGCGGTACCACCACGCGAGGTCGAGCGTCGCGGTCGAACCGGGATCGAACCTGTCGTCGGGCGCCAACGCATGGAAGCGCGCGGCCGCGGCCAGGCGGTGCCGATCACGCACGAGGGTGCCGCCGAGGCCGAGCGAGCCACCCCAGGTGCCGAGCCCGAGCCCCGACCGCGGCGTCGCGACGTGGCCGGCGTGATGGCCACCGACCAGCGGCTCGTCGTCGCCGGTCGGCAGCACCAGGCCGCCGAGCAGCGACAACCGGTCGGAGCGCATCACGTCGTCGTCGCGCACGAGCGCCCACTTCGCCTCGATCGCCAGGTCGCCGAGCCCTTCCTGCGTCGCCCGCGCCCCGACGTGCCACGTGCGGGCCACGAACGGCACGACGACGTCGACCTGGAAGCGGCGGTCCGGAGCCCACGCGAGGCGCGTCGTCGCGCGCAGTTCGCGGCTGTCGTCGCGCACGAACTGCTCGAGCCGTTCCCACACGGTCGGGAGCTCGGGCGAGATCACGCCGGCGTCCGTCGTGACGAGCTGCGCAGCGGCCGAGCCGACGAGGCAGCCGACGACGGCAACGACCCGCAGCGTGTTCACAGGACGAAGGCGTTGCGGCAACCGGCCGGCAGAGCCCCGAGGCACAGCGCCTGCAGCCGGCGGCGCAGCTCGACGTCCTCGAGCGAGGTGAACACGTAGAGCTTCCACATGCGCGGATAGCTCTCGGCGAGGTCGCGCAGGCGCGGAATGTCGGCGGCGAACGCATCGAGCGGCACCGTGCGATCGCCGGTCCCCGGGAAGCGCACGAGCGTCTTGCTCTCCTTGAGCTGCATGCGGCGCTTGGGGCAGTACAGCAGCACGTCGACCTCCTGGCCGAACGCGCGCGAGGCCTGCTGCTCGATCGCGGCCTCCCATTCGCGCCGCGCCGCCTGCTTGCCCGGTGCGAAGTACGACGCGATCAGCGGCTCCTGCATCGCCTGGTTCTGGTACCACGGCAACACCAGCACGCGCTTGGGCAACGCCCGGCGGCGGTAGCGGGCGACGAACCGCCGCAGCCGCGCGTCCGCCGCCGCCTCGCCGAGCTCGGCCTGCTCGAGGCGCACGACCAGCGACTCGTCGGTCGCGCGCTGCAGGTCGTCGACCGTGAGCGCCCCCGCCGCCATCGCCATCTCGACCATGCGCGACAGCAGCGCTCCGGCGGCGATCTTCGCGTGGTGGTAGTAGACGCGCTCGCTGAAGTGGTAGCGGCACTCGAGCACGCGCAGCAGCTCGGACACGATGTCCTCGCGCAGCATGCCGTTCTTCTCACAGTCGACGAACATCGACCCGTCGGCCCGGGCGATCCGGAAGTAGTCGACGACGCGGCGGTCGTAGCGCAGTTCGAGACCCGTGTACCAGGCGTCACGCCGCAGGTAGTCGAGCAGGTCGGCGTCGATCGTGTCGCTGACGACCTGGCGCCAGAACGGCGGCACCACGCCCTCGCCGGTCAGGATCGCGAGCACGTCGTCGTGCAGGCCCTGGCGGCGCAGTTCGTCGCCGAGCTCGCCCGAACCGAGCACGGCGCGGAACCGGGCGGGTTCGTCGTGGCGAGGCAGCAGTCCGGTCTGGTCCTCGATGTTGTGCCCGTACGGGATGTGCGTGACGTCGTGCAGCAGCGCCGCCGCGCGCAGCACCCTGCGTTCCTGCGCCTCGACCGGCCGACAGTTCGCGTCGCGAGCGGCGTTCTTGGTGCACGACGTCAGCAACTGGTCGCACACGTGCATGGTGCCGATCGAGTGCTCGAAGCGCGTGTGGGTCGCACCAGGGTAGACGAGCGACGCGCTGCCGAGCTGCTTGATGCCGCGCAGGCGTTGGAACTCGACCGTGTCGACGAGCCGCAGCTCGTCGCGCGAGAGCTCGATGTCGCCGTGGACGGGATCGCGCAGGATGCTCACCGGAGGCGCGACCGTAGCGACGCGATGCGGGGCGGCAAGAAAAGTGGGGACCGAACCTGCACACCAGGTCCGGTCCCCCCCACCACACAACGAAGCCACACGAGGTCGCCGCGCACACACGTGCACGGCTGTCGAAGAATACGACGCTCGGGCGCTCGAGGTCGGCTGCGGCGGACGGCGGACGCCGGCGCGCCGTGGACCACGCGACGTCATCGTGCGTTGCGGCGATCCCGCCTCGGGACGAACCGGCCCCCGCTGGCAAGGGCGGTTCGCGAGGTCACGGCACGCGCGGCGCTGCCAGTTCCACGGGGCCCGTGGCGACGAGGGCTGGGTGTCGTTCGCGGGCGACCTCGCGCTCGCCGAGCCAGGTCGTCAAGACGCAGTCGAAGAGGCCCTCATGCGGCAGTGCTGCCGTCCACGCCTCGTCGGCCGCGAGCGAACGGGGGCCGGCGTAGCCCTCGACCACCCAGGCGGTGCCGGGACGTGGCGGCAGCACCGTCAACGCCGCGTTGCCGCCGTTCCACCTCGGCAGCACGATCGGCTGCCTCTCGCCGACCACGCCAGATCCGACGTTGCGGCCGGCGTGCCCGTGCGCGCGCAGCGAGAGTTGCTGCGGGACCTTCGCGGTGCCGACCGTGAACGTTCCATCCGGGCGCGTTGCCGCCGCGAACGAGCCGACGAAGCCCAGGTGCGGCGGCAACAGCCGCTGCGAACTGCCGGGCTCGAGCCGACGGCGGCCGTCGTGCACCCACACCGACACGTCGGCGAGCGGCGCACCGGCCTCGTCGACGACCGATCCCTGCAAGACCTGGTCGGCGAACACGAGCGGCACCAGGGCTCGCGTGCGTGCGCCCTTCAGCACGACCGGCTGCGGCGAGCCGCGCTCCGCGCGTGGATGCAACACGAGCAGCTCGACCGTCACGCCGGCCGGCAGGTCGTCGACGGCGGCGCGACCGTCGTCGTCGACGGCGTAGCCGCCGGTGATCGCCTGCCCGAAGAACGGCCAGTTCGCGAGCGCGGTGCCGACCTGGTCCGACGGCAGCACGAACACGCGCGCCGAGGAGAGCTCGATCGCCGTCGCGGCGAGTTGCACGTCGAGCCCACACGCGCGCTCGAGCCGCGCATCGCAGACGGGCGATGGCGTGCCGACGCGCACCGCGCGCCACTGCGTGGCGAACCCGGGCGCTCGCACCACGAACGGCACGCCGTCGCCGGCGAGCGGTTCGCCGACGTAGGCGCCGTCGGCATCGGTCGTCACCTCGCGGCGCTTGCCGTCGTGGTCGTGCTCGCCGAACCAGACCGTCGCGCCCGGCAACGGCTGTCCATCCGGACCGGCCACGCGCCCGCTCGCGCCGACCCGCCCGGCGAAGGGGACCTGCACGAGGCCGTCGCGCAGCGCGACCTGACGCAGTACGCGGCCGTCGTGGTGCTCGAACGCAACGAGCGCGACCCCGCTGGCCCGTGGGCTGCCGTCGAAGCCGGCACCGGCACCGGCGAGCAGGGTCGCCTTCACCGACGACCCGTCGCTCACCAGCACGCCGACGACGCGCGGCTCGGGCGGGGCCACGAACGTCTCGAGCGGCATGACTTCGATGTGCACCCGCGGTGTGTCGGCGGCCACGGGCGGCAACGGCCGCGCGGCGTCCTGCCTCGGCGTCGCCGGTTCTGGCGCCGACGGGGGCGGTGCGGGCGGCGGCTGCGGCTGCGACCCGTCGCTGCCGGTCGCCAGCCACAGCCCGCCCGCGGCGAGCAGGACGGCAGCAGGCAGCAGGAATCGGCGGCGCATGCGGGCGGTGCCGCACCATAGCAGTCGACGACCCGCCGGTTGCCGAGCCATCGGCACGGAGGCGAGAGAACTCCTGGCGGTGCTCGTGCGGGAGATCCCGCGGCCCCCCGACCGGAGGGGCACGATGCTGGGTTCCGTCCCGGCGCAGATCGGCACGCGGGCAGCGCGGGAAGGGCGGTAGGCTGCGCACGTCCATCGCGCATGCGCCTGCCGATCGCCCTCGACTACCGCCCAGCGCTGCTCACGCGCTCCGGCATCGGTCGGGCGACGCGCGAACTCGCGCGCGGGCTGGCGGCACGCGCCGACTGCGAGCTGCACCTGTTCGGACACTCACTGGCCCGGGCGCGCGTGCCAGCGGCGATCCCGCGCGGCGCAACGCTGCACCGCGCACCCTGGCCCGGGCGCTCCTTGCCGACGTTGGCCCGGCTCGGGCTTGGCGCCGATCGACTCGCGGGCCGGCCCCGCGTGTTCCACTGGACCGACTACGTGCACGCGCCGCTGTCGCGCGCAAAGGGCGTGCTCACGGTGCACGACCTCGCGTTCGTGCGCGACCCTCGCTGGCACGGCGCCAACGCTGCGGTGCTGCGCGAACGAACGGCCGCCGCGGTCGCTGCCGCCGCGGCGGTCATCGTGCCGTCGCACGTGACGGCGACCGACCTGCGCATGTTCGCGCCGGCCCTGCGGTCGGTCCACGTGGTGCCGTTCGGCGCCGACCACGTGCCGGTCTCGCCTCCCCCGCCAAAGCGCCTCGGCCGCTACCTGCTCACCGTCGGCACGATCGAGCCGCGCAAGAACCTGCGGCCGTTGCTCGCGGCCCTGCCGCTGCTCGCCGACGCGCCGCAGCTGGTGGTCGTCGGCCAGGTCGGCTGGGAGTGCGACGAGATCGTCGCCGAACTGCGCGCGGCGCAGCAGGCCGGCCGCGCGGTCTGGCGACGCGACGCCGACGACGCCGAACTGTGGTCGCTGCTCGCGCACGCGCAGGCGCTGGTGTTCCCCTCGCTCTGGGAAGGCTTCGGCTTCCCGCCGCTCGAGGCGATGGCGCTCGGCGTGCCGGTGGTCGCCCACGACAACGCACCGATGCACGAGCTCGGCGACGACGCGTTCGTGTTCGCCGACGCCACCGATCCGCGCGCGCTGGCGGCCGCGATCGAGCGCGTGCTGCACGACCGGGAGGTGCGTCGCCTCGCCATCACGGCAGGTCGCCATCGCGCCGCCGACTTCGCCTGGGACCGCTGCGCCGCGGCGCACGCTGCGATCTACCACGAGGTCGCGGCGTGCTGATCGCCTTCGACGGCGTCTGCTTCGGCGACGGTCCGCCGACCGGCGTGGCGCGCGCGTTCTGGAACGGCCTCGCGGCGTTCGTGCCGGCGACGACCGCGGAGTGCGTGCTGTTGCTGCCCGACGGTGCTGCGTGCGAACCGATCGCCGGACTCCGAGCGATCGCGGCCCCGCGCGGGGCGATGGCACGGCAACTCGGACTGCCGCGCCTGCTGCGTTCGCTGCGCGCGGCCGCGTGCCACGGCTCGGTGGCCAGCGTGCCGCTGCGGGCGCCGTGTCCGACCATCGCGCAGGCGCACGACTTCCCGTGGCTGCACCCGGAATGCGGCGAAACAACCTCGTGGTGGCGTCGCCAGGCGACGCGGCGGTCGTTGCGCGCCGCCGCGGCGGTGCTGGCGCCGTCGACGACGACGCGCGACGACGTGCGCACCCTGCGCGGCCACGGCGACGGCGTGCATCTGGTGCCGCACGGCACGCCGCTCGGCCCACGGCCGACCAGCGCAGCGCTCGAAGCGCGACGCGGTCCGTTCCTGGTGCTCGGCGGGGACCGACCGCGCAAGAACCACGAACGGCTGCGCGCAGCACACGCCGCGGCGCGCTCGCGGTGTGCGACGCTGCCGCCGCTGCAGTTCGTCGGGCCGCCGCACGCCTTCGTCGACGAGCCGGCGAAGCGGGGACTGCTCGCGACGTGCACGGCGCTCGTCCACGTGTCGCGCTTCGAGGGCTTCGGACTGCCGGTGCTCGAAGGCCTCGCGCACGGCGCACCGGTGCTGGCGTCCGCGCTGCCGCCGCATCGCGAGATCGCCGGTGAGCACGCGTGGTTCGTCGACCCCGACGACACCGGCTCGATCGCGGACGGCCTGCTGCGCATCGCTGCCGATCCTGCGCTGCGCGATCGGCTCGCGAACGGCGGCCACGACCGCGCGCGCGCCTTCTCCCCCGAGGCCGTCGCCGCGCGCTGGCGCACGATCCACGGAGCGCTGGGCGCATGACGATGCACGTCGCCGTCTCCGGCTGGCTGCTCGGCCCGCACTCCGGCGCCAACCGGCGGCTGCTGTCGCTGCTCGCGCACATGCCGACGTTCTTGCAGGCCGGCGAACGCGTCACGGTGCTGCATCGGCCGGACTTCGTTCCGCCGCACCTCGACGGCATCGGCTGGCAGAGCATCGCGATCCCCGCCGCACCGACGTGGCGGCGCCTGCTCGCCGAACGGCGGCTGCTGCCCCGGGCGCTGCGCGAACTCGGCGCCACGGTGCTCGACCACGGCTTCCTGCTGGCACCGGACGTCCCGGTGCCGGTGTGCCTGCTCGTCCACGACCTGCGCGCGGTCGACGGGCACGGCCGCTGGCCGCGCTGGCTCGCGCGGGCTGCGCTCCGCCGTTCGCTGACGCGCGCCACCCTCGTCGTCGCACCGAGTGCTTGGACGGCGAGCCGTCTGCGCGCCCTCGCGCCGTCGGCGACGGTCGCCGTGGTGCACAACGGCGTCGACGTGCCGGCGGCGACCGATGCGTCGCCGCCGTTCCCGATCCCGGCGAACGGCTACGTGCTGCACGTCGGGCATCTCGAGGCGCGCAAGAACCTGACCGTCGTCGTCGACGCGCTGCGTTCGCTGCCCGCCGCGACGCGCCCCGAGCTGTGGCTCGCCGGCCGCGATGCGGGCGCTCTCGCCACCCTGCGCGCACGTGCGGGCGACGTCGTGCTGCGCGTGCTCGGCGTCGTGCCCGACGCCGAACTCGGCGCGCTCTACCATCACGCCCGCACCGTCGTCGTGCCGTCCGTGCACGAGGGCTTCGGGCTGCCCGCGCTCGAGGCGTTGGCGCACGGCGCGCGCGTGCTCGTCAGCAACCAAGCGGCCTTGCCAGAGGTCGTCGGGGATGCCGGCACGGTGCTGCCGGCCGGGGATGCCGCGGCCTGGGCGCACGCCATCGCTCGCACCGACGACGGCATCCCCCCCAGAGGCCGCCGCCAGCGGGCGAGTTCGTTTCCCTGGTCGGCCGCGGCCTCGTCCCTGCTCGACGCCTGGCGTCGGGCCCACCGTTCGGCCGCACGCCGCAGCGATCCCGAGGCGGCGGGTTGAAGCGTGCGGTCGCCGAGGATGGGCAGAGCGGCGAACGATCGGGCCTGCGCCGCACCGGCGACAACCCACTGGCGCATGGACGACGAGCGAACGGAGTGCGAGAGTGACGACCAGCCCGCTCGTCTCTCGTCGTCGCGATGACCACCGCCTTCGCCCTGCTGCTGGTGCTGTCGTTCCTGCTGCTGCTGGGCGCCTTCGGCGTGCTGCGGCGCGCCAAGAGCGTCTTCGCGCAGACCCGGCAGGCGATGGCCGACGTCCGCAGCCGCGACCTCGACGAACTGCAGAAGGAACGCGCGATGCAGGCGCACGCCAAGGCACTGTTCGTCGCCTTCGCGTTCGTGACCGGAGCGAGCATGGCCGCGCTCGCGGTACCGCTCGCGGTCGTAGCACTGGCAGCGGCGCTCGGCATCGTCGACTTCGACCAGGTCCTCGCGGCGACGATGACGTGGCCGATCCTGCTGGCGGCGACCGTCGCCGGCATCGCCTTGTCGCGGGTGGCCCGCCGATGACCGACTCGGCGCGTTACGGCCTGTTCGACCGGCTGCTGCACCGCTTCGCCTTCGCGACGACCGCCGCGCAGTGCGGCACCGCCGATCTCGAGCAGCGCCTGTTCCGGCGCGAACTGGCGGCGATCCGGCCCGGCCCACCGGTGTTCATCACCGCGCTGCCGCGCGCCGGCACCACGATCCTGCTCGAACTGCTCGCGGGCACGCCGACGTTCGCGTCGCACACCTACCGCGACATGCCGTTCGTGCTGAGTCCGATGCTGTGGAACCGGCTGTCGCGCCCGTTCCAGCGCACGTCGGCGCCGCGCGAACGCGTGCACGAAGACGGCATCCGCATCACGCAGGACAGTCCGGAGGCGTTCGAGGAAGTGATCTGGCGGCGGTTCTGGCCCGCGCACTACCGACCCGACCGCATCGCACCGTGGCGCGACTGCCGCGACGAAGAGTTCGTCGCGTTCTTCGTCGACCACATGCGCAAGGTGATCGCGCTGCGCGCGCGCGACAAGCCAGGCGCTTGCCGCTACGTCTCGAAGAACAACGCCAACGTCGCGCGCCTGCCGCACCTGCTCGACACCTTCGCCGACGCCATCGCCGTGGTGCCGTTCCGCGAGCCGCTGCAGCACGCCTGGTCGCTGTGCCGCCAGCACCGACGCTTCGCCACGCTGCATCGCGAGGACACGTTCATGCGCCGCTACATGGCCGACATCGGCCACTTCGACTTCGGCGAGAACCTGCGTCCGATCGACTTCGATGGCTGGCTCGACCGCGGGACCGGGCGCGATCCGCTCCACGTCGCGTTCTGGCTCGACTACTGGCTGGCGACGTATCGCCACGTGATGGCGCACGCCGGCCACCCGCGGCTGCACCTGGTCCGTTTCGAGTCGCTCGGTGAACGCGACCTGGCGCCGCTCGCCGCGGCGATCGCGCTCGACGATGCCGCTGCCTTGAACGCCCGTGCCGGCATCCTGAAGCGCCCGCCCGCGCGCGAGGGCGAGACCGCAGGGTTGTCGGGCGACCAGGTCGAGGCCGCACGCTCGCTCTACGCCGCGATGACGCAGCGCGCCTGCCTGTGAACGGCCCGCGCGTCGGCGCGCGAGACCGCCGAGGTTCCTGAGGGGCGCCGCCCAAAACGGTGGTAAGGTGCCGCGCTGCCCGTCGCGATTTCGGGCCTCGTCGCCGATGAACAACAAGGACCTGCTGCCGCGCATCGCGTTCCTGTTCGGGCTCGCCTTCCTCGCCTACCTGTTCGGCTTCTCGACGGCGCACTTCCGGCTGTTCCCGCACGACTTCCTGGTCACCGCCTTCGAGCAGGGCAAGCAGGTGCAGCAGCAGAAGGTCGACATCCAATCCCACCACATCCACCCGGCGCGGCACGACTTCGCCGGCGTCGTGCGTCGGGAAGGGGCCGCGGTCGAGCCCGGGGTCGTCCTGGTCTCGAGCTACTGGCCCGACTTCGAGTGGGGACCTGGCCTTCGCCTGCTCGATCGCGACGGCAACGTGCTGCATCGCTGGGACGCCAATCCGCTGCGGCTGTGGCCCACGTCGCCGCATCGTGACGACCTCGGCGACTTCTTCCACACCCGCACCAACTACGTGCACGGCACGCACCTGTTCGAGAACGGGGACGTGATGGTCAACATCGAGTACCACGGCCTCGTGCGGATGAATGCGGCCGGGGAGGTGCTGTGGCGCTTGGACCACCGCACCCACCACTCGATCACCCCGAACGAGCGCGGCAACTTCTGGGTCAGCAGCGCGTACTGGCGCAGCGACCCGGCCGACGTGGCCAAGCGCTTTCCGGGCCTGCTGCCGCCGGTGTCCGAGGAGACCGCGCTCGAAGTGACCCCCGGCGGCGAGGTCGTGCGCGAAGTCAGCGTGCTCGCGTCGATCTTCGGCCACCCCGAACTCCGCCGCGCCATCTGGATGCTGTGGCAGTCGCGGACCGGCGACATCACGCACATGAACGACGTCGAGGAGCTGCCGTCGTCGATGGCCGCCGCCTACCCGTCGCTTCGCGCCGGCGACCTGATGATCTCCTGCAAGCACCTCGACCTGGTGTTCATCATGGACCCCGCGACGCTCGCGGTGCGGTGGTGGCGCATCGGCCCGTTCAGCAAGCAGCACGACCCCGACTTCCTCGGCGACGGCACGATCAGCGTCTACGACAACAACTCCGACGGTTCGCTCGACGGCGCGTTCCTCGGCGGCAGCCGCCTGCTCCGCATCGCCATCGGCAGCGGCGTCGTCGAGACGCTCTACCCGCGCGATCAGGCCGGCGAGCGGCGCTTCTATTCGGAGGTCGGCGGCAAGGCGCAGCGGCTCGCGAACGGCAACTGGATGCTCATCGAACCTCGCGCCGGTCGCGTCTTCGAGGTCGACCCGACCGGGCGGACGGTCTGGGAGTGGGTCCACGAGCGCCATGGCAAGGACATGATGTGCGAGGTGCTCGAGGGGGCCGTCTACCCACTCGACCCGGAGCGCGCGCGTGGCTGGTCGCGCCGCTGATCCTGCAGGTCGGGGGGCGCTGCCGGCGCCGGCCCGACTTGACGTGCTATGCTGTCCGGCCGATATCCGGACCACGCATGCTGAACACACTCGCGATGCTCGGCTACCTCGGCCCCGGCGGCGTGCTCTCCGCGATCGGCTCGTTCCTCGCGCTGCTCGTGGCCGCGGTGCTCGCGTTGTTCGGCTTCGTCTGGTACCCGCTCAAGCGGTTGCTGCGCGCGCGGAAGGCGCGGCGCGAGGGTGCTGGCGCCCTGGCGCGCGAGGCCCAAGCCGCCACGGCCAGCGCGGCCGACGCCGCGCCGCGCAGCTGACCTCGCCGCAACGAGCGATCTGATCGGGCAGGGCCACTCACCCCCGCACACGCCCCTGTCCGCCCTCGCCACCTTCCTCGACCACCTGCGCACGAGCTGTGCCGACGGCACGTTCGTGCACGTCACGATGTCCTCGCCGACGCCGGCGGCCGGCCCGCTCGAGCGCGTGCGCGTGCGCCTGGTCGCGCTGCGCGACGGACCGGTGCTGTCGTTTTCGCGGCGAGAACGGCGCGCCGACACCACCGAGAACCTCGCGGTCTCCGACGGGGTCGCCGCGATCGAGCGGCTCCTGCGCTCGCAGTTCCGCTCGGCCCTGCTCGCGACGACGACTGCCGACTGGCAGCTGCGCGGCGACGACGCCGGCGGCCACCGGCTGATCCGCCATCGACCGGCCACGACCGCGACGCCGACGCGCGCGCACGACGCGAACAAGCCGACGTTGCTCGGCCCGGCCGCAGCCCCCTGGCTGCGCGCCCTCGGCATCCTCGACGCCCAGGGTCGGCCCACGCGCAACCTCGCCGACAAGCACGCGCAGATCGACCGCTACGCCGAGATCCTGCTGCACCTCGCGCGCGACTGCGGCTGGCCCGAACGCAGCGCCGACGCCGAGCCGCTGCAGATCGTCGACGCCGGCTGCGGCAAGGGCCACCTGACGTTCGCGGCCTGGCACCTGTTCCACCACGTGCTGCAGCGCCCGGTGCGCGTGCTCGGCCTCGACACGCGCGCCGAACTGGTCGCCGCCGCGAACGAACACGCGCGCCCGCTCGCCGGCGACGCGCTCACGTTCGCGGTCGGCGACGTCGCGACCGCAGAACTGCCGGCGATCGACGCGCTGATCGCGCTGCACGCGTGCAACACCGCGACCGACCACGCGATCCGCCGCGGCGTGCAGGCCGGCGCGCGGCTGATCGTGGTCGCGCCGTGCTGCCACCAGGAAGTGCGCCCGCAGCTGGCGCACCCCGAACCGCTCACCGCCGTGCTCGCGCACGGCCTGTTCGCCGAGCGGTTGTCCGAGTGGGTCACCGACGGCCTGCGGCTGCTCGTGCTCGAGCACGCCGGCTACCGCACCAAGGCGATCGAGTTCGTCGGCAGCGAGCACACGGCCAAGAACGTCATGCTCGCGGCAGTCCGCAGGAACGACCCCCTGCCCCCCGCCCAGGTCGCGGAGGCCGCCGCGCGTATCGCCGCGTTCCGCACCCACTTCGGCATCGCCAGCCACGCGCTCGATCCGCTGCTCACCACGAAGGCTTGACCGTTCGGCGCTGCCGCCTTCCGGCGGGTCAAGGACGGCATCGCGGCCAAAACTGCGAACAGGGAAGTCACGCCGGAGCGGCTCGGCGGATGGAACGGGCACCAAGCCATGAAGTCACGCCTCTTCGTCCTTCTGCTCGCCGTTCCCACTACCAACGCCCTGGCGCAGAGCCTCGCGATCTTCCCCGACGAGTACGTCGCGGTTGCCGAGGGGCCCTTCAACTCGCCCAACTACCCGCTCGCGTACGGGCTGTCGCGCGTGCAGGTGTTGTACGACCGCACGGACATCGCGATCACGAACGGCAGCTCGATCACCAAGCTCGGCTTCCGGCAGGACGCGACGCTGACCACGATGGACGCCGGTCGCACCCTGCAGCTCGAAGTGCGCATGGGCTACTCCAACAACACGCCGGCGTCGATGGTCACCAACTTCGACAACAACTACGCCGCACCGCCGACGACCGTCTTCGGGCCCGCGACCTTCGTGCTGCCGAACCTGCGCGACAGCAACAACCCGCTGCCGAACGGTCGGTTCTTCCTCACGCTGACGACCCCGTTCGTCTACGCGCCAGCACCCGGCCAGAATCTCGTCGTCGAGTACCGCATCTTCGGCACCTCGTCCGGCAACGCGGCGTTCAACTACCGCCTCGATCGCGCCGACTACTACTCGCCCCGCACCTATGGTCCCGCCGGCTGTCCGCACTCGGGCGGTGGCACGCCGAACATGACGCTCGCCGGCACGCGCCCCGGTCTCGCGTTCTCGGCCAGCGTCAACGCCGCGCCGACGAGCGCTCCCGGCGCAATCGCCTTGGTGACCGGCTACGGCATGGTGACGCCGTACCCGCTCACCGGCCTGCTCGGCACGAGCCCGGCCTGCACGGGCCAGGTCGACATCGCCCTTGCGGGGGTGTTCTCGATGTCGTCGAACACCAGCGGCAACTCGACGTGGAGTTTCACGATCCCGAACAACCCGACCCTCGCCGACTTCGTGATCTCGGCGCAGACCGCATGGCTCGACTTCTTCTCCCCGGGCGGCGTGGTGGTCAGCAACGGCGGCCAGGTGCTGACGGGCGCAGCACCTCGCACGGCGATCGTCGCCGCGTCCGGCAACCCGACGGTTGTCATCACGGGCACCAAGTCGAACAACTACTGCCCGGTGGCCTTCTTCGAGCACCAGTGAGGCGCGGCGCCGTCACGAAGTGAGCCGCGCGACGACGAAGGCGATGCCGACGCCGAACGCGAGCACACCTACGATCAGCAGCGCGCGACGCGCAGCGCTCACCTGACCGAGGTCGTCGCCGAGCACACCGTCTCGACTGGCGTGCTTGGCGAACTGCAGCACGCGAGGGCCCGTGGCGGCGACACCCGGCGCGCCGCCCGCGGGACGCGTGGCAGGCGCGGGCGAAGCGCTCGGCGGCGGGCGCCGCACCTCGACGACCTCATCGGCGAATTCGACCACCTGCGGGGCCGGTGCCGCCGGCGGGGGCGACGGTGGCGCGGAAGGCGGCGGTGGCGGCGGCGGCGGGGCCGGGGTTCGTGCAACCGGGGTCGGTGCCGCGCGCGGCGCCGCAGCCGGCGGCGGAGGTGCTTGGATCGACGTTGCCGGCGCGTCGCCGAACAGATCGTTGTCGTCGAGCGCCGCGGCGGCCGACTTGGCGGCCGCGGGCGCTGCTCCCGGCAGTTCGCCTTCGTGGAAGACGATCACCGTCTTGCCGATCTGCACACGGTCGCCTTCGCGCAACATTCGGCGCGTCACCGGCTTCTCGTTCAGCAGCGTGCCGTTGCTGCTCTGCAGATCCTCGATCTCGACGACGCCGCCCTGCACGTGCATCTGGGCGTGACGGCGCGAGGCCTTGGTGTCGTCGATGACCAGGTCGCAACCAGCGACGCGACCGAGCACGAAGCCGTCGTGCAGCGCGACGCGCTTGCCGTTGGCGAGCGACAACCAACCGCTCATCGGGCACTCCGCTCGTCGCCGCCGAGCCTCGCGGGAAACCTCATCGGCGCAGGTATACCATCCGCGGCGCATGACGCTCGCGGTCTCGACCCGGCAACTGGCGGTGACGTTCGCGAGCCGGGGCAATCCCGCCGTGCACGCGCTGCAGCCGCTCGACCTCGACCTCGCCGCGGGCCGCATCGTCGGCGTGCTCGGTCCGAACGGCTCGGGCAAGACCACGTTGCTGCGCGTGCTCGCCGGCCTGCAGGCGCCGACCCACGGCGACGTGACGGTGCTGGGGCACGCGCCCGGCAGCGCTTCGCTGCGGCGGCAGGTCGCCTTTCAGCCCGCCGGCGCGTTGCCGCTCGGCGTGCTGTCGGCGCGCGAGTTCCTGGCCTGGGTCGGCGCCGAACTGCGGCTGGCGAACGCCGACTCGGACGCGCGCGCCGAACACTGGCTCCGGCGGCTCGAGCTCGACCGCACCGGCCGCCGGCAGTTGCGCACGTTCAGCACCGGCATGCAGAAGCGCCTGGCGCTGGCCGCGGCCCTGCTCGGCGACCCGGCCGTGCTGCTGCTCGACGAACCGACCGCCGGGCTCGATCCGTTCGGCAGCGCGCTGGTGATGGACATCCTGCGGGAACGCGCCGCCGCGGGCGCGCTCGTGCTGATGGCGTCCCACCACCTGCTCGAGGTCGAGGAGATCTGCGACGAAGTGATCGTGCTGTACGAAGGTGCGCTGCGCGCGCGCGGCACGATCGACGAACTGCTGGCCAGCGATGCGCACGCCCTGGTCGTGCGCGGCCTCGACGACGCGGCACTGGCCGGGCTCGCCGAGACCGCGCGGCAACGCGGCGGCGAGGTCCTGCGCATCGAACGCCCGCGCGACCACCTGTTCGCGCTGTTCCGCCGGCTCGCGCAACGCCGCGACGGAGGAACGTGACGCCCCCGGCCGCTCGCGGCATCGTCCTGATGACGTCCCGGCGGTGCCTGCAGCTCGCCACGCTGCCGACGCTCGCCGCCGCCGCCGCCTGCTGGCTCGTCGCCGTGTGGTCGCCGCCGGCGACCGGCCCCACCGCCGCACCCGGCGCCGCGTCGCCGTGGCTCGCGCTGCCGACGTGCACGGCCGTGTTCGCCTGCACGATCGCCGGCGTGTTGTTCTGGCCGACGTTCGCCAGGGGCCGCGAGGGCAGCGATTGGGTCGTGCGGCTCGCGCGCGGCGGCCTTGGCGGCGTGCCGCAGGCGATCCTCGGCATCCTGCTCGCGCAACTGCTGCTGACGCTGCCCTTGGCCTGCGGGTTGGCGAGGGCGCTCGGCGCCCCCGCGGTCGCGCACCTCCACCACGCCCCCCCGCCGCCGGCGGCACCGCTGCTCGACGCCGCCCGCCGCTCGCTCGAGTTCGCCCTGCCGGCGACCGACGAATGGTGCGCCGTGCACGTGCAGCCGCTCGCCGGCCTGCCGACGGCCGACCTGGTGGGCGCCGCGCTGGCGATCCACGGCGACGGCGAACTGCTCGGCAACCTGCCGGCGCGCATCGTGCAGACCGGCCAGCGCGTGGAGCTGTCGTTTCCGCGCCGGCCGCTGCGCGAAGTGCGCGTGGAGTACGTCGACGGCTCGGTGCCGCTGGCGTTCCCACCCGGCGCGCTCGTCGTCGTCGGCGCGACGGACCGCAGCACGCTGTGGAACGGCCTCCTGCTGGCCCTGGTCGCGCTGGCTCCCGCGTTCGCCGCCTGCGCGCTGGCGGCACTCGCCGGCACTGCCGCCGGCACGCCGACGGTCGTCACCGTGCTCGCGAGCCTCGTGTTCGTCGGCACGATCGGCGGCGTCGGGGCGTTCGACGGCGCGGTCACAGCACTCCTGCGCGGCGAGTGGATCGCATCGGCGGCGGTGCGCAACGCGTCGCTCACGTGCGGTGCCATCGGTGCCAGCGCGCTGCTGGCGGCGAGCCTCGCCCGACGCCGGACGTGACGAAAACCCGGTGCCCGTACCCTTCCCACGTCGAGGGGTCGTTCGCCATGATCCCCGCATGCGTGCGAGAGCCCGCCGATGATCGCCTTCGCCCGCCGCCACGGCCCTGCCGTGCTCGGACTCGCGATCGCCGCCGTAGCACTGCAGCCCGACGGTGACGAACTGCGCGAACTCGGCGCCGCGATCGTGCGACCTGCGGTGCTGCCATTCGCCTGGCGAAGCCTCGGCGATGCCGGGCGCACGGCGGACCCGGTCGAAGCGTTCGCGCGCGCGCAGCACCTGATGCGCTTCCTGCCGGCGTGGATCGACGGCCACTGCGCGTTCGCCTTCCGCTACGCGCTGTCCGAGGAGCCGGCGGTCACCGACGAACGGCAACGCGGCGAACGCGCCCGCGTGCGGCTCGAGCTGGCGATGGCGTGGCTGGAGTCGGTGCGCCCGCGCGCGGGCCGGCACGAACTGGACCTGCTGCAGGGCCTCGCCTTCCTGCCCGAGGTCGCATGCCGCCGCGAGCCGGCGCTGGCCGCGCTCCTGGCCACGAGCGGCGGGGCAGCGGCAATGGCCGATCCGTGGCTCGCCGAGGCCGAACGCCGGTTCCCCAGCGCCGCGGTGCGCGAGCAGCGCACCTTCTTCGCACCGACGCTGGCTGCCGGCTTGCTCGCCGCCGGCGATCGCAGCGGCGCCATCGCCGTGCTGCTGGCCGCGATCGAACGCAGCCGCGACGTGCGCGACCAGGAACTGGCCACGATCTGGCGGCAGCGGCTGCAGGACGTCGTGGCCCGCCTGCAAGGCGCCCCGGTCGACCTCGCCGCGGTCGCGGCCGACGCCCGGTTCGCCCTGCTGCTCCCCCACCTCCGCTGACAGAACGCCGATGTTCGAGCAGATCGTCGCCGCCATCGTCGCCAACCCCTACCTGGCCGTGGCGGTGCTGTTCGTGCTGTGCGGGCTCGGCCTGCCGCTGCCGGAGGAGATCGGCCTGCTGGCCGCCGGCTATGTCTGCGCGAAGTTCCCCGACCACGCGCAGTTGCCGTGGATGATGCTGTGGTGCGCGGGCGCGATCCTGGTCGGCGACGTGGTTCCGTTCCTGCTCGGGCGCGTGTTCGGCGTGCGCCTGCTGCGGCTGCGCTGGCTGCGCTACGTGGTCACCAAGCAGCGCCTCGCCAGCTTCGACCGCTGGTTCCGCCGCCGCGGCGACCTGGTGATCCTGATCGCCCGCTTCATCCCCGGCATACGCGTCGTCGCGTTCTTCACCGCCGGCACCATGAAGATGTCGTGGCCGCGGTTCCTGTGCCTGGATGGGCTGGGCATCGCGATGAGCGTGCCGCTGCTGACCTGGCTCGGCTACCACAGCGTCGGTGTCATCGAGAGCGTCGTCGACACCGTGCAACGCGTCGAACGCGGCATCCTGTGGACGGCACTGGCCGGCCTCGCCGTGCTCGGCGTGTGGCTCTGGCTGTGGCGGCGGCGGCGGCGGCTCTCGCGCCAGCAGCGGCCGACCGAGACGTTCGTGCAGCCGCAGCGCCCGGTGCGCGAGGCCGGAACGACGCCGGCTCCGGACCAGGCAGCGGCGCCCGCGACGACCGCCGGCGAGCCGACCGAACGCCGCGACGGCCCACCGGCTGTCTGACGCCGGGTCGCGCTTGCCCCACCGAGGGGCACTTGGCTAACGTGCCGGCCCGTTTTTCGGCCGACGCCCCCCGCGCCGGCGCCACGCTTCATGTCCTACGTACTCTGGAACGTCCTCTCGCTCGCGATCGCTGTCGCCGGCATCGCCTACGCCGTCTCGCTGTTCAAGCAGATCATGCTGAAGGACGCGGGCGACGAGAAGATGCAGAAGATCGCCGCCGCCGTGCAGCAGGGCGGGCGCGCGTTCCTGCACGCCGAGTACAAGTGGCTCGCGGTCTTCGTCGGTGTCGTGTTCCTGCTGATCGGCGTGTTCGGGACCGCCGAGCAGTTCCTCGGCTGGAAGACCGCGTTCGCGTTCCTGCTCGGTTCGACGGCTTCGGCCGGTGCCGGCTACTTCGGCATGCACTGCGCGACGCGCGCGGCAGTGCGCACCACGCAGGCCGCGAAGGGCTCGCTCGGTGCCGCGCTCGACATCGCCTTCAAGTCGGGCACGGTGATGGGGATGACGGTCGTGGGCCTGGGCCTGCTCGGCATCACGCTGCTGATGCTGATCTACCGTCAGGACGGCACCAACTTCGTCAACTACGTGCTCGGCTTCAGCTTCGGTGCGTCGTCGATCGCCCTGTTCGCGCGCGTCGGCGGCGGCATCTACACGAAGGCGGCCGACGTCGGCGCGGACATCGTCGGCAAGGTCGAGGCGAACATCCCCGAGGACGACCCGCGCAACCCGGGCGTCATCGCGGACAACGTCGGCGACAACGTCGGCGACGTCGCCGGCATGGGTGCCGACCTGTTCGAGAGCTACGTCGGCGCCATCATCTCGACCGCCATCATCGGCTGGTCCTTGGTGCCGGGCCTGCCGGGCAGCGACGGCTACACGAGCGCGCAGACGAGCCTGCTGCTGTATCCCGTGGTGCTGGCCGCCGTCGGCATCATCGCCAGCTTCCTCGGCACGTTCCGCGTCAAGGCCGACGACGAGAGCAAGCTGTCGCAGGCGCTGTTCGGCGGCCTGATCGCCGCCTCGGTGTTCCTCGTCATCGGCGGTGCCTTCGTCACCATGCTGATGCAGCCGCAACCGCTGCACGACCTCGGCTCGACGGCCGCCCCGGTCAGCCACTGGAACGTCTACCTGGCGATGGTGATCGGCCTCGTGGTGGGCGTCCTGATCGGCAAGGTCACCGAGTACT
>DDSQ01000059.1 GCA_002343845.1 Planctomycetes bacterium UBA2386 | reverse complement strand
GCGGTCGAAGGGGCGAAACGGGCTGCCGGGGCCGGCTGAACGGGGATGTGCGCGGGCGGGAGGACGGCCGGGGTGGGTTCCAGGTGGTCCGGGACCGCAGCTTGAGTCGCCTATCCCCCCGCGAGGCAGACCTCGAGCCGGTCGTCCTGGAGCGCGTAGATGCCGAGGAACGGCACCTCCTTGCCCTTGGCATGCTGCACGACATCGATCTGCGTGGGACTCGTGGCCGGGTCGAGCTTGTAGCTGCGCTCGAAACTGGCCGACTGCAGGCGGGTGGTGAGCTTGTCCGCCGTGAACTCGAAGCTGAAGTGTCGGGGGTCGTCCTCCGCGATCACCTCGCGGTTCCCTTCCTCATCGATGACTCGGACTACTGTCCAGGAGCCCATCAGCCCCTTGGCGTCGTTCTTGCCGGGCTCCTGGGCAACCGACAGGCCGCCGAGCCCCAGGCTCGCTACGACCGCTAGCAACGTACTCTTGCTCATGTGCTGCTCCTTGGCGCCGTGAGAATCGGACGGCGGCCCCCTACGCAGCGCGCTGCCTCGGCGCGAATCGAAACGCCTCGTGGGTCGAGTCGACCGAGCGCAGCACCGCCCGATCGGCGGCAGGTCGCGCCGGCCCGTGGCGGATTGCCCACCTCGGATGCGCGGGTGAGACTCTTGCCACCACCCGCCATGCGAGTCGCTGCCATCCTGGTGTCGTTCCTGCTGACCGCTGCAGCGCCCGGACAGCAGTTCTCGGAACTCCGCCGCGGCTTCCTGCCGGACACGTTGTCTGGCTTCACCACGCTGGTGACGGGCGACTACGACGGCGACGGTGACGTCGACGGGCTGGTCGTGCCCGGCAGCACCGCGCCGCCGACGCTGCTGCTGTTGCGCAATGATGGCGAGGGGCGGTTCGAGCAGCGGCCAGCGCCGGGCATCGCAAACTCGAACGTCCGCGGACAAGCAGTGCTCGACGCCGATGGCGACGGCGACCTCGATGTGGCGCTAACCGTCGACGCCTTGCCCGCTTCGTGCCAGTTCACCGTGCTGCTGATGCGCAACCAGGGCGGTGGCAACTTCACGGCGCAGACAGTGGCGACCGTCGTCAACGGTTTCTGCCAGCAGTTGGCCGCCGCCGACCTCGACGGCGATGGNNCGACCAGGACCTGATGGTCGGCATGCGCACTGGCTGGGTCTGTGCAGCCCAGCCACGGGTGTTCTTCAACGACGGTGCCGGCACGTTCACCGACGTGACCACGACGGTATTGCCGGTCCAGTTCGCGCCATCGACGTCGGGAATCGCCGCGCTCGACCTCACGGGCGACGGCCGTCTGGATCTGGTCGGTGGCAGCAGTCCCTTGCAGGTGTTCGTGCAGCAGGCGAACGGCACCTTCGTGGCCGCCTCCGGGCTGATCTCGAGTGCGCTCACCGAGCCGCGAGCCGTCGACCTCGACGGGGATGGAGACCTCGACCTGATCGGCAAGAACGCCGGCATCGCGCGCATGCTGCGTTCGGATCCGGCGGGCGTCTGGACGGTCGTGGACATCAACCAACCGGGGGTCGAGTTGATTCGCACCGGGGATCTCGATGGCGACGGCGATCACGACCTGTGGGTCACGAGCGGCTTCTTCGGCTTGCTCGGCTCGGTGTGGCGCAACGATGGCGCGGCCTTCACCGATGTGTCGACCGCGTGGCTGCCGATGCGCGTCGGCGGCTTCGCCGGCGAGCTCGTCGACACCGATGGCGATGGCGATCTCGATCTACTGCACTGGAGTCAGAGTGTTCAGCACAACGACGGTACCGGCCGGCTGCTGCGGCTCGAGCCGTGGTCAGGCGCGGACCTGTACCGCGGGGTGGCCGCCGATGTCGACGGCGATCGCCGCGTTGACGTGATCGGTGTCGACAATGCTGGACTCCTCGGCTGGCGACGCAACGTCGACGGCTGCTACCTGGGTGCGCCGGTGCCCATCGCCCAGAATCCGGATGCCACCATCCCGATCGCACCCGACCTCGACGGCGACGACGACGCGGACCTGGTCAGCGGCCTTGGCGTCTGGAACAACAACGGCGGCACGTTCACGAACGTCAGCGCCGCGGTCCTGCCCGCGGCGTTCCATCCGCCTGCGCTCCCGCCGACGCGGCCGTTGCGCGTGCTGCGCAGCGGCGACCTCGATGGCGATGGAGATGTCGACCTGGTGCTCGGCTACGGACTGGGCCAGCAGCGCGACGTGATCCTGATCAACCAGGGCAATGGCGTGTTCGTCGACGGTGGTGCGGCGCGGCTCATCGACGGGGACACGACCGAGGACCTCGCGTTGCTCGATGCGGATGGGGACGGCGACCTCGACCTGGCGATGGCGACGTCCAACTTCACCGTGCGGCTGTTCCGCAACGATGGCCTGGGCAACTTCACCAACGTGACGGCGTCGGCGCTGCCGGCCGGGCTGTCGGTGCGTCAGGTGGTGGCCGGGGATCTCGATGGCGATGGCCACGCGGATCTGGTCGTGGCCGGTGGCCTTTCAGGCGTGCGAGCGCTGCGTCAGGTCGGCACGAGCTTCGTGCCGTTTCCGACCGCGTTGCCGGCCCTTCCGGTCACGGAGTGGCCGGCCCTCGCCGATTTCGACACCGACGGCGATCTCGACATCCGGGTATCGGGCTACTGGCTGCGCAACGACGGCACCGGCGCTTTCGTGCGGCCGACCGGGCAGACCCCGTATTGGAACAACTCGATGGTCGACATGCCGCTCGCGGATCTCGACGGCGACGGCGATCCCGACGAGCTCACTGCGCGGAATCGGCATCGGCAACTCGAGAACGCGCTGCCGCCGCGCCTTGGCCTGCACGGGGAACTCGAGCTGTGGGCCGCCGCCGTCGATCCGACCTGGTCACCGCTGGTGTTCGTGTTCGGGGCGCCGTCGGTGGCGGCCAGCGCCATACCGATTCCGCCGTACGGCGAGCAGTGGCTCGATCCGGCGACGATGTTCGCGCAGTCCACCAACACGGTGCCGCTCGGTCAGCCATCGACGACGCTGCGCTACCTGTGCCCGGCGCAGCCGGCCCTGATCGGTCGCACTCTGTGGGTGCAGGCGTTCGTGATGAACTCGCCGGATCCGAGCCAGTGGCACGCGAGCAACTCGGTTGCGTTGCCGGTCCGGTTGTGAGGGGCGCGCGTCGGGAGAACGTACCTTGGCTGCGCAGCTACACTGTCGGCCCGGATCTTGAGAGCGCACCTCGTCACCCTGGCCACCGCCGTCCTCACCACGGCGTGTTCGATCGTCCCAGACCCGGTGATCACGGCCCTCGTCGCCGAAGTCGACGAGGCCAGGCTCACCCAGCATGTGCAGACACTGTGCGCGTTCTCGCCGAGGCCTGCAGGTGACGCGGCGGCGACCGCGGCGACCCTCGCCCACCTCGAGCAGCATCTCGCAGCGAGCGGTTACACCCCGGTCCGCGAACCGTTCCAGGCCATCGCGATGTCGTGGCGACGGCAGCAGGAAGCCGACGGCACGACGTCCTTCCGCGTCACCGCGGCAAGCGAACTGCGCCACAACCTGATCGCCGAGAAGCGGGGCGCCAGCGACGCGGCGCCCGTCGTCGAACCGGCGGGCTTCGGGGGAGTGGTCACGCCGTCGTGCTGGGCGGGGAGC
>DDSQ01000144.1 GCA_002343845.1 Planctomycetes bacterium UBA2386 | reverse complement strand
CGAGCCGACCACCGGCCTCGATCCCAACCAGATCCGGCACGTGCGCGAGCTGGTGAAGAAGCTCGGCCAGACGCGCACGATCCTGCTGTCGACGCACCTGTTCCAGGAAGTCGAGGCGATGGCCAGCCGCGTGCTGCTCGTCACCGACGGGCGGCTCGTCTTCGACGGCACGCCGGCCGAGTTCAAAGCCCGCGGCGGCGGCCAGATGGACAACGCCTTCCACGCCCTGACCCACCAAGCCTGAGACCCTCCACGACCATGAACAAGAACGTCGTTCTCGCCGTGGCCAAGCGCGACCTGCGCAGCTGGTTCGGCAACCCCGCGAACTACGTGTTCATCACGCTGTTCGTCGGCCTCTCCTGCGCCGTGATGATGTGGAGCGGCGCATTCTTCACCAACAATCTCGCCAACCTCGACACGCTGAACGGCACCTTCCCGATCCTCGCCGGCCTGTTCGTCGCCGCGGCGACGATGGGCATGTGGGCGAGCGAACGCAGCCACGGCACCCAGGAACTGTTGTTCACGTTGCCGGCGACCGACCTCGAGCTGCAACTCGGCAAGTTCGCGGCCTACGTCGGCATCTACACGGTGTCGCTGGCGTTCACGCTGATCCTGCCGCTGGTGCTCGTGTTCCTCGGCAACCCGGACCTCGGCCAGTTGTTCGCGAACTACGTCGGCTACTGGCTGCTCGGCGTGAGTCTGGTGGCGGTGTCGACGATCGGCACCCAGCTCACCGGGTCGGGAACGGTCGCGCTGCTGCTGTCGATCGTGTTGATCGCCGCCTACCTCGGCAGCGGCTGGCTGCTCGACTGGCTCGGCTTCCCGGGTTGGCAGGTGCACGGGCCGATCGGCCAGTTCCGCGAGTTCGCGCGCGGCATGCTGCCGGCGTCGGGCCTGGTGATGTTCGTCGGCATGACCGCGACGTTCTTCGCGTTCGGCCTGGCGCTGCTGTCGCGCCGCCACTGGCGGGGTGCCGAGGGCGCACACGGCATCACGCGCTTCGCGAGGTTCGCCGTGGCGACGTTCGCCGGCACGGTGGTCGCGGTGTACGCGTTGCCGCGCATCGACGCGACCGTCGAGGGCATCCACTCGCTCGGCGCCGAGAGCAAGAAGCTGCTGGCGAGCCTGGACCCGCAGCGGCCGGTCTACGTGACGGCGTACGTCAGCGAGGACGTGCCCGAAGCGATCGTCTCGCAGCGCAACCTGCTGCTCAACCTGATCGACCAGTTCGATTCGCTCGGTGGCGCTGCCGTCGAGAAGAGCATCGTGATGCCGCTGCCGTTCTCGCCCGAGGCGCGCGCGGCGGAGGCGAACTTCGGCATCCGCCCGCAGCCCGTCGCGATGGAACTCGCCGGCGGCGGCATCGCGCGCAAGCAGGTGTTCCTCGGCTTCGTCGTGCAGTGCGGCACCGAGGAGGTCGTCAACCCGTTCGTCGATCGCGCCGTGCCGATCGAGTACGAGCTGATGCGCAGCATCCGCACGGTGTCGCAGGTCGCGCGCAAGAAGGTCGGCATCCTCAAGACCGACGTCGAGTTCATGGGCGGCATGGACTTCCAGACCTTCCGCCAGAAGCCGCGGTGGGCGATCGCCGACGAACTGCAGCAGCAGTACCAGATCGAGAACGTCGACGCCGACAAGGACTACCCCGAGGGCCTGGCGTGCCTCGTCGTGCCGCAACCGAGCTCGCTGCAGCAGGAGCAGATGGACCGCCTGCAGAACTGGCTCGCCGCCGGCAACCCGGCCCTGCTGCTCGAGGATCCGGCACCGCTCGATGCGTGGGGCACTGCGGCCGACGACCAGAAGGGCGGCATGCAGGCCCGCATGATGGGCGGCGGCGGACCGGAGAAGGGCAACTTCGCCGGGCTGCTGTCGTCGATCGGGCTGCAGTTCCGCGCCGGCGAAGTGGTGTGGGATCTCAGCTACCGACGCTTCCCGGGCGGCGGGCTGCGCGAGGAGTTCGTGTTCGTGCGCGGCCCTGGCTTCGCGGCCGAGAGCCCGATCACGGCCGGCCTGCAGAACGTCGTCCTGCTGATGGGCGGCCACGTCGAAGCGCTCGCCAAGGACGGCTTCACGTTCACTCCGCTGCTGCGCTCGCGCGAGCCGGCGGTGACGCGCGAGCCGAACGGCATCGTGCGCAAGTCCGAGTTGTTCCAGATGGACTTCTTCGGCATGGGTCCGCAGATCAACCCGACCGCGCGCTATCTGCGCTCCAACCGCGACCTGACGATCGCCGCGCGGGTGACCGGCAAGCCGGCCGAGGGCAAGCAGAAGGGCGTCGACGTGATCTACGTCGCCGACCTCGACCTGATCGGCAACCAGTTCTTCCAGATCCGCCGGCAGATGACCGAGGCCGATCTGCGGTTCGACAACGTCACGTTCATCCTGAACTGCATCGACACGCTGGCCGGTGACGACAGCCTGGTCGAGGTGCGCAAGCGCCGGCCGATCCTGCGCAAGCTCGACCGCGTCGAGGAAGCGCAGCGCGAGTTCGAGGACCAGTGGACCAAGGCCAAGGACAAGGCCGAGGAGGACGCCGGACTGGCGCTGAAGGAGGCGCAGGCGCGCCTCGACGAGGCGGTGACGAAGATCCGCGAGGACGCCTCGCTCGACGAGCAGGCCAAGGAGGTCAAGATCGTCGAGGAGCAGCAGGTGCAGAACCGCAAGCTCGAGAACGAGCGGGCGCTGATCGACCAGAAGAAGCTGCAGAAGCTCGAGGAGGCCACGCACGACCGTGATGCCGCGAAGAAGGGCATCCACGACCGCTACCGCGTGACCACGCTGTTGCTGAGCTTGCTGCCGGGCTTGCTGCTCGGCGTCGTGACGTTCGCGCGGCGCAATGCGCGCGCCGCGGCGATCGTGCCGGTGAATCGTCAGGCGAGCGGCCCGAAGGCCAAGGGAGGTGCATCGTGAACGACGTGATGAAGACCGCAGTGTGCGTCGGGGCGGCCGTCGGGCTGAGCCTGTTGGCGCTGTCGATGGGACCCAAGGCCCAGTCGCTCGAGTTGTTCTCCGACCAGGGCGAACTGTTCTTCCCGGCGTTCACCGACCCGGCGCGGGTCGCCGAGCTCGAGGTCGTCGAGTTCCGCGAGGCGCAGGGCGCGGCGTACCCGTTCGTCGTCAAGCGCGACGACAAGGGTCGCTGGACGATCCCGTCGCACGACGGCTACCCCGCCGACGCCAAGGACCGCATGGGCAAGGCGGCGGCACTGGTGATCGGCCTGAAGAAGGAGGCCGTCGTCGGCGACGAGAAGGGCCGGCACGCCGACTACGGGCTGCTCGATCCGCTCGACAGCTCGGCCGAGACCAAGGGCCGCGGCACGCGCATCACCATGAAGGACAGCGCCGGCAACGTGCTGGCGGACCTGATCCTCGGCAAGGAGGTCGAGGGCAAGATGCAGGTGCGCTACGTGCGTTCGCCCGACAAGAAGCGCATCTACCGCGCCAAGATCGACGGCGAACTGTCGACGAAGTTCGCGGACTGGATCGAGACCGACCTGCTGAAGGCGTCGTCGTGGGACATCGCCAAGATCACGTTCGACAACTACTCGGTCAACGAGCAGGGTCGGACGCTGCGGGAAGCGATCGTCGCCGGTGACAAGTACGTGCTCGCCAAGGACGACGCCGGCAAGTGGACGTTCGCCGGCATCGACGCCGAGAAGGAGGAGCCGAACGAGGAGAAGCTGCGCGAAATCGGCGACACGCTGGGCCAGATCAAGATCGTCGGCGTGCGGCGCAAGCCCGAGGGCCTGAACGCGCGGCTCGAGCGCGCGACCGGCATCGAGGCCCAGATGCTCGCGCGCAACCTGCAGGGCAAGGGCTTCTTCCTGGCGGGCGACGGCAAGCTCTACAGCAACGAGGGCGACCTGCTGTTCGAGACGAAGAAGGGCGTGCGCTACACGCTGCGCTTCGGCGAGGTCGTGCTCGGCGAAGGCGACGAGGTCACGTCGGGCATCGCCAATCCGAAGGACAAGCCCAAGGATGGCGAAGCCGCGACCAAGCCGGGCAACAACCGCTACCTGATGGTCACCGCCGAGTTCGCCGAGGACTTGCTGGGCAAGCCCGCTGGTGCCCGGTTGCCGAAGGAGCAGCTCGACAAGCGCGCCGAGGCGCGCACGCAGATCGAGGCGATCCAGCGGGCGGTCGAGGCCTTCCGCAGCAAGAACGAGAACAAGCTGCCCGAGTCGCTGGCGAAGCTGGCCGAGAAGCCGGCCGAAGGTGAGGCGCTGCTCGCCGAGCTCAAGAAGGACCCGTGGGGCAACGACTACGTGCTGTGGGTCCAGGGCGACACCTACGCGGTCGTCAGCTACGCCGACGGCGGCGCCGACGGCGGCGACGGCATCGCTGCCGACGTTCGCAGCGATCGCCTGCCGCAGGAAGACGAGCTGAAGAAGAACGCCGACGCGTGGGCCGAGTTCGACCGCAAGGTCGACGAGGGCAAGAAGGAGGCCGACAAGCTGAGCGCGCGCTTCGGGCCGTGGTACTACGTGATCGACCAGGCGCTGTTCACGAAGCTGAAGCCGGCGCGCGCCGACCTGGTCAAGCCGAAGACGCCGCCGGAAGCGCCGCCCGCGACGACGACGACCGGCAACGACGGCAAGTGAGCCCTCGCGCCGGCCGCTGCCGGCGCGGGTTCACAGCCGCAGCGTGTTGACGTCGCCGGGCCGCAGGCTCAGCGTCTCGCGCCCGACGTCGGCCCCGGCCTTGCGCAGCACCAGCACGGCCGCGGTGTCCGGAACGACGAACACCGGCGAACGCCCCTCGGCGAGCCGCAGTTCCGCCGACTCGCTGCGGCTGCGACCCTGGAACACGTTGAGGATCAGTGGCTGGCCGTCGCCGTCGAGCACGGCGATCGCATCGGCGCGCGCGGGATCCAGCAACTCGACTTGCACGTGCATGCGCACGCGGACTTCGAGACGGAACTCGTGCGGTCGTCCGCCCGACAGGTCGAGCAATCCGCCGTTGTGGTCGCGACCCGGCTCGCTCGGAATGACGCGATCGCCCTCGAGCCGGAAGTAGGCCCAGGCCTTCGGCACCTTCGGCAACGTGAAGGCGCCGCGTTCGTCGGTCGTCGCGACTGCGGCGGCGCGTTCGTGTTGCGTGCGACCGGCCAGGCTCTGCGTGTCGATCTGCACCTGCACGCGCACACCCGGGACCGGCGTGCCGTCGCGGGCGACGACGACGCCCTTCACCTCGGCGAACAGGTGGCTCTGGTCGAGCACCAGCCGCACCCCGCGCGCCCCGGCGGGGACCGCATCGTGCTGGCACATCAGCAAGGTCTCGTGGTCGATGGCGCGCAGGCAGTAGGGGCGGTCCTCGAGGCCGTCCAGCGTGAACGTGCCGTCGGCGCCGGTGCGCACCCACGGCTGGCCGGCGGTGGGGGTCGTCCGCAGCACTTGCTGAGGGTTCTGCCCGGCGAACTCGCCGCGCTCGAAGCGGGCGCGAAGGTCGTTCATCGTCGGCAGGCCGCGGGCGATGCCCTCGACCAGCACCTGTTCGCGCGAATCGCACAGCAGCGTGGCGTCGTTGGGCCACACCACGATGCCCGGCAGGCCCTTGCCGTCCTGGTCGACGACGCGGCCATGGATCGCCAGCGGCGCCCCGCCGAGTTGCAGCACGACGTGGCTTGCGAAGCCGCCGGCGCGGGCCAGGAATGCGCGCCGATGCCCCGCGGCGATGGCGGCGAGGCCTTCGCCGCGGCCGTCGTCGACGATCACGAAGTTGCCCGCCTCGTCGCTGCGCGCGAGGGCGTTGCCGAGCCCGACCTGCGCACCGGCGACGATGCGCCCGTGGGCATCGACGACCTGACCTTGCACGGTGCCGGGCTTGCCCGAGATCGGTTCGAGCACGACCACGATCCCGGCTTCGTCGCGCATCGGAGCCGGCCGCCGCGCCGGCAGGTGGCCGGGCGCCGTCACCAGCAGCTCGGCGCCGCGCACGGCGCCGGTGGTGAAGGCGAAGGCGCCGTCGGTGCTGCATGCGGTGGACACGTTGCGTTCACTCGCGGCGTCGCTGACGTCGCGCAGGCGACTGCGCAGGTCGGCGGGCCAGACGACTTGCACGCTGGCGCCGGGCACGCGCGCCGCCGCGACGTCGCGCACGGATCCGGCGACGCGAACGCTCGGCGCGACGACGACGAGCAGGGGCGGCGGGTTGTCGCCGGCGGGCACCAGACTCTCGAGGATCGTGAACAGGCCCGGATGGTCGGCAGTCGCGACGAGCGGCTCGGCCATGGGCACCGCCACCACGAACGCGCCGACCGCGTCGCTCTTGCCGGCGACTTTGCCGACGCGCACGTCGATGCCAGCGGCGCCCGCCCCTTCGCTGTCGACCACACGACCAGCCACGGTGCGCGCTGACGGCGCCGGCGACGGCGGTGCCGTTGCCGGCTCGGCGGCAGGCGCAGCCACCCGTTCGCCCGGATCGTCGGAGTTGCCGAGTGCTGCGGCCGGGCGTTCCTCGGTGCCGCGCACGAGCGGTGGCGTCGGGGACGGTGTGTCCGGCGCGGCGTTCGGTGCCTGCAGACCGATCCACAGGGCGGCGAAGCCGACGACGACGATGGCCGCGGCGGCGGCGAGAGACTTGATGTTCATGGCGAGGATGGCGAGGGAAGGGGCGACTGCCGTGCTGCGCAGCACGGCGGGCAGCGGCAGCAGGGCCTGCCGCCAATCACGAGCTTCGGCGTCGGTGTCGAGGCGGCGCCGCAGTCGCTCGTGCGCGCGCAACAGGCGCGAGTGCACGGTCGCGACAGCGATCTGCAGGCGCAACGCGATGGCGCGCGGCGGCTCGTTCTCGAAGTAGCGCAGCAGCACGACGTCGCGGAATGCCGGTGGCAGCGCGAGCACGGCGTCGACGACGGCGCGATGGACGTTGGCGCGGACCAGCAGGTCCGTCGCCGTGGATGCGGCGGGGAGGGCGGTCATCACCGTGCGTTCGCGGGCCATGCGGCGGACGTCGCCGCGGCGCTGTTGGCGGACCAGGTTGTGCAGCACGGTGCGCATCCAGCCCCGCAGGTTGCTGGCATGCACCGGAGGCCGGCGCAACGCCTCGACGCACGCATCTTGGGCGAGGTCGTCGGCCGCATGGGCGTCACGCACCAACCCGCGCGCCAGGTCGCGCACCCAATGCGCTTCGCCGAGCAGTGCCTCCAGAGCGGGTGTCGGTGATGACGCGGACATGGAACGAGCAGTGCCGCCAATGCGCGATCCTCGCCCGGAGATTCGCCTGGAGTCACATCAGGCGTGAATCCACCCCTGCGCCACCGACCGCAGCCCGACTGGCACGTATCATCCGCGCCTTCACCCCGACCCGACCCACAGGAGTACCGATGAGACGGACTGTTCTCGCCGCCGTGCTACTGCTGGCTCCGCCCGCATTCGTCGCCGCCCAAGCCGGCGAGACGAAGCCGGCGCCGAGCCAGCAGGACCCGCAGGCGGCCTACGACGAGCTGGTCACCGCCCTGAACAAGGCGATGAGCGATTGGCAGACCGAGGCGCAAGCCGCGATCGAGAAGGCGCAGAAGGCCGGCGAGGCCTTCCCGGCGATCGCGATGCAGCCGCCGACGAAGGAGTTCATCAGCCGCGCGCAGGAGCTCGCCGGCGCCTTCGAAGGCAAGGACGACGCGGTGCGCTTCCTCGCGTTCATCGTCAAGAACGCGAGCAACGAGCGCAACGCCGTCCGGAAGGCCGTCGAGACGCTCGCGGCGAAACACGCTGGCAGCAAGGCGATCGCCGACGTGCTGCCGTTCCTGCCGATGGCGACGCGCTTTGGCGCCAGCAAGTCGGTGATGGCCCTGCTCGATCAGGTCGCTGCCGACCACGCCGACGCCGACTGCAAGGCGCTCGCCATGATCACGCGCGGCACGCTGCGGCTGCAGCAGGCGCAGACCGACGAGCAGCGCAAGGCTGCCGAGAAGGACCTGCGCGACGTGGCCGCGGTGACCAAGAACGCGGAGCTGCTCGCCCAAGCGAAGGACGCGCTGTTCGAGATCGAGAACCTGCAGGTCGGCTGCACGGCGCCCGACATCGTCGGCGTCGACGTCGAGGGCGTTCCCTTCAAGCTCAGCGACTACCGCGGCAAGGTGGTCCTGCTCGACTTCTGGGGATTCTGGTGAGGCCCCTGCCGGGACATGATCCCGCACGAGCGGTCGCTCGTGGAGAAGTGGAAGGACAAGCCGTTCGCGTTGCTCGGCGTCAACAGTGATGGCACCGACACCGAGGAAGGTCTGAAGAAGTACCGCGAGGAAGCGAAGACCATGGGCGTGACCTGGCGCAGCTTCCGCGACGAGGGCAGCACGCCGAAGATCAGCGACACTTGGCGCGTGCAGGGCTGGCCGACCCTCTACTTCCTCGATCACGAAGGCGTGATCCGCCACAAGGACGTGCGCGACGACGCGGAGATGGAGAAGGTCCTCGCCGAGATGATCGAAGCCGCGGAAGCGGCGGCGAAGGCGAAGAAGTGAGTGCGGGCCGCGCGCGTCCCCGTCGTGGGGCGCGCGCCGGCGGCACCCTCAGTACGGACTGTCGAGCATGTCCCAGATGATCTGCTCGACGTCCGGCTGGCACTTGCCGGTCAGGCGCTGCACCGGCTCGCCCTTGCCCTCGATGTGCGCCGCGATCGCCGGCAGGTCGCCTGCGGTGACCTTGCTGTAGAAGATCTTGTCCGGGTAGAGCGTGACGTTGATGCCCTGATCGCAGGCGCCGAAGCACGGGTAGCGCCGGATCTTGATGCGCTCCTCGTTCGGATCGAACTGCTTGATCAGGTCGCGCAGCTTGTCGAACACGTCGCCACTGCCTTTCTCGGTGCAGTCGCCGCCTTCGCAGACGTAGCAGAGTCGGTTGGTCATATCGGCTCGAATGTCGGTTGCTTCGATCGGCCGCGCGAGGCGCGGTGCCGGCCGGGAGGGCGCCTTCGTGGCCGCGCGCACTGCCGGCCACCGAGGAGACGCCCGAGCCGGCGCGCGCGGTGCGCGGCGGCTCAGTGGAACTGCACGTACTGGAAGTCGATCGGCTTGTCGTTCACGCCTTGCGCGGGCGGCGCGATGTAGTTCGCGAACTTGCCGGGCTCGGTGACCCTGACCATGCACGCGTTGACGTAGTCGCGGTCGGCCTGGGTCGGCAGCCACTTGGTGTGGCTGTGGGTCCAGGTCGCTTCGTCGATGAGTTCGCCGGCCGGGTTGAACTTGAAGCCCGCGTAGACACCCTGGTAGCGGTGGAACTTGCGATCCGGCAGGGTGATCCGCTCCTTGACGCCGAGCTTCTCGAGGTCGCGGTTCCAGCGCTCGACGATGCGCTTGCAGTCGGCGATGTAGGCATCGAGCAGCACCGCGTTCATCGCGCGGCGCAGCGGGATGTCCTTCTTCTCGACCTTGCCGTCCTCGTTGGGCACTTCGAGCGTGTAGCTGGCGTTGAGTGCCTTCGGGTCCTTGTAGATGCCGTCGCTCTCGCGGTATCGGCCCTTGAGTCCGTTGGCGAACGACTCGGCCGCGTTGGTCGAATCCTCGCCGCCGAACAGGTCGATCGAGCCCGTGAACCAGAAGTTGACGTACTTCTGCACGATGTCGAGCGGGATGGCGCCGACCTTGCGCGGATCCTGGCCCTGGGCCATCAGCTCGCCGGTGCGCTTGACGATGCGGCCGACGCCGTTTTCACCCGTCTGCAGGTGGTAGGCCTCCTCGGCCAGCATGAACTGCGTGCTGCGCGCCAGCGGGTCGAAGCTCGACTCGGCGAGCGACGCGAGTTGGTACTTGCCGTCGCGGTCCATGAAGGCCGTGAAGCAGAAGAAGTCCAGCCAGTTGGTCACCGGGTAGTTGAAGGCCTGCAGGATGCGCGGGTTGTCCTGGTCGCCGCTGTGGCGCTCCAGCATCGCCTCGGCCTCGTCGCGGCCGTCGGCGCCGAAGTGCGTCTGCAGCAGGTAGACCATCGCCCACAGGTGACGGCCCTCCTCGACGTTGACCTGGAACAACGAGCGCAGGTCGTAGAGCGACGGGCAGCAGTGGCCGAGCTGGCGCTGCTGCTCGACCGAGGCGGGCTCGGTGTCGCCCTGGGTCACGATCAGCCGGCGCAGCCGGTTGCGGAACTCGCCGGGCACCTCGTTCCAGGCCTTCTGGCCGAGGTTGTCGCCGAAGTGGATCTTGCGATCGGCGGGGCCGTCGGCGAGGAAGATGCCCCAGCGGTAGTCGGGCATCTTCACGTAGTCGAAGTGCGCCCAGCCGCCCTGGCCGACGCCGACCGCCGTGCGCAAGTAGACGTTGTCCTTGTTGAAGTCGGTCGGTCCGAGGTTCTGCCACCAGTCCAGGAACTTCGGCTGCCACTTCTCGAGCGCCATCATCAGGCGCTTGTTGTCACGCAGGCCGACGTTGTTCGGGATCTTGGCTTCGAGGTCGACAGTGCTCATGGTCAGGTCCTCCTCCAGTCGAACTTGGCGCTCTCGGGCGCGCCGTAACGTGTGAGTGCGCCTTCGTCGCCGGTGGCGTTCGGGCGCGTGAAGATCCAGTTCTGCCAGGCCGAGAGACGGCCGAAGATCTTGCTGTCGCAGTTCTCGGCGCCGCCGAACCGCAGCGACGCCTCCATGCCGGTCAGCGCGTCGGGCGACAACGACGAACGCTCCTCGATCGCGATGCGCGTGTCGTCGCTCCAGTCGACCGGGTCGAGCAGGTAGGTGCAGAGTCCCTGCTCGTCGGCTTCGGCGGCGCCGAGCTTCGGCGCCTCCGCGGCCAGCCGCGCGCCCTGGTCGGGCTGCGCGAGGAAGCGGTTCTGCAGCCGCGTCAGCCCGTGGCTCATCGGCAGCGCCCCGGCACTCAGCGGACCGAAGGCGAACGCGACCCGGTCGTCGTCGAGTGCGTAGACGCGATCGCAGGCGAGCGTCAACTCGAGGAACGCGCCGGCGGCGCAGGCTTGCTCGTCGACCATCGCGTAGGTCGAGCGCGCCATCAGGTCGAAGCGGCGCAGCGTGCGCGCCATCTGCAGCAGGATCTCGTTGCAGAGCCAGTGCGTGCGGTTCGCGAACAGGTCCTTCTCGACCGCGAGCAGCGCGTCGCGGTCGCCGCGCGTCCGCAGCACGACGAGGCCGACCTGCTCGTGATCGAAGCGCAGCTGCAGCAGCGCGTCGTCGAGTTCGCGCCAGCAGCGCAGCGCCCAGGCGGCACTGCCCGCACGTTCGTAGTCGGCGCCGGTCTTCGGCTGCGGGCCGCTCGGGCCGTGCACGGTCAACGTCGCGACGCGCGTGGCGGCGGACACCTCGAGCTGCACGTGGGTCCAGGAGTACTTGTCGCCGTCCTGCTTCGCCTGGATGCGCTCCAGTTCGATGCCCTTGCTCGCCTTGGTCGGTTGCCGGCTCGCGAGTTCCTTCGCCCGCGCCGCCACCTTCTCGGTGAACTGCGACTTCGGCCAGATCGCGTCGACGAAGCCCCAGGCGAGCGCCTTCTTGCCGCGCAGGCCCTCGGCCATCGTGCAGAACACGTCGGCGCGGTCGCGGCGGATCTTGCGCTTGTCGACCAGCCGCGTGAGGCCGCCGGTGCCCGGCAGCACGCCGAGCAGCGGCACCTCCGGCAGCGACACCGCCGAGTTGTTGTCGTTGACGAGGTGGATCTCGTCGCACGCGAGCGCCAGTTCGTAGCCGCCGCCGGCGCACGCCGCGTTGATCGCGCAGAGCGCCGTGAGCCCGCTGTGCCGGCTCGCGTCTTCGAGCGACAGCCGCGTCTCGTTCGTGAACTTGCAGAAGTTCACTTTGAACGGGTGCGTGCTCTCCGCCAGCATCCAGATGTTCGCGCCGGCACAGAACGCGCGCTCCTGCGCGCTGCCGACGACGACCACCTTCACCTGCGGGTGCTCGAAACGCAGCCGCTGGACAGCGTCGGCCAACTCCATGTCGACGCCGAGGTCGTAGCTGTTGAGCTTCAACTCGTAGCCCGGCTGGAAGGGGTGCGCCGGGTCGACGTTCATGCGCAGGTGCGCGGTGTCGCCGTCGATCTGCAGTTGCCAGTGCTTGTAGCTGCTCGGGTGGCGGTGGAAGTCAGTCATGCCGCGTCGTGGTGGGGTTCGGGGGCGAGGAGTCTGGGGATCGTCGCGCGGGGTTGCAAGCACGATAGAGCACTGTTCCGAGCCTGGAATATGCAGTTTATGGCACATCGCGAAGCCATGGCGCGCGGCGGGTCGGCGCGACCTGCATTGCGGCGAAGGCCACGCCGAGTCGCGCAGTGCTCGGCGCTCGCCGCGGGGCGTGCTTGTTCTGCCGTTCGCCCGTCGTTACAGCACAAGAGACGATGACTGCCGCGAGTCGCAGCACTTGGCTCCTCGCCGTCACGTGGGTGTGCATCGTCGCCGGGGTCGCGCAACTCGCCGTGCTGTCGCAGCGCGTCGAGCGCACGCCCGACGAACTCAACTACCAACTCGCCGGCCGCGTTCTCGTCGCGCGGCAGCCGCTCACGCAGATCGAGGAGCGCTTCCAGGGGCCGTTGATCCTGGTGGGCACGCAACTCACCGACACGAAACCGCGGGCGAGCACCGACGACGCGCTGCGGGCCGCGCGCCTGGGCATGGTGGTGTTCCCGGCGGTGTTGATGGTGGTGCTGGCGATGTGGTCGGCTGCGGCACTCGGTGCGGTCGCCGGCGCCTGGGTGGCGTTCCTCGCCGCGACGAGTCCAGCGCTGCTCGCCTACGGTCCGCTGCTGTCCTCGGACGTGGCGTTCACCGCGATGGCGCTGCTGACCGCGGCCGCGCTCTGGCGCTGGCTGCGGGCGCCGGGTGCGGTGTCGCTGGTCGGCCTCGGCATCGCGGTCGGCGCCGTCGCCGCGACGAAGTACACCGCCGTGCTGGTCGTCGCTGCCGTCGTGCCGATCGCCGTCGGTGCCGTACTGCGCGGCCTTGCGCCATGGCCGGGCCGCGGTGCTGGTGCCGGCCTGCCGGCGCGCCTCGCCGGCCTCGCGCTCGCGTTCGTGGTCGTCGCCGGCGTCGCCCTCGTGACGCTGCATGCCGCCTACCTGTTCGCCTCGCCGCGCTTCGCCAGCGTCGCCGAGCCGGTCTTGCGCACGCCGTGGTTGCAGGCATTGGCGACGACCGCGCCGGCGAGTTGGGTGGTCGGGCTGCTGCCGGAGCCGTTCGTGCTCGGCCTCGACTACGCGTCGGTGTGGGCGGGCGTGACCACGAACGGCACCTTCGGCGCCACGCGCGGCAACCACTGGGCCTACTACCCCCTGACCGTGGTGTTCAAGACGCCGCTGGTGCTGCTGGTCACGGCAGCGCTCGGCCTCGTCGTCGCGGCGCGCCAGCGCGACCGGCTCGGGTACTGGGCCTGCGTGTTGGTGCCGCCGCTCGCCGTGCTCCTCTTCTGCAGCGCGACGCGCGCGCTGCAGATGGGCGTGCGCTACGTGCTACCGGTGGTGCCGGCGATGTGGGTGCTGGCGGCGGTGTTCCTTGCGCGGCCCTGGCGCCATCGGCGCCTGCAGGTCGCCACGGCCTCGATCGTGATCGCGGCGTCGCTCTTCAACGTCGTCACGGGGTGGCCGCACTTCGTCGGCTTCTTCAACGTGCTCGCCGGGGGGCAGGCCGGGGGCTGGCGCCTCTGCGCCGACGGCAACTGCGATTGGAACCAACGCGTCGTCTCGGGGCGTGACGCGCTGCTGGCCCGCCACACCGGCATCGCCGTGATCGGGCCGGGGCAGGGGCCGCGGTTGGGTCGCGTCGCGGTCGAGGTCAACACGCTGCTCGAACCGGACCCGTTCGACAGCGGCTCGATCTACCACTGGCTGCGCCGGTTCGAGCCTGTCGACCACGAAGGCGCCTCGTGGTTCTTGTTCGAGGTGACGCCGGAGTCGTTCGCGGCGGCGAGCGCGGCCGGCGACCCGCGCGCCTCGACCGACCTGGCGCTCGCCTGGCTGGAGCGCGGCGAGTTCGACCGCGCGCGGGCGGCGTTGCCGTTGGCCGCCGTCGGCGAGCCGGCTGCCGTCGCCAGGATCCGCGGCATCGTCGAGAACGCGGCCATCGCCGGCAACGATCCCGCGCGCCGTGACATGGTGGCGCACGAACTCGAAGCCGTCGGCGACTTCGAACAGGCGCTGGCGTGGCTGGATCGCGGCAACCGCGCCAACCGCACACGCGTGTTCTGGCTGCACGTTCGCATGGGCCGTCCCGGCGCGGGACTCGACTGGCTGGAAGCGCAGGGTGCCGACGGCTCGCGGACCACCGAGGAGGTAGTGTTGCTGGCAGCGATGCTCATCGAAGGCGCTACGGGTGCGGGCCTGCTGGCGGACCCGCGGCGTTCGCGCGAGCTCATGCAACGAGGACCCGCGCCGACGGCGGATTCGCCGTGGCGCGACGCCTGGAGCGAACTCGAGCGTCGCGTCGCTGCGGCGATCGAACGCGAGGCCTACTTCCGCGACAAATGAACGTCCCTGCCCCGAACGCTGGTGCGCGACCGCGCGTGGTCGTCGTGATGCCGGCGTACAACGCCGCGAAGACCCTGGCCGCGACGCTCGCGGACATCCCGGCGGGCAGCTGCGACGAAGTGATCGTCGGCGACGACTGCAGCCAGGACGACACCATCGCCGTCGCGAAGAGCCTGGGGCTGTTGGTGCTGAAGACCGAGCGCAACCTCGGCTACGGCGGCAACCAGAAGATGCTCTACCGGGCCGCGCTCGATCGTGGCGCCGACATCGTGGTGATGCTGCACCCGGACTACCAGTACGACCCGACGCTGGTGCCGTACTTCGTCGGCTTCGTGGAGCGTGGCGTCTGCGACGTGATCCTCGGCAACCGCATCCGTTCGCGGCGCGAGGCGCTGCGCGGCGGCATGCCGGTGTGGAAGTACCTGTTCAACCGCGTCCTCACCGTCGTGCTGAACCTCGCCTACGGAATGAACCTCTCCGAGTTCCACTCCGGCTTCCGTGTCTACCGGCGCGCGGTGCTCGAGAAGGTCGACTTCGAGTGCAACAGTGACGCCTTCGGCTTCGACGCGCAGTTCCTGGCGCAGGCGATCCACCACGGGTTCACCGTCGCCGACGCGCCGATGCCGGTGAAGTACTTCAAGGAAGCGTCGTCGATCGGCTTCCTGCCGTCGGTGCGCTACGGCATCGACAACCTGCGCGCGGCTGCCGCGTTCACGCTCGCCCGGATCGGCTTCCGGTTCCGAGGTTTCGCACCGCGAGGCACCGTGCCGCGATGAAGCCGGCGCGCGGACTGGCGGTCGACGTCGCGATCGCCTGCGGTCTCGCCGCCGTCGTCGCCGCGCTCTACGCGTACACGGTGCTCGGCTGCATCTACGCCAACGACGGCGCGATGCTCGCGGACTGGACCGCCCTGCCCGAACGCGCCTACCGGCAGTACCACAACACGCTCTACCTGCCGATCGCCGACATCGTCGCCGCGGTCGTGCCGCCGGGGCTGCTGGGCCTGGACGGCGATCCGTTGGCGACGGCGAAGGCGACCAGCGTCGTCTGCATGGCGCTCGGCCTCGCGTTCGTGTTCGGCTGCTGCCGACTGCTCGGGCAGTCGCGCGCCGCCAGCGTCTTGGGCACGGCGTTGCTCGCGGTGACGCCGGTCACGTGGTTCTTCGCCGCCGCGATCGAAGTGCACGCGCAGCACTTCCTGGTCGTCTCGGCGGCGGCGTTCGTGACGTTGTTGCTGCCGTGGCGGCGCCCGGTGCTCGCGACCGCGCTCGCCGCGCTGGTCTTCGTGCTGCCGTGCATGTCGCACCAGACGGCGCCGGTGCTGGGGCCGGGTTGGGTGCTGCTCGCGCAGTGCGCGCGGCGGCGTTGCGCGCCGCCGCTGTCGTGGCGGGCGCTGGCCGGCGTCGGCGGTGCCTTCGTCGCCGCGATCGTGGTGGCGCACGTGCTGGTGCAGGCGATGCGCGGCGAGGGCCTTGCGCCCGATCCCGGCTGGGTCGCCTCCACGGCGCTCGGCTGGCGGCGCGCGTTCGTGTTCGGGATCGTGCGCGACGCGGTGGTTCTGCCGCTCGTCCTGCTGCTGCCGATCGTGCTCGTCGCTGCGTGCTGGCGGCGAGTCGCGATGGAACTGCGCGCGGTGGCCGCCGCGCTGCTGCTGCCGCTGGTCGGCAGTGTGCTGTGGTGGGGGATCGCCGAACGCGGCGGCTACCTGCTCGGGCCGATGTTCGTCGCCGCCGTGCTCGCCGCGGCGGCGTGGTCGGCCCTCCCGGCCCGCGCCGCCGTCGCGGTCGCGTTGGTGCTGCTGCCTGCCCAGGCGGTCTTCGGCTGGCGCGACGTGCGTGCCTTCGATGCCGCGGGCGCGCCGCTCGTGGACCGTGTCGTGCGCATCCGGGAGCACCTTGGCGAAACGGGCCTGCTGGTGTCGGCGAACGACAACGCGCCGAACGCGATCGCCTGGCTGCCGCGCGTCAACGAGATCAACCTGTTCCCGATGCTGGCGAAGCCGATCGGGCCGACCGAGGCCGTGCAGGCAGCGCAACCGCTGCTCGAGATGGTCACTGCTGCTGGCCGGGCGCTGTTCGACACCAGCTGGCGATCGCGCACCGACCTGCCGGAGTACGTCGTGGCGGCACTCAGCGCGCTCGAGGCGAAGCTCCGCGCCGACTTCCGCGTGACGGAGCTGCCGGATCCGTCGTGGCCGTTCCTGCGGCTCGAGCGGCGTTGAGTCAGGCCCGCCGTGCCCCAGCGCGCGCACGATCGAGCGCCACCGCGCCGACGATGATCGCGCCGGTCGCGACCTCCTGCACCCAGTTGTCGAGGCCGAGCTTGGTGCAGCCGTTGTCGACGATCGTCATCACGAACGCGCCGACCAGCGTGCCGGCGATCGCGCCTTCGCCACCGGCCAGCGACGCGCCGCCGATCACCGCCGCGGCGATCGCCTTCAGTTCGAGCCCCTGGGCGGTGGTCGGGTCGCCCATCGACAGATACGCGAGCTGCAGCACGGCAGCGACGCCCGCGCACGCGCCGCCGACGAGGTAGCTGCCGAGTTCGGTGCGGGGAACGTCGATGCCCGAGAGGCGCGCGGCGTTCCGGTTGCTGCCCAGCGCCTGCACGTGGCGGCCGAACACCGTGCGACGCAGCAGCAGCGCGCCGACGACCGCGCAGCCGAGCAGCGCCCAGACGCCGGGCGGCAGGAACGTCGAGCCCGGCATCATCAGCCAGCGGATGTCGTCGTTGCCGGAGAAGTAGACCGGCTGGTTGCCGCCGAGCCCCTTCGCGAGACCGCGCAGCGCCCCCCAGAGTCCGAGCGTCACGATGAACGGCGACAGCGGCAGCGACCAGCGCAGCCGCGCCGTCGCCAGCCAGGTCGCGGTGGCGGCGACGGCCGCGGCGGCGAGGCACGCGCCGGTCGCGGGCGTGTCGGCGCTCGTGACCAACGAGACCACCTGCGCGGCGAGTGCGGCGGCCATCGCCGCGAGCACGAGGCGCCCCAGCGCCCCGGTGACCAGCGCGCCGATCGCGAAGCCGACCAGCGTGCACGCGGTGATCGTCGCGGCGGCGGCGAGCGGCCAGCTCGCTCCTTCGCGCAGCGCGATGGCGCCGACCATCGTGCCGACCGCGACCGACGAGCCGACCGAGAGGTCGATGCCGCCGCCGACGATGATCCACGTCGCCCCGATCGCGGCGATGCCGACGACGGCCGTCTGCAGCAGCATCAACTCGTGGTTGGCCCAGCTCGTGAACGTGCCGCCGGCCGTCGCGGCGAACAGCAGCCACGTGGCGAGCAGGCCGAGCAGCGGGCCGCCGCTGCGCAGCAAGCGTGCCTTGCCGCCGGTCATCGCAGCAGGCGCGCGATCGCCGGCTCGTCGGCGTTCGCCTTGGTCGCGATCACGGCGCCGGTGTCGACGACGGGCGGCACCGGCTTCTTCGCGAGCAGGTCCGCGAGCAGCTGCACCGAGAGTTCGCCCATGCGCCGTGGGTCCTGCACGACCAAGGCGTCGATCGTGCCGCCGCGCAGGGCTGCGACCAGCGGCGGCGAACTGTCGAAGCCGACGAACCGCACCTTGCCGGCGAGGCCCAGTTGTTCGAGCGCCTGCAGCATGCCGGCGGTCGCCGATTCGTTGCTGCAGAACACGCCCTGGGCGTCGCGCAGCGTGTCGGCGAGGTTGAGGGCCTGCGTCTTCGCTTCGCCGACGGTGGCGCCCGCGTAGCGGTTGTGCACGACGACCTCGAGGCCCGCCTGCTTGCATGCGGTCAGGAAGCCCGTCTCGCGCTGCTCGGTCGACGCCGAGCCGACCTGGTAGCGCAGCATCACGACCTTGCCCTTGCCGCCGAGCAGCGAGCCGAGGTGGGCGCCGGCCATCTCGCCGCCGCGCGTGTTGTCGGTGGCGACGTAGCTGGCGAAGTCCTCGCCGGGCACGCCGTTCAGCGCGCTGTCGAAGATCACCACCGGAATGCCCTTGGCGCGCGCGGCCGCGACCGCCGGCATCAGCGCCGTGTGGTCGAGCGGCGCCAGCGCCAGGCCGGCAATGCCCTCGCCGACGAACTGCTGCACGAGCTGGATCTGCTGCGCCCGGTCGTTCTCCTGCAGCGGCCCCTTCCACACGACGTCGACGCCCGCCGGTGCGGCGGCAGTCCGCGCGCCCTCGGCAACCGCCTGCCAGAACACGTGCGTCGTGCCCTTCGGGATCACGGCGACTCGCGGCTTGGCCGGCGCGCCGGGGGTCTCCGGCGTTGCCGGCGAGTCGCCGCAGGCGGTGGCGAGCAGCAGGAGTCCGAGGATCGGAGCGAGGCGCATCGTGGTGCGCCGGATGCTAGCGAGGGCGAGGTCGTGGGTCTGCGGGCTCGCCTAGGTCGCAGCGTCGTCGTTCGTCGCCGTGCGCCAGGCGCCGCTGCGCAGCAGCTCGAGTTTTTCCGCGAGCCTCGGCAGTGCGCGCTGGTAGCGCTTGCGCGCGGCTTCCTCGCTGACGCCGAACCTCTCACCCAGCTCCGGGAACGACAGCCCGTCCCAGTCGCGGCCGCGGATCGCCTCACGGTCGTCGGGATCGAGCAGTTCGAGGGCGAGGCGCAGCCACTCGCGCTGTTCGTCCGCGGCAGCGCGGGCCGGCGGCTCGGTTACCGAACGCATGGGCGCGTCGAGCAGCAGCACGGAGTCGCTCGGCAGCGCCCGCGCGCGGCGCGGATCGCGTCGCTGCCGATGCAGGTAGCGCACACGATCGATGAGGGTGTTCTCGATGATGCGCAGCAGCAGTGCGCGGAACGCCGCCGGATCGTCGATCGCGAACCGCGGGCCATCCTGCAGCACGTCGACGAGCGTGCGTTGCACGAAGTCGTCGGTGTCGCCATCGGCGCGGGCCGCGGGCGAGAGTCGCTTGCGCACCTGGGCCGCGAGCCACGGCAGGTGATCGGCAACCAGCAGATGCAGTGCCTCCTGGTCGCCGCGGTGAACGCGCAGCACGCGCTGCGTGATGGTGTCGGGTGCTGGTGCGCTCACGATCCCCCCAGGCGTTCGCGGAGTGCCTGTGCGTCGGCTCGCTGCAACAGGCTGGCGAACCGCCGATCGGCGAGCAGGCGACGGCCTTCGGCCCGCTGGACCTCGCCGATGCGCGCAAGGATGCGCACTGCCAGCGCCGCGCACTGCTCCGCCAGTTCGCCCTCGCTCGCCGCGGCGGCGCGCGTCGCGCCTTCGGCGGCGAGTCGCAGCGTGGCGACCAGCGTCGGCGCGTGCTCGAGGGCGGCCGCGGCCGCCGCTGGCACCAGCGCCGCCCGCCCCAGCGCCCCGAGAGCGTAGGCGTGATGGCCGTGGTGGATGCCGAGGAACGTGCGTGCCTGGCTGTTCTGCGGCATTCGTGCCAGCGCTTCCTGCTGGGACTCGATCGCGCGTTCCGCCCACTGCGCCGCGCTCGCGAAGTCCCGCAGCTCGTTGGCGAGCGAGGCCAGGGCGTTGCACGCGACGCCGAGGTCGACACGGAAGTCGACGTGGTGGGGATGCTCGGTGACGAGGCCCTGCAGCAGCCCCGTTGCCTGCGTCAGCAGTTCGCGGGCTTCGTCGGCGTGGGTGTTGATGTCCGGGGCCATCATCAGGCTGGTCGCGAGCTGCATCGTCAGGTCGGCGCGCACGGCGTCGTCCATCCAGGTACGCGGCACCGCCGCCGCATCGGCCGGAGTCGCGGCCGCGAGCGCCGGGCGCAGCAGGCGCGTGGCATCGGCGTCCTTGCCGCGGACGATCAGCAGCGAGCCGAGCACCGCTTGCGCACGCAGCTGCGTGCGATGCAGTTGGCGCGCGCCCGGGTATTCGCGCAGCAGCGTTTCAGCGGCGGCCAGCGCGTCGCGCAAGACCTGTTCGGCGTCGGCCGGTCGTCGCTGACGCTGGAGGGCGGTGCCCAGCGCGACCCGAGCCTGCACCAGTTCGACGCCGAGCAGCGGTGTCGGCGGCAACGCGGCGAGCTGCGGCACGAACTGCTGCAGACGCTCGAGCGCCTCGTCGGTGCGCCCGGTCGCCAGCAGCACGTGGCCGATCAGCAGTTCGTTGCGCACGCGCAGCTGATGCGCGTCGCCGTCGTCGGCGAGCTCGGGCCGGGCGAGCAGGGCTGCGGCATCGAGCAGCACCCGTTCGGCATCGCGTCGCCGATCGGGTTGATCGGCCAGCGCGCGTGCGCGCGTGACCAGCGTTTCGGCGTGCAGCAGCGCGAGGTCGGCGGTCGTCGGGATCGTCGCGTGCACGGCGTTCCAGTGCGCGAGCGCTCGCTCGAACTCCGCGTCGCCGCGCGCGGGCTCGAGCTGTTGTCGCGCGTGCAGTTCGCGCAGCAGCAGGCGGCCGGCCTGCAGCGCCCGGGCCGTGGGGGCCGGGTCCGGATCGGCGGCGAGCAGGGTGCTGGCGCGCGCACACGCGGCAAGGGCGGCGCGGTGTTCGGCGAGCTGGACCTGGATGCCGGCGACGCGCCACAACGCGAGGGCAACACGGCGCTGGCGGCCAGGCTGGTTCGCACGCAGGGTCAGGAACTGCTCGCAAAGCTGCGCGACGGCGAGCAGCTGCGGCTGCCGACGGGTGCCGGGCTCGGGCTCCTGGTCGAGGCGTTCGCCGAGGATCGCGAGCGTCTGCTCGATGCTGCGGAAGGCGAGGTCCTCGGCTTGTGCCAGCACCACACGTTCGCGCTCGACCGCGGCGGCGGTCCCGTGCACGTGCAGCGCGTAGCCGACCGGAGCGCCGACGGCGACCAGCAGCGCCGTGGTCGCGAGCACGGCGCCGAGCCGGTGGCGGCGCAGCCACTTCGCGGCACGCGTGATCTGGCCGGGCGGGGTGGCGAGGATCGGCTCAATGCGCAGGAAGCGGCGCAGATCGGCGGCGAGCGCGCCAACGCTCGGGTAGCGGTCGGCGGGGCGTCGCTCGAGTGCCTTGTGGCAGATCGTGGCGAGGTCGCGCGGCACGCCGCTCGCCACCCGGTCGAGGCGCGGGAACTCGCCGACCTCGATGCGCCGCATCACCACGCGCGCGCTGTCGCCCGTGAACGGACGAGTTCGCGCCAGCAGTTCGTAGAGCACGATGCCGAGCGAGAACTGGTCGGACGCCGGACCCGCCGAGGCGCCGGTGACCTGTTCGGGGCTGCAGTAGTGCGGCGTGCCGAAGAACTCGCCGGTGCGCGACTGCGACAGCGCATCCGCCTCCTTCGCGAGTCCGAAGTCGAGCAGCCGCACGGCGCCGTCGCGGCCGATCATCACGTTGTGCGGCTTGACGTCGCGGTGCACGAGCCCTTGGTCGTGGGCGTGCTGCAGCGCATCGCCGAGGCGCGCGACGAGCTCGGCGATCTCGGCGGCGCGGCTGCAATCGGCCCGCACGCCGAGCCGGTCGTCGTGCATCGCTTCGTGCAGCGGTCGCCCGTCGACGAACTCCATCGTGTAGTAGTGGCAGCCGTGCGTCTCGCCGACCTCGTGGATCGGCACGATCCCGGGATGGCGCAGCCGTGACGCTGCGGCCGCCTCGCGGCGGAAGCGCGTGATCGAGCGCGCGTCGCCGGTGCGGTGCTCGGGCAACACCTTCAGGGCGACGCGGCGTCGCAGTGAGATCTGCTCGGCCTCGAAGACGATGCCCATGCCGCCGCGGCCGATCTCGCGCACGATCCGGTAGTCGCCGAAGGTGCGGCCCGGCGCGAGCAGGGCGTCGCTGGTGGTCCGCGGCGGTTCGTCGGGCTCGAACATCGGCACCAGCAACTCGCGCAGGTCCTCGTGTTCGCGCAGGAACGCGTCCCGGTCGCCGCCGACGCGCTGGAAGCGCAGGAACGCGTCCATCGCCTCCGCCAGCCGCTGCAGCCGCAGCCCCTGTGCGTCGGGATCAGGTGTGGATCGTGGATCGAGGGTCATCTGGCTGCAGGCGGGCGTTCCAGCATAGGTGCCGGGAGTCTTCGCGTTCTCGGGAAGCGCCGCGCCGGCGGCAAGCGGACCACGATTCTGCGATTCGCCGGCTCGTCCGCTCCCGCGCGGGTGCGGCGCTCCAGCGGGGGTCTTTCCTTCCAACTCGACCCCGATGAACCTGAACCGAACTTGCCGTGCCGTGGCCGCGACCACCGTCGTTGCCGCAGCGTCCTTCGCCCAACAACCTGCCGACGCCCTCGCGACCCCCGCGATCGGCCGAGGACTGGTCGTTCCCATCCACACGCAAGCCGACGACGGCGGCGTGCCCTATGGCCTGTGGGCCGGCGGCGACGACTACAAGGCGTCGTTCGACGGCGGCATGGTCTTCGTGCCGTACGGCGCGAGTGCGGGCCCGGCGCCGACGTGGTCGTGGCGGACGGCCAGCGCGCGCGTCGGCGAACTCGAACTCGTCACCCACGCGCCGCGGCTGTGCCACACCGACCTGCGGGCCGAGTACCACCTCGGCGGCGTGGTCGAAGCGTACGACGTGCGCGCCGACGGCCTCGAGCAGACGTTCGTGCTCGCGCAGCGGCCGGCTGCCGCCGGCGACCTGGTGATCCGCGGCGCCGTTGCCTCGGTCCTGCAACCGCTTGCCTCCGAGGCTGGCGGGATCGCCTACGTCGACGCTGGCGGCGCGGTGCGGGTGCACTACGGCGCCGCGGTCGCGATCGATGCGAACGGCCAGCGCCGGGCGATGGCGACGACGCCGGTCGCCGGCGGCATCGAACTCCGGCTCGATGCCGGCTGGCTCGCGTCGGCGGCGTTCCCGCTGGTCGTGGATCCGCTGTTGGTGCCAGTGGCGATCGCCAGCGGCACCACCATTGGAGCCGTTGACGTTGCGCACGACCCGCTCGGCACCAAGGGCCTGTGGTTCGCAGAGGTGCGAGCCGTCGGCACCGATACGGACGTGCGGCTGATCCGCACCGAGGACGACGGCAGCGCGCCGTTCGCCGTCTACACGGATCTGTCGGCGAACTGGGCGTCGTTGGAGCCGAGCCTCGGCATCAACCGTCCGGCCGCGAGCACGGCGTTTGCGTTCACCCGCCACTTCTTGAACGACACGCGTGGCGTGCGTGTGCACGTGCACGACCGGCTCGACCTGGGTTTCGACGGCAACTGGGTGGCGATCCCGAACGTGGATGGCCGCAACCAGTGGCGCCCGTCGGTCGGCCATGAGCTGTCGCCGGTGTCGTTCACGTCGCTGCTGATCGCCTACCAGGTCGAGACGACCGGGGCGTTCAGCAACATCTCGACGAGCGCGATCCACGCCGCCGAGTTTGCGTGCGGCGGCATCGGTTCGGTGGTGAGCCAGTTCGTCGTCAACGAGGTCGCCGGCGTCGACAGCGAGCGACCGAGCGTCGCCAAGGTCGCGATCGGGCCGACGCGAACCTGGACCGTCGCGTTCCAGCGCTACCAGCCGTTCGGCGGCGGCTTCACGTGGGACATCGGCCTGCGCCGCGTCGACGCGGCATGGGCAGTCGGCGCCGAGGTCGTGTTGCCGAACGTGCAAGCGTCCCAGCACGAGATGGCGCCGCAGCTCGCCGGCTCCGACGACCGGCTGATGGTGTTCTTCACCGCATCGACGCAGGCCGAGTCGGTCGCCAAGCCGAACGGCATCAACGGCCACCGGTTCTACGGGCAACGCATCGCCGGCAACGGCAACTCGGTGTCGTTCCCGTTCGGCGTGCGACTGCTGCAGAGCAACGGTGACGCGCGGCTCGAGCTCTCGGGAGCGGACTTCGACACGATCTCGCAGAGCCACTGGGCGCTGATGTTCCGCAGCAACGCGACCGAGACGCTCTACATGCGCGTCTACGGCTACCAGGGCATCGAACTGAGCAGCGACAACATCGACGACCCGACCACGGGGCTCGGCACCAGCGTTCACGGCGGCGTCTGCTTCCAGGAGAACGAAGCCGAGTTCATCGCCGGCTATGGCATCGACGAACCCGGTGTCGGCTCGTACCTCCGCATGCGGCGCCGTGACTACCCGTTCACGCCGCCGCCCGCGACCAGCGGCAGTGCTTGCACGTCGACGGTGCTCGGCTGGCAAGGAACGCAGTGGATCGGCAGCCAGCAGAGTGGCGTCACGTTCGCGAACGCCCCGGCCGGCTCGGCGACGGCCGTCGTCGTCGCCACGCAAACCGCCTTCCTGCAGATCTTCGGTGTCGATGGAGTGCAGGACGGCTGCTGGCTCCTCGTGCCGCTGGCGGGGCCGGACTTCCTCGGCGTGCTGCCGCCGATCCTCGGCAGCGCAGGAAACTGGACGCTGCCACTGCCGGACGGGCTCCCCGGCATGGCGGTGTACTTCCAGGGCGTGACCTACGACCTGGCGACCGGGCTGCACACGAGCAGCTCGCGCCTGGCGGTCCTCCTCACGAAGTGACCGCGCGGCGACCGAGCTTGCGGCCGAGCCGCACGGCCGCATGATCGCGCCGTGCGCATCGACGCCCACCAGCACTTCTGGCGCTACTCGGCGAGCCAGTACGGCTGGATCGACGCGCGCATGCAACGCATCGCGCGCGACTTCCTGCCGAACGACCTGGCGCCGAAGCTGGCGGCGAGCGAGGTCGACGGCTGCATCGCCGTGCAGGCGCGGTGCAGCGACGAAGAGACGACGTTCCTGCTCGACCTCGCGGCGGCGAACCCGTTCGTGAAGGCCGTGGTCGGCTGGACCGACCTGTGCGCTGCCGACGCGGCGGCACGCGTCGCGGCGCTGGCGGACGAACCGTTGCTGCGCGGGCTGCGCCACATCGTGCAGGCCGAGCCCGACGACTTCCTGGCCCGCGCCGACTTCCAGCGCGGCGTGCGCTCCCTGCGCGCGCACGGGCTCGTCTACGACGTGCTGGTCTACCCGCGACAGCTCGGCGCGGCCGAAGCGTTCGTGCGCGCGCTGCCGGACCAGCCGTTCGTGCTCGATCATCTCGCCAAGCCGGACATCGCCGCGGCGCAGCGCGACGCCTGGGAACAGCCGTTCCGCGCGCTCGCGCGGCACCCGCACGTCGCCTGCAAGCTCAGTGGCATGGTGACCGAGGCGAAGTGGCTCGCGTGGCGCCCCGACGACTTCCGTTGGTACCTCGATACCGCACTCGACGCGTTCGGCGAGGACCGCATCCTGTTCGGCTCCGACTGGCCGGTGTGCCTCGTCGCCGCCGCCGACTACGCGCAGGTGCACGACCTGCTCGCGCACTGGGCCGAACGGCTCGGCCCGGTCGCCCGCGCCAAGCTGTTCGGCGGCAACGCCGCGCGCATCTACCGCATCGCATGAGCACCTACTTCGTCACCGGCGCGCTCGGCTGCATCGGCGCCTGGGTCTGCAAGCACCTGGTCGAGCGCGGCGACGTGCCGGTGGTGTTCGACCTCGGCGGCGAGGCGCGCCGCATCCGCGACGTGCTCGACGCCGACGCGTTCGCGCGCGTGCGGTTCGTCGCCGGCGACATCACCGACCTCGCGGCGGTGCGCGAGGCGGTCGCCGCGTGCCGACCGCGCGCCATCGTGCACCTCGCCGGACTGCAGGTGCCGTTCTGCCGTCAGGATCCGCCGCTCGGCGCGCGCGTGAACGTGCTCGGCACGATCCACCTGTTCGAGAGCGCGCTCGCAGCCGGTGTGAACCGCGTCGTCTACGCGAGCTCGGCGGCGGTGTTCGGCCCGAGCGAGGACGACGGGGTGCCGGTGGCCGAGGCTGCCGCGGGCGCGCCGATCACGCACTACGGCGTCTACAAGCAGGCGAACGAAGGCACCGCGCGCGTCTACTGGCTCGAGAAGAAGCTGAGCAGCGTCGGGCTGCGCCCGCTGACGGTGTACGGCGTCGGCCGCGACCAGGGCATGACCGCCGGTCCGACCACGGCGATGAAGGCGGCGGTGGTCGGCCGCCCGTACACGATCGCGTTCTCCGGACCGACCGACTTCCACTACGTCGCCGACACCGCCGCCGCGTTCGTCGCCTGCGCGGATGAAGGCGAACCCGGCGCGCACGTCTTCAACCTGCACGGCGACACCGTCGACGTCGCCGACGTCGTGCGCGCGATCGAACACGAAGTGCCGGCGGCGCGCGGGGCGATCCGCGTGCAGGGGCCGCGCATCCCGATCCCGCCCCATCTCGACGACCGGGCGATCCGGGCGGCGTACCCGCGGCTACCGCACACGCCGTTGGCGACCGGCGTGCACGCGACGATCGCGCGCTTCCGCGAACTGCACGCCGCTGGCCGGCTCGACACGCGCGATCTGCCGGCGACCTGAGCGCCGCGCTGCGCGAGGCACGCAGCACCGTCATACTGCGCGCCATGCCGTTCATCCGTCAGGTCGAGGACCACGAAGCCGGCAGCGAAGCGCGGCGCGAACTCGACGCGGCGCGCCAGCGCGCGGGCCGCGTCTGGAACATCGTGCGCATCATGACGCCCAATCCGGCGGTGCTGCGCGCGTCGATGGCGCTCTACCGCGCGGTGATGTTCGGGCCCTCGCCGCTGTCGCGTCGGCAGCGCGAACTGCTCGCGGTCGTCACCAGCCGGGCCAACGGCTGCGTCTATTGACTGCGGGCCCACGCGAACGACCTCCGTGCCGAGGTCGTCGACCTGGTCGATGACGGCGCGCGCGACGCGTGGGTCGACGCGGTGGCGCGCGACTGGCGGACCGCGGCGCTGAGCCCCGTCGAGCGCGCGTTGTGCGCGTTCGCGGACAAGCTCGCGCGCGCGCCGGCGGCGAACGGCGTCGCCGACGTCGACGCGCTGCGCGCGGCGGATCTCGACGACGTCGCGATCCACGACGCGACGCAGGTGGTCGCCTACTTCGCCTACATCAACCGCATCGCCAACGGCCTGGGCGTCGAGCTCGAGACGTTCGTGCGGGCCTGGGGCGCGGTTTGAGCGGCCCACGCTGGCGGCGGGGCTGGATCCGGCGCGCGCCATCGGCTTCAACCCGTGCATGCTGCACGTGCTGTTCGTCGTCGTCGCCTGCGCTGGTGTGTCGGCCCAGGATCCGCCGCGGGAGCCGTCATCCGTGACGACGGCCGAAACCGGGTTCCTGACGCGCACGATCGACGTCGCTGGGACGGAGCGTCGCTACGTCGTGTACGTGCCGGCGGGCTACACGCGCGAACGCGACTGGCCGCTGCTCGTGTTCCTGAACGGCATGGGCGAGTGCGGCACCGATGGCCAGCGGCAGGTCGAGGTCGGCCTCGGGCCGGCGATCCGCGCCGAGCCGGAGCGCTGGCCGTTCGTGGTGGTGTTCCCGCAGAAGCCCGACAAGCCTTCGCAGTGGAGCGACCACGAGGCGCTGGTGATGGGCACGCTCGCGGCGGCGGAGAAGGAGTTCCGCATCGATCCGCGGCGGCGGTTGCTCACCGGGTTGTCGCAGGGTGGCGCAGGAACGTGGGCGCTCGGCGGCAAGCGCGCCAAGGTGTGGGCCGCGATCGCGCCGGTGTGTGGCTACAAGACGCCGGCGTTCGATGGGGCGGCGCTGAAGGCGATGCCGATCTGGGCGTTCCACGGCGATGGCGACAAGGTCGTGCCCGTCGGCCAGTCGAAGGAGATGTGCGAGGCGGTCGAGCAGGCGGGCGGGTCGCCGCTGCTCACGCTCTACCCCGGCGTGGGCCACAACTCGTGGGACCGCGCCTACCGCGAGTCCGGGCTCGCCGAGTGGTTCTGCGCCGTCGCCAACGAACCACTCGGCGCGCGGCTGCTGGCGATGCCGGAGACCCTCACCGCCGTCACGATCACGATCGCGCAGCGGCCAGCGGCGTCGGCATCGAGCGCGCCGCGGACGACGCGGCTCGCGGTGGCCGGCACGACGTGGGAATGGGACCTGCCGACCGGAATGGAGGGGGCGCTGCAGGGCGGTGGCGGGACGACGGCTGCGTCGTGGCAGGACAGCAAGAAGGCCAAGCTGGTGCACGAGGTGCTGCGGTCGCTGCAGCGAGCCGGCGCGTTCGACGCACGTTCGCCGGCGGCCGTCGACGACCGTGTCGCCGGCACGCGGCTCGACGTCGTGCTGCGTGGTCCGGCCGGCGAGTGGAGCTTCTCGCGTCACGTGGCGGCCGACGTACCGCAGCACGGTTCGTTCGCTGCCGCGATGCAGCGCGTCACCGACGCGATCGCCAACGCCCGCTGACGCGCCGCGTCACTTCCACCCGTAGACCCAGTGCATCGACGGCGCCACCGGCGGCGCGTCGGCCGGCGCGAGTTCGAACGCGAAGGCCAGCGGTGCCGGGCCGAAGTCGTCGTCCCGGCCGTTGAACTCGGTGGCGCCGCGGCGTTCGCCGATCGCCAGCAGCTGGAACGTGGTGAACACGCCGCGCGCACGGTCGAAGCGCGCAGCACCCAGCAGCTTGCCGTCGTAGCCGAGTTGCTGTTCCGAATGCGGGCCGTAGCCGCGCGTTGCCCAGGTGCCACTGCGCTGGATGCGCACCTTGCCCTCGAGCAGCAGCATCTGGTTGTCGCCGTCGAGCGCATCGCACGTCAGCGTTAGCGCCGCCTCGACGACGTTCTCCGGCTGGTGCGCGAACGTCTGCCCGCGCACGTTGTCGACGAAGTGCGCGCGAACGAACCGCTGCAGCAGCGCTGCCGGCATCGCCACCCGCGCCCCGAGTTCGGCCGCGGGCACGAAGCTCGCGACCTCGGCGCGGCGGAACCACGCGTGGTCCTGGTTCCACGCCGAACCGCGCCAGCCCGGCGTCGCCTTCACGCGCGAGACGTCGCGGCTGTAGGCGCGCAGCACCAGACCGTCGGCCGGGAAGTGGCGCTCGAAGCGTTGGATCGCCGTCGGATCGAGCGCGGGGGCGGCGCCCGACCGCTGCTCGCGCGGCATCGCCTCGAACTTCGCGAGCGCCTGCTGCAGCATCTTCGCCATCTCGCCGGCGTCGCGCGTGTTGATCGACGCGAGGAAGGCGCCGGTCGCGGTCACCGCGTAGATGCCTTGGCGCGTGTTCGACGGCTTGGTGCGTCCGCCGTAGTGGCCCTGTTCGCAGAAGCCCTGGAAGAAGCGGCACTCGGCGTCGCTGTCGCGCTGCAGCCGGCTCACCTCGTCGGCGACGGCGACGAACCGCGCCGCCAGCGCCTGCACCGCGTCGTTCGACCAGACGGACCGTCTGGCCGCCACGCCGTTGTTTCAAGTGCAGGCCAGCGGATGGCCGTTCATCGCCCACAGCAGGATCGGCTTGTCGGCAGCCTGGGCGGCGACCACGCCCTCGCCGAGCGTGCCGAGCCACGCGATGCGCCGCCAGGCGAGTTCGTCTTCGCTCGGCACGATCTTCAGCCACAGGGTGCGGAAGGTGGAGTCGTCGAGAACCGGCACCGGCTCGGCCTGCGCCAGGGCCGCGCCGATCGCCAGCGCGAACGGGAGTGCGTGCATCGCCGGAGTCGCCATGCGCGGCATGGTAACTCGGGCTTCGCGACAACTCGCGGCGCGCGCGCTTTCGTTCTGGCCAGGGCAGGAGCGCATCGGAATGCGGCTGGTCGCTACGATCGCGCGCCACCCGATGACCTCGCTCTCGTCGTCCCCTCGCCCGCTCACGCAGTGCGCCGTCGTCGTCTCCGCCAAGGACAACGTCGCGATCGTCAAGACCGGGCTCGTCGCTGGCGATCTCGTCGCATTCTCCGACGGCTCGAAGCTCGTGATCACCGGCGAAGTGACGCCCGGCCATCGCTTCGCCACCCGCGCGATCCCGGCCGGACAGTTCGTGCTGCAGTACGGCCAGCCGATCGGCACCAGCTCGGGCATCGCCGCAGGCGACCCGATCAGCCACGCCAACATGCGCAACGAGGTGCCGCTCGTGCGCGACCTGCCGGCGACGCTGCACAACCCGCCGCCCGTTCTCGTGCCGCCCGCGACGCGCGCGACCTTCCGCGGCTTTCGGCGCGAGAACGGCCGTGTCGGCACGCGCAACTGGGTTCTGATCGTGCCGACCAGCATGTGCAGCAGCCACGAGGCGGCGCAGATCGCGATGATCGCCGAGTTCACGCACTGGAGCCGCGCTCGCTTCCCCAACGTCGACGGCGTGGTGGCGCTGCCGCACAACAAGGGCTGCGGCTGCAGCGACGGCAGCAACCTCGACGTGATGCTGCGCACGCTCGCCAACTACGCCGACCACCCGAACGTCGGCGGCGTCCTGTTCATGGACCTCGGCTGCGAGAAGACGAACCTGACGCTGGTCGAGAAGTACCTGAAGCAACGCGGCGGCCTGTCGACGAACAAGCCCGTGCATTGGCTCGGCGTGCAGGAGTGCGGCGGCACGCAGGGCGCGATCCAGAAGGGCCTCGAGCTCGTCGTCGAGATGCTGGCGATCGCCAACACCGCCACGCGCAGCGAGGTGTCCGCCGAGCACCTGACGCTCGGCGTCAAGTGCGGCGGCAGCGATGGCTTCTCGGGGCTGTCGGCCAATCCGGCACTCGGCCACGCGGCCGATCTGCTGGTGCAGAACGGCGGCACGGTGCTGATCACCGAGATCCCCGAGTTCTGCGGCGGCGAGCACCTGTTCGCGGCGCGCGCGAAGGACCTGGCGACCGCGCGCCAGGTGTTCGAGTACGTCGACTGGTACAAGGGCTACGCGGCGAAGTTCGGCACCAAGCTCGACGACAACCCGAGCCCGGGCAACGTGAAGGGCGGGTTGCTGAACATCACGATCAAGTCGCTCGGCGCGATGGCGAAGGCCGGCACGACGCGCGTCGAAGGGTGCACGCCGTACGCGCAACCGCCGAGTGCGCACGGGCTGCACCTGATGCAGGGGCCCGGCTACGACCAGGAGTCGACGCCGGGACTGGTGGGGGCCGGCGCGCAGGTGGTGGTGTTCACGACCGGGCGCGGCACGACGATCGGCAACGCGATCGCGCCCGTGCTGAAGCTGACGTCGAACACGCCGATCTTCGAGCGCATGAAGCACGACCTCGACCTCAACGCCGGCGGCATCATCGACGGCACCGAGACGATCGAGCAGGTCGGCAAGCGCGTGTTCGCGCACGTGCTGCGTTGCGCCAGCGGCGAAGTGCCGGCGCGGGCCGAGGAGCAGAAGCACCGCGAGTTCCAGTTCTGGGCGGAGCAGTCGGTGTCGTTGTGATGCGCGCTTGCGCCCTCGTCGCGCCGCGTCGCTTCGAACTGGTCGACGTCAACTCGCCGCCGCTCGGCCCGCACGACGTGCGCGTGCGGCCGGCGGCGGTCGGCGTCTGCGGCACCGACCTGCACATTGCGTCGGGCGAGGCGAACTTCCACCTCGATGCCCGCGGCGAGCCGATCCCGCTCGAGCGAGCGCCGCAGATCCTCGGCCACGAGATCGCCGGCACGGTCCTCGAACTCGGCAGCGCCGTGCGTGACGTGCGCGTCGGCGCGCGCGTCGTCGTCGACCAGGGGCGCAACTGTGCGAGCGAACGTCGTTCGCCGCACTGCGAGTACTGCGCGTCGGGCGACAGCCATCAGTGCGCGCACTACCGCGAGCACGGCATCACCGGCCTGCCGGGCGGCTTCGCCGAGGAACTCGTGGTGCCGGCGGTGAACGTGCTGCCGCTCGGGGACGGCGTGCCGTTCGCGACCGCAGCGATGACCGAGCCGCTGGCCTGCGTGCTGCACGCGCTCGACCGCGCCGACCGCGCGACCGTTCGTTGGCGGTTCGGCCGCGGCGCATCGGCGGTGCGCACCGCGGTGGTGCTCGGCGCGGGGCCGGCCGGACTGCTGTTCGTGCAGGTGCTGCGTGGGCTGCTCGGCTTCGAGGGCGACCTGATCGTCGCCGAGCCGAGTGCCAGGAAGCGCGCGCTCGCGACCTCATTCGGCGCGCGCGCCGTTCTGCCCGGCGAACTCGCGGACGCCGTGCACGGGCGTGGTCCGGGCGCCGAGTTCCTCGTCGACGCGACCGGCGCGGGCCACGTCTACGGCGCCGTCCCGGGCCTGATTCGCAAGCAGGCGACCGTGCTGATGTACGGCATCGGCCATGGCGACGCGCCGTTGTCGCTGCTCAACCCGCTGCAGTGGCGGGAGGCGGCGCTGGTCACGACGGTCGGCGCGTCGGGCGCGCTCGACGCCGATGGCCGCCCCGCCGTCTACCGCCGCGCCGCGGAACTGCTGGCGCGCGGCGCGGTGCGCGTGGAGCCGATGCTGACGCACCAGTACGCGGGGCTCGCGGCGGTGCCGCGCGCGTTCGCCGGCGATCACGCGCTGGCCGACTACGTGAAGGGCGTGGTGATGCTGGCGTAGGCGCTTTGGCTGTCCTGGCGCTGCCGCTACCGTCCGCGGGCCGTCATGACCCGCACCGTCGCCCTCTTCGCCACCTGCCTCGGCGACCAGTTCTGGCCCGAGGTCGTGCACGCGGCGGCGACCGTGCTCGAACGCGCGGGCTGTGCGGTGACGTTCGACCCGGCGCAGACCTGCTGCGGGCAGCCGGCCTTCAACTCCGGGTTCCAGGCCGACGCGCGCAGCGTGGCGCGGCACTTCATCACGGTGTTCGAGCGCGCCGACGCGATCGTGGCGCCGTCGGGCTCGTGCGTGGCGATGGTGCACCGCTACCCCGACCTGTTCCGCGACGAGCCGACGTGGCGCGCGCGCGCCGAACAGGTCGCGCATCGCACGTTCGAGTTGTCGGCGTTCCTGGTGCGCGAACTGCGCGTCACCGACGTCGGTGCCCGGCTGCAGGCGCGCGTCGCCTGGCACGACGCCTGCCACGGGCTGCGCGAACTCGGCCTGCACGACGAACCGCGCGCGCTGCTGCGCGCCGTCCAGGGACTCGAACTCGTCGACCTGCGCACCGGCGAAGCCTGCTGCGGCTTCGGCGGCACGTTCGCGGTGAAGTTCCCCGAGCTGTCGACGGCGATGCTCGACCACAAGCTCACCGCGCTGGATGCGCAGCCGGTCGACGTGATCAGCGCGGTCGACAGTTCGTGCCTGATGCAGATCCGCGGGCGGCTGCTGCGGCGCGGCTCGCGCGTGCGCGCGATGCACCTCGCCGAGATCCTGGCGGCGGGCTGACGCCGCGGGGCGTCACAGCACCTGGATGAACACCGCCTTGGTCGCGGCGAACCCGGCGGGGCCGAGCCCGTCGAGCGTGTAGACCTGCGTGTTGAGCGTCGCCCCGCTGACCGTCGCCGGCAGCGGGAGCGGCAGCGAGAAGGCGCCATTGGCGTCGAACTGCAGCGACTCGACCACCAGGATCTGGTCGAGCAGCAACGTGCAGCCGAAGAGCGGCACGCTGGTCTGGGCGAGGCCGAAGCCGATCGCGCCGTAGCCGCTCGGAATCGCGTTGGTGACGTCGATCGACATCGTCGTGCCGGCGGCGGGGCAGCAGTTCGCAGTGAGGATCGGACCGCCGTTCGTGCCCGGGCACGCGGTGCCGTAGCTGTAGTCGCAGGTGACGGTGACGCAGCTGCTGCTCACGCCGCTGTTGTTGCCATGCACCATGCGCAGGCGGGCGCCGGGTGCCAGGCCGGCGTTGAAGGCGCTGGTCGGCAGGACGACCGTGACGTTCGTGCCCGAAGTGCAGAACACGTTCTGCGCGTGCACGAGACCGCCGAGGCTGGAACACGCGGCGTTGCTCGAGCGCAGGTGCGCGCACGTCGCGAAGTTCTTCGAGTAGACGACCCGAACCTGGTTGGCGGGCAGGATCGTCACGCTGTGCAGCGAGACGGCGTCTTGCGCCGGCAGGGCGAACGCGAGCAGGGCGAACAGGACGAAGGTGAGGTGGTGCATCGGGGGTGGGGAGGGAGGCTGCCGCCATCCTAGTCCGGGCGCGCAAGTCGTGGGTGCTGGCGATCACCGGCTCCGCCGGTGATCCTGCGCGGCGTGAGCCACCCTGGCCCTGAGACCTTCGCTGCCAACGCCCGGGCCGCGCTCGGCGACGCGACGTTGACCGGGGCGCTGCGCCGGGCGACCGACCTGTTCGCGGAACGCCGGGCCGGCGCCATCGCGGCGGTTCCCGAGTGGGAAGAACTGCGCACCCGCGCCGCCGCGATCAAGGCGCACACGCTGGCGGCGCTGGGCGAGCACCTCGAGCGCTTCGCCGCCAACGCCGAGGCTGCGGGCGCCGTCGTGCACTGGGCGCGCGACGCCGCCGAGGCGTGCACGATCGTGCGGGACCTCGCCGCGCGCGCGGGCGCCACGCGGCTCGTGAAGTCGAAGAGCATGGCGACGGAGGAGATCCACCTGAACGCCGCGCTCGCGCAGGCCGGCGTCGAGCCCGTCGAGACCGATCTCGGCGAGTGGATCATCCAGCTCGCGGGCGAGATGCCCTCGCACATCATCGTGCCGGCGATCCACAAGACGAAGGAAGCGATCGGGGCGCTGTTCGTCGACAAGCTCGGCATCCCACCGAGCAGCGATCCGCAGCGGCTCGCGGCGCATGCGCGGCAGCGGCTGCGCGCGCACTTCGCGCAGGCCGATCTCGGCATCAGCGGCGTCAACTTCGGCGTCGCCGAGACCGGATCGATCCTGGTCCTCGAGAACGAGGGCAACGCGCGCATGACGACGACCCTGCCGGCCGTGCATGTCGCGGTGATGGGCATCGAGAAGGTGATCCCGCGCTGGCAGGACCTCGACGTGTTCCTGCGTCTCCTGCCGCGGTCGGGCACGGGCCAGCACCTGACGACCTACCAGTCGCTGCTCACCGGTCCCGATCGCGCGGGCCAGGGGCCGCGCGAACTGCACATCGTGCTGCTCGACAACGGCCGCGCGCGCATCGCCGCCGACGAACGCATGCGCGAAACGCTCGCCTGCATCCGCTGCGGCGCCTGCCTCAATGCCTGCCCGGTCTACCAGTCGATCGGTGGCCACGCCTACGGCTCGGTCTATCCCGGTCCGATCGGCGCGATCCTGACGCCGCAGCTCGCGGGCATGCACGCCGCCAAGGCGCTGCCGTTCGCGTCGAGCCTGTGCGGCGCCTGCAAGGACGTCTGCCCGGTGAAGATCGACATCCCGTCGCTGCTGCTCGAACTGCGGCAGCGCGCGGTCGCCGGCGCGCGCGGGCGTTTCGGCGAACGGACGTTCTGGCGGCTGTGGTCGTGGTTCCTGCGCGGGCCGCGGCGCTTCCGTTTCGCGGCAGCGCTGGCGCGGTTCGGCCAGCGGCTGCCGTTCGCGACGCGCCTGTTCGCGCCGCTGCGGGCGTGGTCGTCGAGTCGCGAGGTGCCGCGCCCGGCGCCGAAGTCGTTCCGCGACACCTGGCGCGGAGGCAGCGCATGAGTGCGCGCGAAGCGATCCTCGGGGCGCTGCGCGCGGGCCGGGCGCTCACCCCGCCCGCACTGCCGGCGTTGGTGGCACTGCGCAACCTGCCGGTCGCCGAGCGTGTCGCCCGCTTCTCTGCGGTGTTGACCAAGGTCGGCGGCGTCGTCGAGCGGTGCCACGACATCGCTGCGGCGCTTCGTCGCGCCGGCGAGCTGCTCGACGCCGCGGGCGCACGTTCGGTCGCGACGAGCGACGCGCGCGAACTCGCGGCGCTGCCCTCCAACCTGGCGTCCGACGTGCGCGTGGTCCCGCACGACGCGCCGCGCGCCGAACTGCTCGCCGCCGATGCCGGCGTGACGATGGCGCAGTGGGGGATCGCCGAGACCGGCACGCTGGTGCTCGTTTCGGCGTGCGAACAGCATCGCCTCGCCTCGTTGCTGCCGCCGCTGCACGTGGCGTTGCTGCCCGTCGATCGGCTGCTCGGCGGCTTCGACGAAGCGCTCGCCGTGCTGCGCGGCCCGGCCGCCGGCCCGCCGGCGTCGCGCACGATCACGTTCGTGACCGGGCCGTCGCGCACCGCGGACATCGAGCTCGAACTGGTGGTCGGCGTGCACGGGCCCAAGGCGCTGCACGTGTTGCTGGTCGGCCCGGGCTGACCGGCGCCCGCGTGCCACGGGGGTTTCCCCGCCGCGGCGGGAATGCGGTCACATCCGGGCGGTCGCGGTCGCTTCCGGGGGAAACCCCATCGAGGCTCCCATGAACCGCGCCACCCACGTCCCGTTCGCCGCCCTCCTGACCGCCGTCTCCCTGGCCGCCCAGACCCACCTCGTCGCCGACCTCAACCCGGGTTCCGCCGGGTCGGAGATCACCGCGATCACGGTCCTCGGCGACGCAGCGATCTTCGCCGCCTTCGACGGCACCAGCGTGAACCTCTACTCGTCCGACGGCTCGACCGCGGGCACGACGATCATCACGGTGCTCGACGCCGTGTCGCCCTTCGGCTCGCCCGCGCAGCTCGTGACCGTCGGCAGCCGCGTGCTGTTCGCGTGGAACGACGGCACTACCGGCTTGGAACTCTGGGCGACCGACGGCACGGCCGCCGGCACGGCCCTGGTGAAGGACATCCGCGCCGGCCTGTTCGGCAGCCTCCCGACGTCGCTGACCGAGATCGACGGGGTGTGCTACTTCAGCGCAGCCGAGACCGGCGCCAACTTCGAACTGTGGCGCTCGGATGGCACCACCGCCGGCACCTGGCTCGTGAAGGAGATCCACTCCTCCACGAGTGCCGGCTCGATTCCAGGTGCCTTCGCCAAGCTCGGCAGCACCGGCAAGTTCCTGTTCGCGGCGACCGACGCGACGGCCGGGCGCGAGCTGTGGGTCAGCGACGGCACCGCGGCCGGCACCTCGCTGGTCAAGGACATCGTGCCCGGCCCTGGCGGTGCTTCTTCGAGCAACCCGCTCTTCCTGACCTCGTTCGGTGAGCAGGTCGCGTTTGCGACGCTCAGCCAGTTGTGGATCTCCGACGGCACGGCAGCGGGCACGACCGCGGTCACGAGCACGACGATGGCTCCGCGACAACTCGCCGCGCAGAACGGCAAGCTGTTCTTCCAGGGCTTCGACGGCGCGCACGGCTACGAGCTGTGGACGAGCGACGGCACGGCGGCGGGCACGGCGATGCTCGCGGACCTCTACGTCGGCGGCGTGCCCGCGTGGGGCAGCTTCCCGTTCGTGCTGACGCCGGTCGGCAGCCGCTGGGTGTTCTTCTCGGCCACCAACGCGTTCGGCGAAGAACTCTGGCGCACGGACGGCGCGTCGATCACCGAGCTGTTCCACGACGTCAGCGTCGGCAGCGCGTCGAGCAGCCCAGGAGCGAACGGCTACCCGGGCTCGCACCTGGTCAACAGCCGGTTCGCGGTGACGCCGGGCGGCAAGATGTTCTTCGCTGCGCACGACGGCACGAACGGCCGCGAGTTGCACGTGTTCGACACCGGCGTGGTCGCGAGCAGCCCGACCTTCGGCGCGTCGTGCGGCGGCCTGTCGCTGGCGGCGACGAAGCCCTACCTCGGCACCACCGTCGTGCTGACGACGAGCGGCATCCCGGCGACGACGCTCGGCTCGCTCAACGTGCTCAGTCTCACGAAGTACGTGCCGCCGATCGACCTGACGCCGGCCGGCATCACCGGCTGCTGGCTGCACACCGGCGTCGAGTCGGTCACCGGGATGTCGGGTCATCCGACGGCGACGACGACGTTCACGATCCCGAACAACGTGCTCTTGCTCGGCTTCGAGGTCTACAGCCAGAGCGGCTCGCTGGTGCCCGAGGCCAACGAGTTCGGGCTGATCACCAGCAACGCGGTGACGCTGTCGATCGGCGATCTGTGAGCTGGCGATGGCGCGTGGCCCGTGGCGCGCCCGTTCGCGCTGGCCGGAGCGCCTCAGTGATCCTGGCGCGCGACCAGTTCGGCGCGCGCCGCGTCCACCCGCGCGAGGTCCTTGGCGAAGAATCCGGGGATCGCCGCGTCCGCTCCGCGCAGTCGCCCCGCCGCGGCCAGCCGCTCCGCTGCCGCCAGCCCACGGGCGAACGCGTCTCGCGCGCTCTGCAGATCGGCGAGCCGCGACGCGACGGGCCGCGCCGCGTCGGCGGCCAGCGCTTCGCAGAGCGTGCCGAAGGCGTACTCGAAGGCGCCGAGGTGGCGCAGGGGCCAGGGCAGGTCGGGGAACCGCTCGGCCCACGCGGCCGCCCGCGCGCACCACGGCTCGATGCGGCGCCGCGCGGCGGGCAGGTCGCTGCCAGCCAGTTCGAGATTGGCGAGTCCGACCCAGGCCATCGTCAGCAGGTTGCCCGTGAAGTGGTCGCCCGCGGCCAATGCGGCATCGGCATCGAGCAGGGCGAGCCCGGCTTCGAAGGCATGGGCCACGTCGTCGCCAGCTCCGCGCGTGCGATCGGCCTCGGCGCGGCCGATCAGGGCTTCGGCCAGGTCGATGCGCGTCGCATGGTCCTCGGCGAGCAGGGCATGCGTGGCGACCAGCAGCGGCTCCGCCTCCCGGTAGCGCGCGGCAGCGAGGGCGTGGTCGCGGCGTGCCGCCGCGGCGCGAGCGGTGCGGAGCAGGGCGCGCTGCAGCGTGCGTTGCGCCATCACGTTGGCGGTGTCGGCGGCGAGCTGCGCGCGCGCCGCAGCGAGCGCGCGTTCGGCGCGCATCGGCGCGTCCGGACCGCTCGCCGCGACCGCCAGTTCGATCTCGACTTCGAGCAGATCCCGCGCGAGCTGCGCGTCGGACGGATGTGCAGCCACCAGGGCCGTGAGCTGTTCGTGGGCGGTCGTCCACGCGGCCGCGGCCTCGGCGTCGCGGCCGAGTTGTGACAAGGCGTAGCCCTGTTCAGAACGGGCGAGTGCTCCATCGCGCCGCGCTTCCCGTTCGTCCGGCAGCTTCGCGACGAGTGCATCGAGGTCGGTGACCGCCGAAGCCAGTCGGACGAGCGCGCGCTCGGCGGCGCCCTGCGCGAGTTCGACCTTGGCGAGCTGCAACTCGAGCACGCCGCGCAGGCGGCACGTGTCGTCGCCACCGCGCCCCGTGTCGGGCAACAGCGCGCGCGCGGCTTCGTACTCGGCGCGGGCGTCCTGCAGACGGCCGAGCGCGCGCTGCAAGTCACCGGTGAGCCACCGGCCGCGTGCGACCAGCCGGGCCCATGACTCCTCGGTGGGCTGCCGCTGCTGCCACGCGGTCGCCAGGAGCACCGCGGCGGTCGCCGACCGCATCGCGCCGGCCTGGTCGCCGACATGACCGCGCTGGCGCGTGCCGCGGACCTCGGCCAGGCGCAGCTGCGCGCCGATCCACTCGCGGGCGAGCGCAGCGTCCTGCTCGGCATCGGCGGCGAGCAGCGCCAGATGTTGTTCGGCGCGTTCGAGGACGAACGCGCGCACGGGCACCGCCCCCGGCAGGGTCGCGATCCGGTCGTGCACGCCGAACACGAGGTGGTTCACCAGCTCGCGCACCTGCGCGAACCGTTGCGCCTGCGCTGCCTGCGCCGTCGCGGCGCGTTGCCGCTCGGCGCGCTCGGCGCGCCACAATGTGGTCGTCGTCGCCAGCAGGCCCAGGACTGCGATCGCCAGGGCGGCGACGGCGGCGACGGTCTTCGGGGCGCGCCGTCGCCAGAGCCGCAAGCGGTGGAGGGCCGACGGCGGCCGGGCCAGCACGGGCTCGTCGTCGAGCCAACGCTGCAGGTCGGCGGCCAGGGCGTCGGCCGACGGCGTGCGCTTGCCGGCGTCCGGCTCGGTGGCGGCGGCGAACACCGCCCGCAGGTCGTCGTCGGCGCCGGTGCCGAGCAGTTCGCGGCCGAGCACCGCGAGCGACCAGACGTCGACCGCCGTCGTCGCGGGTTCGCCGCGCAGTTGTTCCGGCGCGCTGTATCGCGGCGTCGCGAGGTAGGCCAGGGCCGGCGTGGGGGCGCGGTCGAGTGCGGCGGCGATGCCGAAGTCGACGATCACGACGACGCCGTCCGCCCGCACCAGCACGTTCGACGGTTTCAGATCGCGATGGACGATGCGCGAACGATGCGCCGCGGCCAGAGCCCGGCAAGCGGCGACCAGCAGGCGAACGCGTTCCCGGGCCGACAGCCCGAGAGCGGCGGCGTGTTCGTCGATCGCTCGACCCTCGACGCGCTCCATCGCCAGCCATGGCCTCCCTGTGGGTGTCCAGCCACCGTCGATCAGGCGCGCGATGCCCGGATGCTCGAGTTCGGCGAGCAGGGCGCGTTCACGCTCGAAGCGGGCGAACGCCGTCGGCCCACGCGCGGACGTGCGTGGCAGCTTGATCGCCACCTCGTGCGCGTAGGCACCGTCGGCGCGCGCCGCCAGCCAGACCTCGCCCATGCCGCCGGTGCCGAGGCGCTCGACGAGTCGCCACGGCCCGAGGCGTTGGTCTGCGGCGAGTGGTGCTTCGTCGGGTGCCTCGGCGAGCAGCGGTTCGAACCGCGCATCGTCGGCCTGCGCGGCGGCGAGCAACGCCACCAGTTCGGCGCCGATCGCCCCGTCGTTCGCGGCGGCCTCGGCCACGAAGGCCTCTCGTTCCGCATCCGGCAAGGCCAGGGCTTCGCCCAGCAGCAAACGCAGCCGTTGCAGCCGTTCGCGCGTCACACAGCCCCTCCGTCCAGCAGGCGCTGCAGCAAGGCGCGGGCGCAGCGCCAGTCGCGTTCGACGCTGGCGGTCGAACGCGCGAGCACGGCCGCGGTCTCGGCGATCGACAGCCCGCTGAAGAAGCGCAGTTCGACCAGGCGCGCCAGTTCGGCGTCGACTTCGGCCAGCCGGTCGAGCGCTTCGTCGAGGGCGAGCAGATCGAGTCGTCGCGCGGCCACGCCGTCGAGCCAGGCGTCGAGCGGCAGCGAGGCCGGGTCGAGCGTGCGCTTCTGCCGGCCACGCGCGCGCGCATGGTCGATCAGCACGCGCCGCATCGCGCGCGCGGCGGCGCGCAGGAAGTGGGCGCGGTCGGCGAAGCGGCGCGGGTCGTGGCCGAACAACCGCAGCCACGCTTCGTGCACGAGCCCGGTCGGGTCGAGCGTGTGGGAAGGACGTTCGCCGCGCATCGCGCCGGCCGCGATCTGCCGCAGGTGGCCGTAGAGCAGGTCGAGCAGCTCGTGGGCAGCCAGCTCGTCGCCGGCCCCGAGGCGGGCGAGGCAGCGGGTCACGTCGCCCGGTAGCGGCTCATCCGGCGCAGGGACCATGACGCGGAGAGTAGCGACGGCGAGCACGCAGCACCCAGAAGCGTCGTCTCGGTGCTGCGCCCATCACGATCGCGTGATTGGAACCCGGACTGGGGGATTCCTGATGGAGCCCGCGGGCATTCGTCGCCTTGCGGGCATCCCCGAGGAATGCCCATGAACCACACGCCCGTTCGTCTCGTCGTCGCCGCCTTGCTGACCGTCCCGGCAGGCGCGCAGATCTGCCGCCTGCAGGAACTGACGTGGCCGGATCCCCAGGCCGACGCCCGGGTCGGCGGCTCGGTCGCCCTGCACGGCGACACGCTCGCGGCCGGCGGTATCCAGGTCGACCTGGCGACGTCGCCCGGTGGCGCGGTCTACGTCTGGCGGCATCAAGGTGGCACGTGGGCGCTCGAACAGAAGATCTCCTCGCCAGCACCCACTGGCTTCAACACCACCTTCGGCCGCCACGTGGCGCTCGCGGGCGACCGGCTGGTCGTCAGCGCCAATCCGACCGCGAATACCGTCTGGCTGCTGCGGCGAAGTGGCACGCAGTGGACGTCGTCGGGTGAGCTCGTCGGAAGTGCGGCGCAGTACGCCGCCTACTACGGTCATGCGATCGCCACCGACGGCGAGTGGATCGCGGTCGGCGCCCCACACACGTGGGTGCCGCCGTCGCTCGTGCGCACCGGCGGGGTCTCGCTGTTCCGCGATCAGGGCGGCGTCGTCACCGAGGTGGCCGTGCTGCTGCCGCCGTGGGCGGCCATCCACGACGAGATCGGCATCGCCCTGGCGATGCGCGGTGGCGTGCTCGTCGTCGGCACTGCCATCGGCAACAGCTCGGCGAGCGCGAGCCTGGGGCGCGCGGTCGTCTACCGGATCGTCAACGACCAGCCGGTGCTCGAGCAGGAGCTGTCGGTGGTGAACGCGAGCCCCGGCTACGTCGGTTCGGCGCTCATCGGCACCGGCGCCGCGTTCGGCCAGATCGTCGCGACGGACGGCGTTCGCATCGCGGTCGGCGATCGCCACTGCGTGCAGGGTTCGTCCATCGGCCGGGTCGACATCTGGGTCCACCAGGGCGGCAGCTGGGTTCACGAGGGCTTCGTCGTCGCGCCGCCCGGCGCGGTCGGCTTCGTGGACCGGCTCGCGATCGAAGGCGAGGAACTCATCGTCACCCAATCGGGCGGCGACCGGGTCCATCACTACCGCCGCATCGGCGGGATGTGGACGTCGCAGCACGTGACGCCGGTGATGCCGAGCAGCGTGTTCCACACCACCGGCATCGCGATGCAGGGCGGGCTGCTCGCGCTCGGATCGACCCTGAGCCTGGCACCGCTCGCCAACGCCGGCCGCGTCGCCGTGCACGAACTCGGCGCCGGTTCGTGGCCCTACGGCGCTGGCATCGCCGGCAGCGGCGGCCTCGTGCCGAAGCTGGCCGGGAACGGTCGCCCGCGCATCGGGCAAACGTTCTCGATCGACCTGACCAACGGCCTCGGCGGTGCTGTGGCCGTGCTCGGCGCGGGGACCACGCCTTGGCAGTCCTCGCTGCTGGGGGGCACGCTGTGGTTCACGCCGATCGTCGCCACCGCCGTGCTGCCGTTGAGCGGCAGCAGCGGCGTGGCGGGGGATGGCGCGTTCCAGTTCGCGCTGTCGCTGCCGTCGCCGTCGCTGGTCGGCGCCAGCGCCTGCTTCCAGGCCGCGGTGCTGGACCCGGCGACGCCGCAGGGCGTCGCGTGGAGCAACGCCGTCGAGGTGGTCGTCGGATCGTGAGCCGTCCTCCCTGCGGGTGTTCGCGGCACCCGGACGTCAGGGAAGCGGAGCGGGCGCGGTGACGGAGCGTTCGCGGACGCGGCGGTTGCCGCGCCGCCTGCGATCCGGTTCGCTGCCGAGGTGAAACTCGTCGCCTTCTCGATCGCCGCCGGACCGCCGTGTCCCGGGGCATTGCTCGACGCCGACCAGGTCGTCGACCTCACGCACGCGACGCTCGCGTTGCCGCCGCTGCGCGCGTCGCACGATGCGTTCGATCTGGCGCAGCCGTTCCTCGCCGCGGCGCGGGTCGCGGTCGCTCGCGTGGCCGCCGATGCACGGGAACGGGAGCGGCTGCGCACCGCCGGTGCGCTGCACGCCCTCGCGGCCGTGGCATTGCACGCGCCGGTGCCGCGGCCGGGCAAGATCCTCTGCATCGGCCTCAACTACCGCGACCATGCCGCGGAGCAGAACGCCGAACTGCCCAAGCGCCCGCTGCTGTTCAGCAAGTTCACGACGTGCGTGCAGCGGCCGGGCGGCCCGATCCGCATCCCGCGCGGCAGTACGCAGACCGACTACGAGGCCGAACTCGGCGTCGTGATCGGCCGCCGTGCTTCGCGCGTCGCCGAAGCCGACGCGCTGCGGCACGTGCTCGGCTACTGCTGCTTCCACGACGTGTCGGCGCGCGACTTCCAGTTCGCCGATGGCCAGTGGCAGCGCGGCAAGTCGTGCGACACGTTCGCGCCGTTCGGACCGTTCGTCGCGACCGCCGACGAGATCGCCGACCCGCACGCGCTGCGCATCCGCATGCGCGTCAATGGCCGCACGCTGCAGGACAGCAACACGAACCAGCTGGTGTTCACGATCCCGCAGCTCATTGCGTCGATCAGCGCCGACATCACGCTCGAACCGGGCGACGTGATCGCGACCGGCACACCGCCGGGCGTCGGCTGCTTCCGCAAGCCGCCGATCTGGCTCGCGCCCGGCGACGTCTGCGAGGTCGAGATCGACGGGCTGGGCGTGCTGCGCAACCCGGTGGTCGCCGCCGACACCGCCGACGCGGCCAGGTGACCGTGGACCTCGGCCTTCACGGCAAGGTGGCGGTGGTGACCGGCGGCTGCCGCGGCATCGGTCGCGCGATCGTCGATCTGCTGCTCGCCGAAGGCGCGCGCGTGGTGGTTGCCGACCGCGACGTCGCCGCTGGCACGGCGATGGCTGCTGCATTGCCCGCGGTGCGCTTCGTCGGCGGCGAACTCGGCGACGACGCGACCTGCGCACGGGCGATCGCGGCGGCCGTGCAGCTCGGCGGCGTCGACGTGCTGGTCAACAACGCCGGCCGCAACGACAGCGTCGGCATCGGCGCCAGCGACGATGCGTTCCTCGGTTCGCTTCGCGACAACCTGCTGCCGGCGCACGCGCTGCTGCGCCACGCCCGCGTGCATCTCGTGCGGGCCCGCGGCGCGATCGTGACCATCGGCAGCAAGGTCGCGGTCACCGGGCAAGGCGGCACGTCGGCCTACGCCGCGGCGAAGGGGGCGCTGCTGGCGCTGACGCGCGAGTGGGCCGTCGAACTGGCGCCGCACGGTGTGCGCGCCAACGCGGTCGTGCCCGCCGAGGTCTGGACGCCGATGTACGAGGCGTGGCTGGCGACGCGGCCCGATCCGGCCGGCGAACGTTCGCGCATCGCGCAGTCGGTCCCGCTCGGCGCGCGCTTCACGTCGCCCGAGGAGATCGCGGCGATGGTCGTGTTCCTCGCCTCGCCACGCAGTGCCCACACCACGGGCCAGGTCGTGTTCGTCGACGGCGGCTACACGCACCTCGACCGTCGCTGCACGTTGCCGCCAGGTCGGACGACCTGATCGCAGGCTGTCGTCACCCGCGCGTGACATCGCTCGGCAGTGGCGCGCCCGAAGGCGGACGATGGCGTCGCGGTCCAGCGGTTGCTCTGCGCGCCCCACGTTGACCGCCTCCGGGAGCCAGCACACCATCTTCACGATGCCGTTCTCGAGTTCGCTACGGCTGCTTCTGCTCGCGTCGTGCTCGCCCGCAGCGATCGCACAGTCCGGTTGGCAGCAGTTTTCCCTGCTGACGCCGAAGCCACCCGCGCGCGCCCACCACGAGCTGGTCTACGACGCGGCGAACGCGCGCACGGTGTTGTTCGGGGGCTGGGGGTTCCAGGGCACGTACCTCGGCGACACCTGGACCTGGAATGGGGCGGCGTGGACCCAGGCCGTGACGCCCGTCGCGCCGTCGGCGCGGTTGGGGCACGTGATGGCCTACGACAGCGCGCGCGGTCGCGTGGTCCTGCACGGTGGCGCGACCGGCGGCGGCAACGGCATCGACACCGACGACACGTGGGAGTGGGACGGTCTCGTGTGGACGCAACGGCAGCCGACAGTTCGGCCGCCCGCGCGGCGCGGGGCCTGCATGGCGTTCGATCCGCTGCGTGGCGTGTGCGTGCTGTTCGGCGGTGGCGTCGGCTTCACGGTCACGCCGATGCTCGCGGACACCTGGGAGTGGGATGGCACAACGTGGCTCCAGCGCGCGTCGCCGACTTCGCCACCCGCCCGCATCGGCGCCTGCCTCGTCGGCGACCCGGCGCGCGGCAACGTCGTTCTGCTCGGCGGCAACTTCGGCGCCGCGATCGGCACGCCGAGGGACACCTGGACCTGGGATGGCTCGGCGTGGCAGCAGCGCTTCCCGCAGAACCCACCGGCCGGCCGGATGGAAGCCGGCGGCGCGTACGACGCCCAGGAGCAGCTGGTGGTGGTGTTCGGTGGCCAGGAGATGGTGCCGGGGCAGACGTTCCACGACACCGTGTGGGTCTGGGATGGCGTCGACTGGCAGGAGGACACGCGCAGTCCTCGGCCGCCAGCGCAGATGGCCTACTCGCTCGCCTACGACAGCGCGCGGGATCGCATCGTGAAGTTCGGCGGCTTCTGGACCGCGGTCGAGCAGGCCACGTGGGAGTACCAGGTCGGGTCGCGCTCGACGTGGACGCCGACCGGTCCGGGATGCAGCGGCCCGTTCGGCCCACCGACGCTCACCCCCGCGAACGGCAGCCGCCCGGTTGCCGGCAGCGCGTTCACGCTGCAGCTCTCCTACGCCTTCGGCAACAACCTCTCGCTCGTCGCGTTCGGCCAGTCGGACCAGGTCTGGGGTGGAAACCCGCTGCCGCTGGACCTGACGTCGGTCGGCCTGACCGGCTGCGTGCTGCGCACGAGCACCGAGTTCCTGACCGCGTTCTTCCTCACCGCGGGTGCCGGCAGCTTCACGTGGGCGATCCCGGTGACCCCGAACGCGATCGGCTTCTCGTTCCACTCGCAGGCGATGGTCCTCGACATCACGGCCAACCCGTACGGGGCGGTGTTGTCGAACGCGGCGAGCGGCGTCGTCGGCGCCTGGTGAGCCGCGCCGCCCGCAACGGGCGAGGAACCAGTAGAGCCGGCCGCGCACGCCGCATAGCGTCTGCGCGGTGAACGCCACGGGAGTGATCGTCGAACTGCAGCACGCGCCGGCGCTGTGCTACGCGATGCAGCAGAACGCGGTGCCGTGGCTGCGGCGGCTCGCGTTGCGCAACGAGAGCCCGGTCGCGCGGCGCGACCTGCAGGTGACCGTCGAACTCGCCGGGTTCGCGACGCCGCTCGCGCTGCGCCTCGCCGAACTCGCGCCGGGGGCGGTGCACGAGCTCACGCTGCCCGACGTGCCGCTGCACGCCGAGGCGTTCGCGAACGCGATCGAACGCACGCGCGCCGCGCTCGTCGTCACCGTCGACGGCGGCGGCGAACGGCTCGCCGTGCACCGCAGTGCGATCGACGTGTTGGCCTACAACGAGTGGCCGGGGCTGGCGCCACTGCCCGCGCTGCTCGCCGCGTTCGTGTCGCCGAACCACCCGGCGCTGGCGCCGCTGCTGCAGGACGTCGGCGCGCGGCTCGGGGCGCGCACCGGCCGTCCGGCGCTCGACGGCTACCAGTCCGGCGATCCGGCGCGCGCGCGCGCGATCGTCGAGGCCGCCCACGAGGCGATCACCACGTTGGGGATCACCTACGTCGCGGCGCCGGCGAGTTTCGAGCGGGCGGGCCAGAAGGTGCGCACGCCCGAGCAGGTGCTCGGGGAACGGCTCGGCACCTGCCTCGATCTCGCGTTGCTGCACGCCGCCGTGCTCGAACAGGCGGGGCTGCGGCCGTTCGTCGTCGTCGTGCAGGGGCACGCGTTCCACGGCGCCTGGCTCGTCGACGGTTCGGCGCCCGAGGTCGAGATCGGTCCGGCGGTGGAACTGCGCAAGCGGGCGCAGCTCGACGCGCTGGTCGTGGTCGAGAGCACGCTGGTCTGCCGCGGCGGCGCGCGGCCGTTCGCCGCGGCGGTGGCCGCCGGCGTCGCCCGGCTCGCCGCCGACGCCGACTTCGTCGCTGCGATCGATGTGGCGGCGGCGCGTCGCCTCGGGATCCGGCCGCTGCCGGCGCGCACGCATTCGTTCGCGCCGGCGGCCCCGGCTGGCCCGCCCGTCGCGCCGGCGACAGCAGGCCCGGCCGCACCCGCGGCGCCGCCCGCGTCGCCGGCGTCCGCGGCCGAAGGGGAACCGCTGCCGCCGCAGGCACCGCCGAAGGACCGCCTCGAATTGTGGCAGCAGAAGCTGCTGGACCTGTCGCTGTTCAACCGGCTGCTCAACTTCGCGACGACGAAGAAGACCGTGCCGCTGCTCGGCCACGACCTCGACGCGCTCGAGGACAAGCTGCAGCAGGGCGGCCGCGTGCGTGTGCATGCGCGGCCCGCGGTCGCGGGCGGCGGCGATCCACGCGATCTGCAACTCGCTTCGCAGCGCGCGGGTGGCGACGTCTTCGCGCAGTACCTCGCCGACGAACTGCGCGCCGGACGCCTGCGGGCCGACCTCGATGCCGAGGACCTCGATGACCGCCTCGTCGAGATCTTCCGCCACGCGCGAACGTCGCTCGAAGAGACCGGCGCCAACACGCTCTACCTCGCGATCGGCTTCCTGAAGTGGTTCGAGACGCCGCAGTCGCAGAAGCCCCGCCGCGCGCCGCTGCTGCTGCTGCCGTTGGTGATCGAACGGCTGTCGGTGCAGGACGGCTTCCGCTTCGTGCTCGACGACGCCGAGCCGCGCCTCAACCGCACGCTGCTGCAGTTCCTGCAACGCGACTTCGAACTGCGGGTGCCGCTCGGCGAGACGCCGCCCGAGAGCGAACTCGGCGTCGACGTTGCGGCGGTGCTCGACGCGTTCCGCCGCGCCGTGCTCGGGCAGAGCCGGTGGGAGGTCGAGACCACGGCGTGCATCGGCTTCTTCTCGTTCACCAAGTACCTGATGTGGCTCGACCTGCAGGGCCGCGAGGACCTGCTGCAGAGCCCGGTGCTCGAGCATCTGGTCGAACGGCCCGGGACCGCGTTCGCGCAGGACGCGCCCGAGTTCGCGCGCGAACGGCTCGACGCGATCGATCCGGCGACGGTGCTGTGTCCGAAGGACGCCGACAGCAGCCAGCTCGCGGCGGTGCTCGCGGCGGCGGGCGGGCGGTCGTTCGTACTCGAAGGGCCGCCGGGCACCGGCAAGTCGCAGACGATCACCAACCTGATCGCGCAGTCGCTCGCCGACGGCAAGCGCGTGCTGTTCGTCGCCGAGAAGCGCGCGGCGCTCGAGGTCGTGCAGCGCCGGCTCGCCGAGGTCGGGCTCGGCCCGTTCTGCCTCGAGCTGCACTCGAGCAAGTCCGGTCCGAAGGCGGCGCTGGCGCAGTTGCAGAAGGCGCTCGCGGTCGGCCAGCGGCGCGAGCCGGCGGAGTGGGCGAAGGTCGCCGCGGACCTGCACGCCGCGCGCACGTCGTTGAACCGCCTGGTGCACGAGCTGCATCGGCCGCGCGAACACGGCGTGTCGGTGTTCGGTGCGATGGCGGAGCTGGTCGGCCTGCGCGCTGCGGCGCGGGTGGACGTCGGCGAAGTGCTCGCCGGCGGACCCGCGCGCGTGGTGGCGGCCGGAGCCGCGGTCGTTGCGGTGGCGGCGGCCGCGGCCTCGGTCGGCGTGCCGTGCCGTTCGCCGTGGTGGGGCGTGCGCCGGTCGGACTGGCGCCCGGCGATCCAGGATCAAGTGGCGCCGTCGGCCGCGGCCCTCGCGCGCGCCGCCGTCGCGTGCGCCGAGGCGCTGCCGCCGGTCGTGCAGGAACTGGCGCTGGAGCCGTTGTTCGGCGCGCGTGGGCCGAGCCGCGACCAACTCGCGGCAGTGCGCGATCTGGCGGAACTGCTCGGCCGCCGGCCGCTGCCGCCGGCCGCGTTGCTGCGGGTCGCCGACTGGCCAGCGCTCGCCAAGGAACTCCAGCGTGCGGTCGAGGCCGGAACGGCCCGCGACGCCGAGTGGGGGCCGCTGGCTTCGCGGTGGCGCCGCGAACTCCTCGGCGCCGACCTCGATCGGCTCGGTGGCGCCTACGCGCGATCCGCCGACTCGTTCGTGTTGGTGCGGTGGTGGCGGTTGCGTGGCCCGCGCGCCGAGCTCGCACCGTTCGCGCTCGGGCCGCTCGGTCGCGCGACAGCACTGCGCGACGATCTGGTCGCCGCGGTGCGCGTGCGCGGCCAGGAGCGCACGCTCGCAGCGTGCACGGCGGCGGCATCGGCGCTCGGCGCGGCCTGGAACGGTGGCGCTGCCGACTGGGCCCAGCTCGCCGCGTTCCGGCAGTGGATCGTCGACGTGCGCGCGGCCGTGCAGCGACTTCGCGCCGGGGCCGAAGCGCCCGACCCCGCGTGCCTCGCGGCGATCGCGCGGCTGCTCGAGTCGCTGGCGGCCGGTGACGCGTCGTTGCCGCCGAAGCTCGACGCGCTGCGCGGCGCCGAGGCCGCGCTCCAGTCCGCGCTCGCGACGACGCGATTGCTGTTCGACCTCGACGACCGTGCGGCGTTCGGCGTTCCGGCGGAACCCGGGTTCCTGCGCCACGTGCAGGCGCGCGCGCAGCAGTGGTCGGCGGCGGGCAGCACGCTGCGCGACTGGTGCGCGTTCGTCGCCGTCGCCATGCCGGCGCGAAGTCATGGGTTGGCGGCGCTGCTCGATGCCCACGCGCGCGGCGACATCGCGACGGGCGCGCTGGTGCCGACGTTCCGCGCCTCGTGGCTGCGGGCATGGCTCGATGCGGTCCACGAACGGGAGCCGGCACTCGCGACGTTCCGTGGCCTCGACCACGAGCGCGCGATCGCGACGTTCCGCGACCTCGACGAACGCGCGATCCGCCTCGCCGGCGACGTCGTGCTGGCGCGTCTCGCGGCAGCGCTGCCGCAACTGCGCGACACCACGGTCGCCAGCAGCGAGCTCGGCATCCTCGAGCGCGAGATCAAGAAGCAGCGCAAGCACCGGCCGCTGCGGCGGCTGTTCGCCGAGGTCCCGGGCCTGCTCGGCAAGCTGGCGCCGTGCATGTTGATGAGCCCGCTGACCGTCGCGCAGCTGCTCGCGCAGCCAGGCCAGCGCTTCGACCTCGTGGTGTTCGACGAGGCGTCGC
>DDSQ01000094.1 GCA_002343845.1 Planctomycetes bacterium UBA2386 | reverse complement strand
GATCTCGAAGCCGAAGTACGGTGCCGGTCGCGACACGTCCCAGTCCTGCAGCGGCTGGTTCAGGAAGTGGCCCGCGAGGTAGTTCGCGACCTCAGCCTGCAAGGCGCCGCTCCGCTGCGTCCACTCGGTGAGGAACGGCTGCAGCGGCTGCAGCCGCACGAACAGTTGCCGGCTCGGCCGCAGTTCGGGCGCCGCCCCGGAGTGCACGCTGCGCGGGTTCTTCAACTCCGTCGCCGCGTAGGTCGCGCCGCACTTCTCGCAGCTGTCGCCATACTGGTCGGCAGCGCCGCAGCGTGGGCAGGTGCCGACGACGAAGCGATCGGCGAGGAACGTCTTCTGCACCGGATCGAACAGCCGCTCGACGTTGCGCTCGACGACCAGGTTCGCCGCGCGCAGCGCGCGCCAGATGCCGGCGGCGACCGCGCGGTTCGTGTCGCTGTTGGTTGAGCCGTAGTGGTCGAACGACATGCCGAACGCCGCGAAGTCGCGCTGGTGCTCGTCGGCCATCGCCGCGATCAGCGCCTCGGGCGTGCGCCCTTCCTTCTGCGCGCGGATCATGATCGCCGTGCCGTGCGTGTCGTCGGCGCACAGGTAGGCGACCCGATGGCCGCGCAGCCGCTGGAAGCGCGCGAAGATGTCGGTCTGGATGTACTCGACGAGGTGGCCGAGGTGGATCGGGCCGTTCGCGTACGGCAGGGCGCTGGTGACCAGGATCTGGCGCGTCATGGGGGCGGGCAAGGCTAGGAGTTGGCGCCGTGCGGCACCACGAAGCGAAGGTCGCCCGGCCCGGAGCCGGGGGCTTGCGGCGCTCATTCCGGGTCCCCGGAGCGCCGCCCGGACGGCAGGCGGCTACCATTCCTCCGCCATGCGACTCCGCCACTTCGTCGCCGTTCTCGCCGTCGTGGGCGCGTCAGCGCTCGCCCAGACGCCGCTGCAGTTGCAGCTCTTCGCATCCGGCCTGTCGCGGCCAGTGCTCGCGGTGTCGCCGCGCGGCGACCTCGAGCGCGTCTTCATCGTCGAGCAGCCCGGTCGCATCCGCATCGTCAAGAACGGGGTCCTGCTCGCGACGCCGTTCCTCAACATGACGACCACGCCGAACCTGATCCAGTTCGGCGGCGAGAACGGCCTGCTCGGCCTCGCCTTCCACCCGAACTACGCCCAGAACGGCCAGTTCTTCGTCTTCCACTCGACGCAGCCGTACCCGCGCGTCCAGATCCGTCGCTACACGGTGTCGGCCGGGAACCCCGACCTCGCCGATGCGGCGAGCGGCGTGGTGTTGCTGACCCAGCCCATGGTGCACGGCAACCACAACGCCGGCATGCTCGCGTTCGGGCCCGACGGCTACCTCTATGTGAGCCTGGGTGACGGCGGCAGCACGGCGCCGTTGTGGCCCGAGGATCCGCAGGGCCACGCGCAGCGCGGCGACAGTCTTATCGGCAAGATGCTGCGCCTCGACGTCGACAACCCGCAGCCGCCGCTGGCCTACGGCATCCCGCCGAGCAATCCGTTCGTCGGCCCGGGCGATCCACTCGACGAGATCTGGTCGCTCGGCTGGCGCAACCCGTGGCGGTTCAGTTTCGATCGTCTGACCGGGGACATGTGGATCGCCGACGTCGGCGGCCAGCGCGAGGANNGCGCGAGGAAGTCGACTTCGAGCCGGCCGGCGTCGGCGGCCGCAACTACGGCTGGGCCTGCATGTCCGGCTCGATCTGCGCCAGCTCGACGCTGTGCACCTGCAACGCGCCGTCGCTCACCCTGCCGATCCACAACTACGGCACGCCGACGCCCGCGCACGCGATCATCGGCGGCTACGTCTACCGCGGCTCGGCGATCCCCGACCTGCGCGGCACCTACTTCTACGGCGACTACATGCTCGTGCAGCTGTGGTCGTTCCGCCGCAACGGCACGGGCATCACGCAACTCACCAACCGCACCGCGGAGCTGACGCCGCCGTCGCCGCACTTCCTCATCGGGCCGACCGGGTTCGGCGAGGACGGCTACGGCGAGCTCTACGTCTGCGACTTCGCGGGCAAGGTCTACAAGATCGTGCCGGCGACGCCGGCCTTCGCCGGGCTCGCCTCGTACGGCGTCGGCACGGCCGGCTGCAGCGGGCCGCACGCGTTGTGGGCCAACAACTCGCCGGTCGTCGGCAACCCGACGTTCACGCTGCGCTGCACCAACGCACCGCCGGCATCGATCGGCCTCTACGGGTTCGCGCTGCAGCCCGACGTCGCCGGATCGGATCCGCTCGGCTACGGCATCCTGTTGCACCTCGACCTGTCGTCGCTGCTGGTCGCGGCGACCTCGATCGCCGACGGTGCCGGGATCGGCTCGTTCGCGTTCCCGATTCCGCCGACGACGGCGCTCGCCTCGGCCTTCGTGCACGTGCAGGCGGCCTGGCAATGGAGCCCGACGGTCTGCGCGCCGTCGTTCTCCGGCTGGTCGACGTCGCCGGGGCTGACGGTCACGATCCAGCCCTGACCTTCACGAAGCGCAGCCAACTCGCCGTCGCGGCGATCGTCGCGATCGGGGCCAGCGCCAGCAGGTTCACGAACGGCACGACGCTCGCCAGCTGCACGCCGAGGCCGAAGCCGAGCGCGCGCCACGGATGCGCGCGCAGCAGCCGCAGGCGCGGCGCCAGGGCGTGACCGCGGCGCGCCATCGGCGCCTCGAACCAGACCACCGCCGCAATGGCGCTGCCGAGCGCCACGACGGCGACCAGTCCGATCCACGGCACCAGGGCCACGGCGAGCGCGACCGGCCAGACCACCAGCAGGAACGCCACGACGCGCGCGCGGTCGCGCAGCCGCAGCCCGCCGTGGCGTTCCACGTCGCCAGCAGCGTGGTTCGGCGGTGGCATCAGCACGCGCGCTTCGGTCGCGGTGAGCAGTCCCGCCTGCGCCTCGCCGGCGAACAGGTCGAGCAGCGGATGGCCGAGCACGAGCCAGGTCGTCAGCAGCCAGACGTCGGCTGCGAACGGGGCCACGTGCATCCGCAGGCTGTCGAGCAGGGGCCATTCGCCGGCGAACGCTGCAGCGAACACCGGCGACAGCAGCAGCCAGCCGCCGCCGACAATCGCCGTGAACGCGAGCAGGTTGCAGACCACCGGCACGCGCAGCGCACCGACGTATTCACGACCGTGCAGCATCGCCGTTGCGGCGGCGCGCACGTTGCCGAGGCCGGCGAACAGGTCGCGCGGACGGTCGTCGCGCGGCGGGGGCAGATGGCGCCTGCCGTCGAGGGCCAGCACGGTGCCGCGGCACGCTCCACACTGTGGGCCGCGACTCGTGTAGCCGCAGTGCGGGCACGTGCTGCCGACGGCGGTCATCGCCGAGTCTCCACGATCACGGCTGCCCGGCGGGCCACGGCGGTTGCTTTCCTTGGCACCGGCACGCGTCTATCCTGCTTCGCCCGCGGATTCCAAGAGCATGAGCGATCTCTACAAGGCACTCGATTTCTACAACGTCGACGAACTCTACAGCGACGAGGAGCGGATGATCCGCGACACGGTGCGGTCGTGGGTCTCCGACCGGTTCATGCCGGTGATCGAGGAACACAACCGCGCCGCGACGTTCCCGACCAATCTGATCCCCGAACTCGGTGAGATGGGGGTCTACGGCGCGTCGCTCACGGGCTACGGCTGTGCCGGGCTGAGCCCGATCGCCAGCGGCCTGATCTGCCAGGAACTCGAGCGCGGCGACTCCGGTCTGCGGTCGTTCGTGTCGGTGCAGGGCTCGTTGTGCATGTATCCGATCTGGGCCTACGGCAGCGAGGAGCAGAAGCAGCGCTACCTGCCGGCGATGGCGGCCGGCAAGTTGATCGGTTGCTTCGGTCTGACCGAGGCCGACTTCGGCAGCAACCCCGGCGGCATGCTGACGAAGGCCGTCAAGGACGGCGACCACTTCGTGCTGAACGGCAGCAAGTACTGGATCACCAACGGCACGATCGGCGACGTCGCGGTGGTCTGGGCGAAGCTCGACGGCGTGATCCGCGGCTTCCTCGTCGACAAGGGTACGAAGGGCTACCGGGGCAAGCCGATCAAGAACAAGTTCTCGCTGCGCGCCTCGGACACCAGCGAGCTGGTGCTCGAGGACGTGCGCATCCACAAGTCGCAGATGCTGCCGAACGTCGAGGGCCTCAAGGGCCCGCTCGGCTGCCTGACGCAAGCGCGCTACGGCATCGCGTTCGGCGTCGTCGGTGCTGCCCAGGCGGCATTCGACGAGGCGTGTCGCTACAGCAAGATGCGCATCCAGTTCGACAAGCCGATCGCGCGCTTCCAGCTCGTGCAGAACAAGCTGGTGTGGATGGCGAACGAGATCACCAAGGCGCAACTGCTGTGCTGGCGGCTCGGCAAGCTCAAGGAGGCCGGCACCATGCAGCACTTCCACGTGTCGATGGCCAAGCGCAACAACTGCTGGATGGCGCTCGAATGCTGCCGCATGGGTC
>DDSQ01000087.1 GCA_002343845.1 Planctomycetes bacterium UBA2386 | reverse complement strand
CCGCGCGCTTGGCCCGGTGGCCTTCGGCCAGCAGCAGGGCCAGCACACGGTCGGCATGGTCGCCCTGGACTTCGAGTACGCCGTCCTTGACGGTGCCCCCGGTGCCGCAGGCGGTGCGCAGGCGCTTGCCCAGCATCGCCAACGCTTCGGCGTCCAGCGGCAGGCCGCGCACCACGGTCACGGTCTTGCCGCCCCGGCCCTGTCTCTCGCGTGTCACGCGGGCCACGCCGTCGACGGCTGGCGATGGCTTGGCGCGCTGCGCGCACCGGCAGGCCGCCACCGGCTGACGACAGGCGGGGCACATGCGGCCGCCCTCGGTGGAATAGACGAGGCCGCCGGGCCCTGACTTGCTGCGCATGCCGCGGTTCTACCGCAACCCGGCCCCTGTCGCGCCGTGACGGCGCGCACCACACGAGCACCGCTCATACGCCTTGGGGTTCGCACGGGTGGAACCCGCTGGTCACCCGCCTGGCACGCCTGGCCGCCGTCCCGGGTCGTCCACCGCTGCGGTACTCGAGCGTCGGTCGGCGATGCTGTTGCCTGCCGAGGCCAGCGGGCGTTCAAGCCTGGCGCGTCGCCGGCGCCCGGGGCAGCGTCAGAACGGCCTCCAGCCCGCCCTCGGCCCGGTTGCGCAGCACGATGTCGCCGCCGTGCGTCTGCGCGATGTTGCGCGCGATCGTCAGGCCCAGGCCGGTGCCACCGGTGGCACGGTTGCGCGAGGCCTCGAGGCGGAAGAAGGGGTCGAAGACCTGCTCGAGACGGTCCTCGGGAATGCCGGGGCCGCTGTCGCGGACGCGCAGCGTCACGGCATCGGGGGCGTCCTCGACGACGAGGACGGCGCGGCTGCCGTAGAGCACCGCGTTGTCGACCAGGTTGCCCAGGCAGCGCTTGAGCAGCGACTCGACGCCGGTGTACGGCGCGAGCGCGCGGCCGCTGACCGTGACGTCGCGGCCCATCGCGCGCTGGCCGGCCTGCACCGCGGCCACCAGCGCGTCCAGGTCCAGCGGTCGTGCCGCCTCGCCGCCGCCCAGGCCGCGCATGAAGTCCAGCGTCTGCTGCACCATCGCCTGCATCTCGGCGAGGTCGGCCTCGAAACGCTCGCGCGCCTCGTCGTCGTCGAGCAGCTCGGCGCGCAGCCGCATGCGCGTCAGCGGCGTCTTCAGGTCGTGCGACATCGCCGCGAGGATGCGCGTGCGGTCGTCGACGTAGCGCGCCAGCCGCGACTGCATCGTGTTGAAGGCGCGCGCGGCACCACGAATCTCCAGGGGGCCGGTCTCCGGCAGCGGGGGGCGGTGCAGGTCGCGGCCCAGTTCGTCGGCCGCGGTGGCCAGCAGGTGCAGCGGGCGCGTGACCCAGCGCACCGCCAGGTAGGACAGGCCGAGCACGGCCGCCAGCAGCACACCCAGCGCCGCCACCAGCCGCCAGGACACACCGGGCGGTGCAGCCGGTGCCGCGGCGTCGAAGCGAGCCCAGCGCCCGTCGGACAGCCGCACCTGGGTGCGCAGCACCACGGCGCCCGGCGCCCAGCCCGGGCCAGGGCCCATCATCCGGCCGCGCATCGTCCCGGGGCCCATCGGGCCGTCGGTGCCGGCGTCCTGGCGCGTCGAGCCCGCTGCCGAGGCGCCGGGTTCCGTCGCACCCGGACCCATCATCCCGGGCCCCATGCCGCGCGGCCCGGGGCCGCTGCCCGGGACACGCGCCCACGGGGCGGCCGCATCGACGGACGCAAACTCGACCCGCAGCTCGTGTCGGTCACCGAGCAACCGCTGCAGCATGGCCGGGTACATGCGGGCCGGACGGGCCACCCGCACGGCCTCGTCCGACGCCCCGGCGGCGGGCGCGGCGGGGGCATCGTGCAGCGACAGCACCAGCGGCGGCACGTTGAGCACCGCGACGATGCGCTCGCGCGCGGCCGCGTCCGTCGACTCGAGCAGCTGCACGACATCGGCGATGCGTTGCGCCTGCCGCATCCCGCCCGAGGCGACGAGCAGCGTCTCGCGCTCGGCGAAGTTGATCGCCGCGCTGAGCAGCTGCGCAACCAGCAGCCCGCCGGCCAGCACGGCGACCAGCCGTCCGAACAGCGACTGCGGCAGCAGCCGTGCGAGCCGGGCCTGCCCGGCGCGGCGGGCGCGGCTCGCGGCGCTCGCACCAGCGCCCTCCCCCGCCGGCGTCGCGGGCGTGGACGTCGTCATCGCCGCTCCTGTCGCGCGGCACCCGGTGTCGGTGCCGGGGGCGTTGCGGCGGTCGGTCCCGGCGCCGGCAAATCGTGACCCGATGCCGCCACCGCCTGCACCGGCGCCGCCAGCACGTAGCCCTCGCCGCGCACGGTCTTGATCAGACGCGGCTCGCGCGGGTCGTCGCCGAGGCGGTGGCGCAGCCGGCTGACCTGCACGTCGATGCTGCGGTCCAGCGCATCGGCCTCGCGGCCCTGGGTCAGCTCGACGAGCTGGTCGCGATTCAGCACGCGGTTCGGGTGGCCGACGAAGATGCGCAGCAGCCGGTACTCGGCGCCGCTCAGCTCCACCGGCGAGCCGTCGGGCGCGACGAGGCGGCGCTGCCGGGTGTCCAGCAGCCAGTCGCCGAAGCGCCAGTGCGGCGCGTCATCGGGCTGCAGGTTGTGCGGCAAGCTGCGCGCGCGGCGCAGCACGGCCTTGATGCGGGCCAGCAGCTCGCGCGCGCCGAAGGGCTTGGGCACGTAGTCGTCGGCGCCCATCTCGAGGCCGACGACACGATCGGTCTCGTCGCCGCGCGCGGTCAGCATGATCACCGGGATCGACGAGCGTGCGCGCAGGTCCCGGCACAGCGTCAGCCCGTCGTCGCCGGGCAGCATCAGGTCGAGCACGACCAGGTCGAAGGCGGCGCCGTTCAGGGCCTGCCACATCGCCCGCCCGTCGGGCACCGCGGTCGCGCGCAGGCCGTTCTTCTCGAGGTAGCGGCCGAGCAGCGTGCGGATCTCGGTGTCGTCATCGACGATCAGGATGTGGTCGGTGCGGTCCATGGCGGCATCGGCGGGCACGGATGTCGGGGGGCGGCACGGCGGTCGTGCGGCACGACCCTAGCGCCGCC
>DDSQ01000147.1 GCA_002343845.1 Planctomycetes bacterium UBA2386 | reverse complement strand
ACGTTGATGTACGGGTCGAGCTTCTGCATCGACACGCGCAGCCCGTTGCGTTCGAGGATCCAGCCGATCGCGGCGGAGGTGAGCCCCTTGCCGAGCGAGGACACGACACCGCCGGTCACGAAGATGTACTTGGTCATCGGGTCGGGCTCTTGGTTGCGAGTCGTGTCAGGAAGGCGTCGTAGTCGGCGCGCGTCTCGATGCCCCACGGATCACCGCGGGCGTCGAGCACGTGCATCGGAAGGTCGTTCTCGAGGAAGCGCAACTGTTCGAGGCTCTCGGCCTCGGCCAGCCCGCTGCTCGGCAGGCCGGGGATGCGCAGCAGCGCGTCGCGCTGGAAGCCGTAGACGCCGATGTGGCGCCGCAGCGGGTAGGCGGCTTCCTTGACGAACGGGATCACCGCGCGCGAGAAGTACAGCGCCTTGCCGTTCCTGCCGCGCACGACCTTGACCACGTTCGGGTTCGCGGCGACCTCGGGATCGGTCAGCGGCACGCACAGCGTGTTGGTCACCGCTTCGCCGCGCAGCAACTGGTCGACGATCGCCTCGAGGTCGATCGGCGCGACCTCCGGCCAGTCACCCTGGATGTCGAGCACCGCGCGGCACGGGATCGCCGCCGCGGCTTCGGCGCAACGTTCGCTCCCGGTGCGGCACGCCGGGCTCGTGCGCACGACCCCGTAGCCGGCGCGTTTGCTCGCGGCCTCGACGACGTCGTCGTCGGTCGCGACCACGACGCGGTCGATGTTGCGCGCCTTCTTCGCCTGGTCGCAGGTGTGCAGGAACAGCTCCTGGCCGCTCTCGCGCAGCAGCGCCTTGCCGGGAAGACGTTGGCTCCCGACCCGCACCGGGATGATCGCGAGCGCGGCGACGGGGCGCGGCGCGCTCACCGTTGGCCCCTGCGCAGCTGTTCGAGGCGGGTGCGGGCGTCGGCCGCCGACGAGCGCGCCCGCAGGTTCTCGCTGCCGAAGTTCGGCTTGCCTTGGCCGGCACCGTGGTAGGCGATGCTGCTGTTGTAGAGGGCGAGGAAGTAGCCGCGGGCGTCGCCGAACGCCTGCTCCGCCGCCGGGTCGCCGGCCAGGCCGCGGCGCGCCCACAACCAGCGCTGGCCGCCGCTCTCGACGACGAGCACGTCGCGCGCCTCGGCCGGCACGTCGGGCAGGCTCTGCGGGAACATGCCCCGCTCCGCGAACACGTCGAGCAACGCCTGCAGATCGACGTCGTCGACCACCTTGGCGCCGAGTTCCTTCGGGCTGCGCGCTTCGCCGTAGAGCGCGCCGGCAGCGATCGAACTCTCGTTCTGCAGCGACAGCACCAGCGACGTTCCGGCGAACAGGCGCATGCGCGTGGGCTGCCCTTCCTTGACCGTCACCACGCGCGCGAGGGTCGGACCGCTCGCGCAGGCGGCAGCGGCAGCCAGCAAGAAGGCAAGCTGCAGCCGGTAGCGCGCGCACACGACCATGCAGCGCGTCGACCATAGCGACGCTCCCCGCAAAGGGAACGGGGAAGCAGCGCCGTGGTGCCCGGCGTCAGCGTGCCTGCGGCACCGCCGGCAGCCAGCGAACGTCGTGGCCGGCCTGGGCGAGCAGCTCGCGGCCGTTCGGCGCCCGCGCCGTGAACAACGTGCAGCGCTGGCGCCGACCGTCGATGTCGACCGCGCTCCGGCCGTCATCCGCCAGGCGCACGTCGCGGAAGGCGTTTGCTCCCCGCTGGAACTCGGCGAGCGGGGTCGTGGTCCCGGCCCGAAGCAGGCGGACGACGTCACCCCGTTCTTCGGTCACGAACAAGGCTCGGTCGGTCGCCGGCCGGGCGTTCGGCTTCGGCGGCGGCGCATGCCACAGGCCGATCGATGCGTAGACGGACTCGTCGACGATCGTGCCGTCGGTCAGGCGGCGGCGAACGTGCACGAAGTCGCCGGCGAAGCCGCGTGGATCGCTGCGGGTCTCCGAGCAGACCACCTCGTGGTCGTCGTGCCAGCCGACCTCGAGACTCGGCGTCTGGCTCGACAGCGGCGAGACCTGGATCGGCAGGTCGGTCCATTCGCGCACGACCTTCGTGGCGCCGAGGTCGACGACGGTCAGGTGGCCCTTGCCGGTGCCGGGCAGCACGCAGCCGATCGCGAGGCGCTGGCCGCCCGGTGACAGCGCCGCGCGCAGGCTGGAGGCGCCATCTGGCGGACGCCAGACCTCGCGGCCCGTGCCGTTGACGATGCTCACGGTCCAGACCGCGACCTCGTTCTCGGCGATCAGGATCGCGAGATTGCCGGCGACCTGGGCGATGCGGGCGGCGCGACAGTCGGCGAGGCGACGCCGTTCGCCAGCACCTCGCCAGGGCGTCGCGTAGAGGAAGTTGTCGGGGAGTATCGGGGCGCGTTCGCGCGCATCCCCGAGGTGCAGCACGTCGTCGCCATGGACGGCGACGAAGTCGTGCGGACACCCGTCCGCCAGCAGGCGCGACGTCCCGGCGCGGAGGTCGACGACGACGAGGGCGTAGGGTTCGCCGTAACTCGCGAGCAGCAGCTGGTCCTGATCGAGGCGCACCAGCACGTCGGCGTTGCCGCGGCCCATCCAGAACGGGCGAGCCGGGCGTTCGCCGTCGACCTCCGCGACGTGCAGCGTCACGGCCGGCCCGTCGTTCGTCGTCAGGCACACGAGGGCGCCGGGCCCGACCGGCGCAGCGAGCGCTTGGGCGGGCGCTGCGCCGGCGAGCCCGACGATCCCGGCGAGCGCGCCGATCCGCAGCAGCCACCCGACATCGACCATCGACGCATCATGGCCACGGCACAGGACGGCGTGTCAGCAGTTCGTCGGGTCCGGTCCGGCCGTTCCTGCACCGAGGCCCGGCTTGCAGCCCATGCCTCCCGCGAGTCCAGTTCGGGTGACGCCATCGCCGAAAACCCGATGGCGTCGCAACTCACGACGTCGCCTCGTTGTGCCATGACGATCCGCCCGTTCCAGAAGGTCCTCTGCGCCAACCGCGGCGAGATCGCGATCCGCGTGTTCCGCGCCTGCACCGAACTCGGCATCCGCACCGTCGCGGTGTTCAGCGAGGAGGACGCGACCAACCAGCATCGCTACAAGGCCGACGAGGCCTACCTGATCGGCCGCGGCAAGACGCCCGTCGCCGCGTACCTCGGCGGCGACGAGATCCTCGCCGTGGCGAAGAAGGCGAAGGTCGACGCGATCCACCCGGGTTACGGCTTCTTGTCCGAGAACGCGCAGTTCGCGGCGGCCGTGCGCGCGGCGGGCATCGCGTTCCTCGGGCCGAAGGCCGAGGTGATCTCCGGGCTCGGCGACAAGGTGCTGGCGCGCAACGAGGCGCAGCGCCTCGGCATCCCGACGGTGCCCGGCAGCGAGCTCCCGACCGACGAGGCGGCGGCGATCGCCGCGGCCGAAGCGTTCTTCGCGCAGCACGGCACGACGATCTTCAAGGCAGCGCACGGCGGCGGCGGCAGAGGCATGCGCGTCGTCGAGGAGAAGAAGGACCTGGTGCCGTACCTGCGCCAGGCGCGCAGCGAGTCGCTCGCGGCGTTCGGCAGCCCGGTCGTGTTCGTCGAGAAGTACCTGCCGAAGGTCCGCCACATCGAGATCCAGATCCTCGGCGACCTGCACGGCAACGTCGTGCACCTGCACGAACGCGACTGCTCGGTGCAGCGGCGCCACCAGAAGGTCGTCGAGATCGCCCCGGCGCCCAACCTCGACGACGAAGTGCGGCAGGGCCTGTTCGCCGACGCGCTGAAGCTCGCGCGCGCGGCCGGCTACAGCAACGCCGGCACGTTCGAGTTCCTGGTCGCCGGCAAGGACCGCTACTTCATCGAGGTCAACCCGCGGCTGCAGGTCGAACACACGGTGACCGAGCAGATCACCGGCATCGACCTCGTGCAGGCGCAGATCCGCGTCGAGCAGGGTTATCGCCTGGACAGCCCCGAAGTCGGGCTCGGGCGGCAAGCCGACATCGTGCCGCGCGGTTGTGCGATCCAGTGCCGCATCACCGCCGAGGATCCGGCGAACGACTTCTTCCCCGACACCGGCACCATCGTCGCGTACCGCGCGCCGGGCGGGTTCGGCCTGCGACTCGACGGCGGCGACGGCCTCGCCGGCACCGTGGTCTCGGGCCACTACGACTCGCTGCTGGTGAAGTGCATCACCTTCGGGCCGACGCTGGCGCAGGCCGCGCAGAAGGGCGTGCGGGCGCTACGCGAGTTCCGCATCCGCGGCGTCAAGACCAACCTCGCGTTCCTGCAGAACGTGCTCGCGCACGCGACCTTCCTGCGCGGCGCGACGTGGACGCGGTTCCTCGATGACACGCCGGAGTTGTTCGACATCAAGCCGGGCAAGGACCGCGCGACCAAGCTGCTCGGCTATCTGGCCGACGTCGTCGTCAACGGCCACCCGACCTTCAAGAAGGAGCAGCGCCTGTCGCCGGCGGCGTGCATGCCGGCACCGGTGCCGAACGCGCCGATCGGCGCGCCGCCGCCCGGCACGGCGACGATCCTCGCCGAGGGCGGGCCGGCGAAGGTCGTCGAGTGGATCAAGAAGCAGAAGAAGCCGCTGCTCACCGACACCACGATGCGCGACGCGCACCAGTCGCTGCTGGCGACGCGGTTGCGCACCAAGGACATGCTGGCGATCGCCAACGCGACCGCGCACGTGCAGCACCAGTTGTTCTCGCTCGAGACCTGGGGCGGCGCGACGTTCGATGTCGCGTATCGCTTCCTCAACGAGGACCCGTGGGACCGCCTGGTGCAGATCAAGAAGGCGATCCCGAACGTGCTGCAGCAGATGCTCCTGCGCGGCGCCAACGCGGTGGGCTACACGAGCTACCCGCAGAACGTCGTCGAGTCGTTCATCGACGAGGCGGCCTCGCACGGCATCGACGTGTTCCGCGTGTTCGACAGCCTCAACGACCTCGACTCGATGGAGGTGTCGGTGCAGCGCGTGCTGAAGACCGGCAAGATCGCCGAGGTCGCGATGTGCTACACCGGCGACGTCGACAATCCGGCGCGCACCAAGTACGGGATCGAGTACTACGCCGATCTCGCGCGGCGCATCGAGGGCATGGGGGCGCACATCCTGTGCATCAAGGACATGGCGGGTCTGCTGCGGCCGCAGGCGGCGCGCATGCTGATCCGCCGGCTGCGCGAGGTCACGCAGCTGCCGATCCACCTGCACACGCACGACACGTCCGGCAACGGCATCGCCACCTACATCGCCGCGATCGACAGCGGCGTGCACATCGTCGACACCGCGTTGTCGCCGATGGCGGGCCTGACGTCGCAGCCGAGCATGAACGCGCTGATCGCGGCCTTGCGCGGGGCGCCGCGCGAGACCGGCCTGACCAACAAGGTGATGCAGCCGCTCGCCGACTACTGGGAAGGCGTGCGCGAGCACTACGCGCCGTTCGAGTGCGGACTGAAGAGCAGCACCAGCGAGGTCTACTTCCACGAGATCCCGGGCGGCCAGTACAGCAACCTGCGGCCGCAGGTCGCGTCGCTCGGCTTGCTGCACCGTTGGGCCGACGTTCGCTACGCGTTCGCGGTGGTCAACCAACTCTGCGGCGACATCCCGAAGGTCACGCCGTCGAGCAAGATGGTCGGCGACTTCGCGATCTTCCTGGTGCAGAACGAGCTGCTGGTGATGCGCAGCGACCTGCGTTCGACGACCGACGCGACGAAGCAGAAGCTGTTGCTCGAGAGCAAGCGGCTCGACTTCCCGCAGAGCGTCGTGCAGTACTTCCAGGGCTACCTCGGGCATCCGCCCGGCGGCTTCCCCGACGATCTGCGGGCGGCGGTGTTGAAGGGCCTGCCGACGCTGCACGGGCGGCCGAGCGACGGCATGGCGCCGTTCGACTTCCAGAAGGCACGCGCCCACGTCGCTGCGCGCACCGGCAACCCCGAGCCTGCCCTTCGCGACGTCGTCAGCTACGCGCTCTACCCGCGCGTGCTCGACGACTTCTTCACGTTCCAGAACCGTCACGGCGACGTCTCGCTGCTGCCGAC
>DDSQ01000141.1 GCA_002343845.1 Planctomycetes bacterium UBA2386 | reverse complement strand
CTTCTGACCGGTGTAAGGTTTGCCCGGGTCGCTCCGTCAATGGAGCGCGGAGTTCACCATTTCGTGTCCACTGACCTCACCACAGGAGAACGTCACCCATGAAGTCCAACCACCTGCTGCTGTCCGCCGCCGTCGGCACCCTGCTGGCCTTCGGCAGCGTTGCCGCCAATGCCGGGGCCCACGCGGACGCGGGCGCCAAGGAGAAGTGCTACGGCATCGCGAAGGCGGGCGAGAATGCCTGCGCGGCCAACGGGCACTCCTGCCAGGGCCAGGCGAAGGTCGACAACGACCCCGCCGAGTGGAAGAACGTGCCGAAGGGCGAGTGCGAGAAGATGGGCGGCACCCTCACCGCCGGCCAGAAGGCGTCCTGAGTGCCTCCGGCATCGGCAACGGTGCCAATCGCGGCCTCCCGGCCGGTTCCGGCGCAAGCCGGAATCGGCCTGCGGAGTGCCCACCACGCTGAATTCCTCGCCCGCCGCCCGGCGGTGCCCTGGGTGGAGGTGCACAGCGAGAACTTCTTCGCCGACGGCGGCGCCAAGCTCGCCGTCCTGGATGCCGTCCGGCAGGACTACGGCCTCAGCCTGCACGGCGTCGGCCTGTCCCTCGGCGGCGCCGACCCCCTCGACCGGGAGCACCTCGCCTGCCTGAAGCGCCTGGTACAGCGGGCCGAGCCGGCGCTGGTTTCCGAGCACGTCGCCTGGGGTTCGGCCGGTGGCGTCTTCCTGAACGACCTCTTGCCCCTGCCATGCACCATGGCCGCGCTCCGCCACACCGCGGCCCGGGTGGCGGCCGTCCAGGACTGCCTGGGTCGCCCGATCCTCGTCGAGAACGTCTCCAGCTACCTGCAGTTCGAGGGCGCCGAGATGACCGAGTGGGAGTTCCTCGCCGGCCTCGCCCGGGAGGCGGGCTGCGGCATCCTGCTCGACGTGAACAACATCCATGTCAGTGCGGTGAACCACGGCTTCGATGCGCTTGACTACCTGCGCGGCATTCCGGCGGCGCTCGTCGGCGAGATCCACCTGGCCGGCTACACGGACGCGGGCGACATCCTCATCGACACCCACAGCGCGCCCGTCAGCGCGCCGGTCTGGGCCCTCTACCGGGAGGCCCTCGCCCTGCTGGGTACCGTGCCCACCCTCATCGAGTGGGACGCGGAGCTGCCCGCGCTGGACCGGCTGCTGGCCGAGGCGGCCAGCGCCGACGCCCATGCCGACGCCGTGCGCCGGGAGCGGGGTACGCATGCCCGGGTTGCCTGATCCGGCCCTCGGCGAGCTGCACGGGCAGTTCGTCCGGGCGATCCTCCACCGGGACCTGGCGGGCGTTGCCGGCCGGATCCGGGTGGGGGGGCTCTCCGTCGAGCGGCGGCTGGCCATCTACCGCACCAACGCCCGGGAAAACTTCGCCGTGGCCCTCGCCGCGGCCTACCCCCTGTTGCACCGTTGCCTGGGCCCGGAGGAATTCCGGGAGCTGGCCTGGACCTACCAGCGCGCCTGTCCGTCGCCCTCTGGCAACCTCTTTCACCTGGGTGAGCGGTTGGCCGGATTCCTGGCCGCCCACGTGTCCGGCACCGGGCGGGCCTATCTCGCGGACGTCGCCCGCCTCGAGTGGGCCATCCAGGAGTCCCTCGTCGCCGGGGACGACCCCGGCGTGCCGGACCTCCCGGCGCTGGCAGCGGTACCCGGGGCGGCACTGCCCGGCGTCCGCTGCCGGTTGCACCCGTCGGTCCGGCTGCTCCCGGCCGCCCACGGCGTGTTCGCCCTGTGGCAGGCCCTGCAGTCGGGCGACGCCCTGCCCGGGCCGGCGCCGGGGCCGGAGCATCTCCTGATCCTGCGGCGGGCCGACGGCGTCGTGGTGCACCGGCTGCCCGCCGCCGACTTCGCCTGGCTCGGGTGTGTCCGGCAGGGTGGCACGCTCGGTGAGGCACTGGCGGGGCTGCCGGTCGAACAGCAGGCCGGCCTCGGCGACCTGCTGGTACGGGTGGTTGGCACCGGCGCCATCACGGCCTTCAACTGACATGGCGGTGCCTGTCTTCATCGGCCGTCCGCTCGCCTGGCTGCACGGCGCACTGGATGCCGTCGAGCCGCTGGTGGCGCTGGCGACCCGCGTCTACGTGAGCTGGCAGTTCCTGAAGTCCGGCATGCTGAAGCTCGGGGACTGGGAATCGACGCTCTTCCTCTTCCAGGAGGAATACCGGACGCCGCTCTTGTCGCCGACGGCCGCGGCAGTGGCTGGCTCCGCCGGCGAGATCATCTTTCCCCTGTTGCTCATCGCCGGCTTGTGCGGGCGCTTCGCTGCAGTAGGATTGCTGGCGGTGAATGTCATGGCCGTCGTTTCCTATGCCCATGTCCTGTTCGGCACCGGCTTCGAAGCCGCCCTCGGCCAGCACTACCTGTGGGGTGCCCTGCTCGTGATGCTGGCGCTCTACGGGCCAGGCCGCCTGTCCCTCGACCACTGGCTCGGCCTGCCTTGGTCGCGGCGCCCGGCCTGAACACCTCGCCGCCCCGGGCCCGCCGCCGGCTGGACGGCGTGCCCCGCATCGACCTGGACCGCAGCGTCTGCTCCGGCTTCGAGGCGGCGGTGGGCCGCGAATGGCTCGTCACCAACGGCCTCGGCGGCTACGCGTCGGGCACGGTGGCCGGCGCGGCCACCCGGCGCTACCACGGGCTGCTGGTCGCGGCGCTCGACCCGCCCCTCGGTCGCACCGTGCTCGTGGCCGGCCTCGATGCCTGGGTGGACTACCAGGATGCGACCCACGGGCTCAGCGTGCAGGAGTACGTCGGCGGCACGGTGCATCCCGATGGCTGGCGGCACGCCGAGGCGTTCATGCTGAACGGTGGCCTGCCGGTCTGGACCTATGGCATCGGGGACGCCCGGCTCACCGCGTCCGTGTGGATGGGGCAGGGTCGCAACACCACCTACGTCCGCTACCGCTTCGAGGCCGGCGGCGGCCCGCTCAGGCTGCGGCTCTCGCCCCTCTGTACCTACCGCGACTACCACGCCCACGCGCGGGGCGGCTGGCAGCCCGGGGTGCTCACCGTCCCCGGCGGGGTGCGGATCGAGGCCGGGCCTGGTGCGCATCCCTACCGGGTGCTCTGCGAGGGCGCCGACTGTGCGGAGCGCGGCGACTGGTTCTGGATCTTCCACCACCGGGAGGAGGCGGCCCGGGGCCTCGACAGCACCGAGGACCTCTTCCGCCCCTGCGAGTTCAGCGTGGAGCTCCGGCCCGGTGCCGAAGTGACCCTGGTCTGCACGGCCGAGCCGGACCCGGTCGAACCGCCGGCGATCGCACTCGCCACTGACCAGCGCCATCGGGCGGCGCTGCTCCTGCCCGTGGTGCAGGAGCCCGGCTGGGTACGCCAGCTCGCCCTGGCGGCCGACCAGTTCATCGTCAGCCGGGGCATCGGCGACGTCGCTGGCGGCGCCACGGTCATTGCCGGCTACCACTGGTTCGGTGACTGGGGCCGGGACACCATGATCGCGCTGCCCGGGCTCACGCTGCCCTTCGGCCGGGCCGACGTGGCGGCCCGCGTGCTGCGCAGTTTCGCCCGCTACGTGAGTGACGGCATGCTGCCCAACCGGTTTCCCGACGGTGGTGCGGCGCCGGAATACAACACCGCCGATGCCACGCTCTGGTACTTCCATGCCATCGATGCCTGCTGGCGGGCGACCGCTGACGACGACCTCGTTCGTGAGCTCTGGCCCCAGCTCGTCGAGATCATCGACTGGCACCTGCGGGGCACCCGCTTCGGCATCGGGACCGATCCGGCCGACGGCCTGCTGCGGGCGGGGGAGGCAGGCACCCAGCTCACCTGGATGGACGCCAAGGCCGGCAGTACCGTGGTGACGCCCCGCATCGGCAAGCCCGTCGAGATCAACGCGCTCTGGCACCACGCCCTGGTGGTGATGGCCCGCATCGGGCAGGCGCTGGGGGACGGGGCCCTCGCGAAGCGCTATGCGGAACTGGCGGCCCGGGTGCGGGACTCCTTTGTGCGGCGCTTCTGGTACGCGGGTGGCGGCTACCTGTTCGACGTCATCGACGGTCCCGGTGGCGCGGACCCGGCGCTCCGGCCGAACCAGGTCCTGGCGGTATCCCTGCCGTCCCCGCTGCTCGACCCCCGGCAGGCGGCCGCGGTCGTCGCCGCCTGCCAGCGGGAGCTGGTCACGCCCATGGGCCTGCGCACGCTCTCGCCCCGGGATCCCGCCTACGCGGGCAATTACACGGGTGGCCCGGTGGAACGGGACGCGGCCTACCACCAGGGCACGGTCTGGCCCTGGCTCGTGACCGCGTTCGTCGAGGCCTGGCTGCGCACGCGGACCAGCGGCGGCGACGCGCGCGCCGTCGCGCGCGAGCGATTCCTCGCGCCGCTCGAAGCCCATCTCGCGGTCGCCGGGCGAGGCCACGTGTCGGAGGTCGCCGACGGCGACGCGCCTCACACCCCCGGCGGCTGTCCCTTCCAGGCCTGGTCCGTCGGCGAGCTCCTGCGCCTGCGCAAGCTGCTCGCCGCCCGAGGAGCTCCATGAGACCGCTAGCGTCCATCTGCTTCGTCGGCGCCGCCGCGTGTGGCGCCTCCCCGTCCGCGCCGCTGGCCGAGACGCCGGCGCCGGCGCCGGTACCGTCTTCGCTCGTCGGAGCGGTCACCGAGGTCGCGTTCACCGTCGACGACGTCGACGGGCCGCGCGCCCTCCTCGAACGCCTCGGCGCCACCGTCTCCGGCGAGCACGCCGCCGCCGCCGCGGAGGTCGCCGCCCTCACCGGCGTCGCGCGCGCGGCGCGGGTCTTCAGCGGATGAGCGGCGGGCCCGCAGCGTCGCCGAGCATCGTGCGGCGCGTGACCGCGAGCGGCGCCTCGCCGTTGGCGAGGAACGCGTCGTGGAAGTCGCGGAGCGACGCGCCGGGGTGCGCGCGCATCCAGTCGTCGCGGAGCTCGCGGATCGCGAGCTTGCCGAGCGTGTAGCCGAGGAACATCGGATCGACGGTGCCGCGCATCGCCTGCTGCGCGGCGGTCTTGGGGTCGGTGAACGCCTGCTCCACGAAGAGGCGAGTGGCGTCCTCGACGGTCATCGTGCCGGCGTGGTACCCGAGCGCCACCAGGAAGCGCACGTTGCGGAGGAGCGCGTTCTTGAGCTGGCCGATGTGCACGCGCGGATCACCGTCGCCGAGCCCCGCGTCCCACATCATCTCCTCGACGTAGTGGGCCCATCCCTCGGACGCGGTGTAGACCTCGAACGCCTGGAGCACGCGCGAGCCGCTGGCGCGCTGGTGCATGCCCTGCACGAAGTGGCCCGGGTAGACCTCGTGGGCGCTGGTGAAGAGGAGGTCGGCGCGCGACATCACGTAGGCGCGCTGCTGGTCCACCGGCCACGTCGGGTCGGGCGGCGCGATGTAGTAGTAGCTGGGCAAGGGCGCCGGCTCGAAGGGCCCGGCGCCGCTGAACGCCGCGAAGTTGCCGCGCATGAACGCCGGGCTCTCGCGGACCTCGATCGGATCGGGCCGCGGCAGCGAGACGAGCTGCTCGTCGACGAGGAAGCGGCGCAGGCGCTCGAGCTGGGCGCGCGCCTCGATGACCACCTGGTCGGGCGCCGGCTTGTCGGCGCTGGTCTCGGCGATGACGGTGGCGGGGTCGCGACGCGGATCGATCGCGGCCGCGGCGGCGACGATCGCGGCGTGGTTGCGCGCCAGATCCTCGCGCGCGATGCGCTCGAGGGTGGCGACGTCGAGGTCGAGGCCCTCGGCGTCGCGCAGCAATCGGAGGAGCATTTCGGCGCCGAGCCGGAAGTCGTCGGTGGCGGCCGGCATGCGGCGCTCGAGCGCGGTGCGGAACGCGCCGACGTGCCCGGCGAGGGCGTCGAGGCACGCCTCGAGCTTCGTGCGCAGCGCCTCGTCGGGGAGCGACGCGAAGGCGCGCCTGGCGTCGCCGCCGAGGAACTGGATCGTCCCGGCGCTGATCATCACGCCGGCCTGGAGCCAGGCGCGCGGCAGCGACGGCTCGAGGTTCTCGGCGGCCTGCGCGTAGTACGCGGGCGCGGCCTCGCACGCGCGCAGCATCGCGGCGGCGCGCGCGGCGGGCGGCGCGTAGTCGCGGGCGATGTACGCGTTGAGCGAGAACTTGAACAGGTAGAAGAACGGATCGCGAAACGGCCGGCGCCGGACCTCGAGCTCGAAGAGCTCCCTGGCGATCTCGGTCAGGACGAGCTGCTGCTCGACCCGGCGCCGGGGCGACAGCTCGCGTGTATCGAAGGCCGAGAACGTGGACCGCGCGGCGTGGAGTCGCGCGATCTCGGCGCGGATCGCCTCGGGCGAGCGATCGGGCACGAGGCCGTCGTAGGCGTGATCGCCGAGCTCGACCGCCCAGCTCGGCCGGAACGCCAGGTGCGCCGACATGAACGGATCGATCGCGGCCGCCAGCTCGGCGTCGGCGACCTCGGCCGCGACCGGTGGCGGTGGCGCGGTCGGCCGTGTCGCGGAACCGCACGCGGTCAGCAAGCACGCGGCCAGGAAGACGATCCTCATCCGCGGACTCTAACGCCCGGCCACGTCCTCGTGCGGCGTTCGCGCGGGGCCGATTCACTCATCGATCTGGCGTACGAGGGCCGCGGCCAGCGGTCGAGCCGGCCAGGAATCCGTTCAGGGCCGCGCGTCGGTCGCCAGCTCGAGCCGGTAGATCCGGCCGTTGAGCGCGACCGCGTGGAGCTCGCCGTACCCGTCCACGCCGAAGCTGGTCAGCAGGTTGGCCAGGGTGCCGTCGAGCGCGTGGGCGTCGAGATCGACGACGGCGCCGTCGACGACCTCGATGGCCTTCACCGTCCCGTTGCAGAAGTCGCCGAAGATGTAACGGCCGAAGAGATCAGGCATGCACCCCCCGCGATAGACGTGCCCGCCGATCACGGCGCAGGCCGGCTCGACGCGCCGGTCGATCGTGACGAGCGGGGGCGTGAGCTCGTCGTCCTCGCCGCACTCACCCGCGCCACCACCGACCTTGGGTGGGGCGAAGCACTCGGGCCCTTCGTGGACCGACCAGCCGAAGTTGAGCCCTCCCTGGCCGGCCGGGACCAGGTTGATCTCCTCGAACGTGTTCTGGCCGACCTCGCCGATGTAGAGGTCGCCCGTGTACGGGTCGACCGAGATCCGCCAGGGATTGCGCAGGCCCCAGGCGTAGGCTTCGGGCGCGCCTCCGCCGTCGGCCCAGGGGTTGTCCGCCGGGATCGCGTACGGCTCCCCGCGGTCGACGTCCAGACGGATCACCTTGGCGAAGAGGTTGTCGCGGCTCTGTCCCGCGCCGAAGACATCGGCCGGCACCGCGTGGCTGCCGTCGCCGATCGACGCGTAGAGGTAGCCGTCGGGACCGAACACCACCGAGCCTCCGTTGTGGATGTCCGGGTTGAGCTCGCGATCGATGCGCAGGATCTCGCGCAGGCTCGGGCTGGCGACGTCGGCGTCGGGATCCGCGCGCAGCTCCGCGATGACGTTGTCGCCGTTGGGCTCGGCCGTGTAGTGCACGATGACGCGACCGTTGCGCGCGAAGTCGGGATGGAACGCCAGCCCGAGGAGCCCCTGCTCGGGGCCCACCGCGACCACCTCGTCGGAGAGGTCGACGTACGGCGTGGGGAGGAGCTCGCCGTCGTCGATCACGCGGATACGCCCCTGTTGCTCGATCACGAACAGCCGGTGATCACCGGCTGGCGCCGCCAGCCCCACGGGGCGATCGAGGCCGGCCGCGACGAGGGTGAGGCCCAGGTCCATGCCGCGCCGTGGTGTGCAGTAAGGTGCGGGCGGGGGCCCAGGGTCCGGCGGCGCCGCCGCGTAGTTGGTGCAGGCCGCGCCGAGAAAGGCGACGAGGCCACGGATCGAAGCTAATCTCACGCATCGATTGTACGCATCCCGGTCGCCGCGGCGCGCGAGAAGCGTCACGCGGCCATGTCGATTGGCACCCAAACGAAGCTCATGACGCTGCTCGCCCGAGACCTGATGCAGAAGGAGCCGGTCACCGTGCCCGCCGACATGCGGTTCCGGCAGATCCAGCACCTGTTCGTCGTGGCGCGCATCGGCGGCGCGCCGGTCGTGGACCCGAGCGGCAACGTGGTCGGCGTCATCTCCACGACCGACCTCCTCGGCGCGATCGAGCAGGCGTCCGACGAGGACGTCGATCCGGGGGCCGACGAGCTCGAGGCGCTCACCGCGATCGACCTGGCGACGCCCGAGGTGATCTGGGTGTCACCGGCGGCGTCGGTGACCGAGGTCGCGCAGGTCATGCAGGCTCGCGGCGTGCATCGTGTGCTGGTGGGTGACGACGAGCGGCTGGTCGGGATCGTGACCGCGTTCGATCTGCTGCAGGCGCTCACGCGTGTTATGCCGGGAGCATGAAGCTCGATGCCATGCTCCCCGGCCTCCTCGTCGTCGTCGCGTGCGGCGGCGGACAGGGCGCACGCGGTCCGGTGACCGCCGCCGCCGGCGCTGGCGCCGGCGTGATCGCCGAGCCGCCGGCGGCCGCCGTCGATCCACACCTCGAGGCGCGGCGCGCGTACGCGAACCCGGGCGGGATGTGGATGCCGCAGCAGATGACGCTGCCGGGGCACGCCGAGGCCTTCCGCAAGCTCGGTGTCCAGATCGATCCGAAGACCCTGGCCGATCCGCTCGCCGCGCCGCTCGGCGCGATCGTGCGCCTGCGTGGCTGCTCGGCGTCGTTCGTGTCGCCCGACGGTCTCGTCGTCACCAACCACCACTGCGTGCAGCGCGCGTTGCAGCTCAACTCGAAGCCGGACCAGAACCTCGTCGAGCACGGGTTCCTGGCGAAGACGCGCGCGGACGAGCCGTCGGCCGGCCCGGCCGAGCGCGTGTACGTCGCCCAGGCGTTCACCGACGTGACGTCGGCCGTGACCGGCGGCCTCGCCGACATCGCCGATCCGGTCGCGCGCAAGGACGAGGTGGATCGTCGCATCAAGCAGCAGGTCGCCGCGTGCGAGAAGGACCGCCCCGGCATCCGCTGCAACGTCGCCGGGTACCTGCGCGGCGGGCTCTTCGTGCTCATCGAGGAGCTCGAGATCCGCGACGTCCGCCTGGTCTACGTGCCGGCGCGCTCCGTCGGCAACTACGGCGGCGAGGTCGACAACTGGCGGTGGCCGCGCCACACCGGTGACTTCGCGTTCTTCCGCGCGTACGTCGCGCCCGACGGCAAGCCCGCCGATCACGCCGCCGAGAACGTGCCGTACAGGCCGCGCCACCACCTGAAGGTGTCCGACCAGGGCGTCCACCCCAGCGACTTCGTGATGATCGCCGGGTTCCCGGGGCGCACGACGCGCACCAAGACGGCGCTCGAGGTGCAGCACGACGTCGAGTGGTTCTATCCGTACTTCATCGACCACGCGAAGCAGCAGTACGCGATCGCCGAGGCCCACCTGAAGAGCCCCGGCGAGACGGCGATCAAGGCCGGCGTCCTCAAGCAGAGCTTCCAGAACCGGCTCGAGAAGGTGAGCGGCGTGCTGAAGGGCCTCACCACGGGCGACCTGCTCGCGCGCAAGGCCAGGCTCGATCAGCAGGTGGTGGCGTGGGCGGCGGCGCCGGGGCGCGACGGCCACAAGGCGGCGATCGCGCGGCTCGAGCAGCTCATCCTCGACGAGCAGCGCACGGCGCGCGCCGACTTCGATCGCCAGATGGCGTTCGGCGAGTCGCAGCTCCTGTCCTCGGCGATCCAGCTCACCCGCTGGGCCGAGGAGCGCGCGAAGCCCGACGCCGAGCGCAAGGCCGGCTACCAGGAGCGCGACCTGGCGCCGGCGATCGCGTCGCACAAGCAGCTCACCAAGCAGTACGACGCCACGCTCGACCGCGCGCTCTTCCGCCTCGCGCTGGTGCGCGCGCTCGCGTTGCCGCCGGAGCAGCGCCCGTGGCTGCCGCTGCTGCTCGGCGTGAAGGCGACGGCCAAGCTCGACGAGCAGCTGATCGACCGCACGCTCGACGGCTGGTACCGCGCGACCAGGCTCGCCGACGAGGCGCTCCGGCTCGAGCTCCTGCAGAAGGGCACGAGCAAGTCGGTGGCGGCGTCGCGCGATCCGTTCCTGCGCGCCGCCCAGCGCGTGTGGAAGCTCTACAAGGCGGAGGAGCGCCGCGCCGACACGCGCGCCGGCGAGCTGATCCTCGTGGCGCCGGTCTACGCCGACGCGATGCGCGAGGTGCTCGGCGGGCTGCTCGCCCCCGACGCCAACTCGACGTTGCGCATCACCTACGGCACCGTGAAGGCGTTCACGCCGGCCGAGGCGCCGTTCACCACGGGCGCCCAGATCCTCGAGAAGGACACGGGCTCCGAGCCGTTCGACGCGCCGGCCGCGCTCCTCGCGGCGATCCGCGCCAGGCAGTTCGGGTCATACGCCAACGCCGACGGCGAGCTGCCGGTGAACTTCCTGAGCGACCTCGACACGACCGGCGGCAACTCGGGTTCGGCCGTGCTCGACGGCCGTGGCCAGCTCGTCGGCCTGAACTTCGACAGCACGATCCAGGGCGTCGCCTCGGACGTCGTGTTCGACGGGAGCATCGTGCGCAAGATCCACGTGGACGTCCGCTACATGCTGTGGGTGATGGACAAGGTCGACGGCGCCGATCACCTGATCGAGGAGATGGGCCTTCGCCCGCGGCTCTGACCGTTGGGGCCGAGATCGGTGGCCACCGCAGTCGCCACCGGTCGGGCAAGTGCGCGTCATCGCGGCGGCGCGTGTCGGCCGCGATCTTGCTCGGTGGTGCGGCCATGTGGCGCCCCGGCTTGCTCCTCGCGTGTGCGTTCGTCGCCGCCGGCTGTCTCGAGGCCGCCGACGACAGCGGCGCCGGCAGTGGCGATGACAAGGGCGACCGCGGCGCGACCGGGTTCGTCGAGGTCAACCCCGCGCGCTCGAGCGCCGCGTTCCGCACGTACATCGAGCGCGCCATCCGCGTGCTCGAGCAGGACGGCACCGACCTCGCGCGGTACACGGCGGCCTCGATCCGCGCGGGCCGCGTGAAGATCGACGAGCTCGTCGATCTGACCTGCTGGGACTTCGAGCGCGTGCGCGCCGAGCTGCCGTCGCTCGCGCTCACCGCCGACGACTACGCGCGGCTCGTGCCGGGCGGCGCGCTGGCCCGCGCCCTCGCGGGCGAGATCGACGGCTACATGTGGAGCGACCGGATCTACGTGAGCCGTGGCCAGGAGACGCGCGCGCTCGCCGCGACCCTGGTGCACGAGGTCAACCACGTCATCAATCGCTCGGAGGTCGGGTACTGGGACGACCTGCCGACGTCGGCGTTCCTGCACGAGTACCGCGCCTTCCACGCCGAGGCCATGTTCGACCCGGCGCGCTACGACGGCGTCGACCTCGTCGACCACGTGATCGAGCTGTACGAGCTCGATCGCGCCGGCATCCCGGACGAGGTGCTGGCGGCGCCGCTCACCCCGCGGCTCGTGCCCGACGCCGCGGCCTGGCGGGCGCGGCAGGTCGCGGCCGATCCGGTCGACGACGAGTCCGCCTGCCCGGGCAACCGCTGATCCGAAATCCGCGAGCCCCCAGGGCAGCGATGTCGCGATTCCTGAGGGTGGTGGTGACCGGCGTCCGGGAGATCAACGAGTTGCGCGCTGGTCTCACCCTTGCTCTGGGAGCGAGCCATGACCAAGACCTCGACGCGGTGGAGTCATCTGGTGCGGCACGGGCTCGTCGGCACGAGCCTGCTCGGCGCCGCCGCCGGGACCGCCGAGGCGCGGCCCTGCGATGACATCGCGTCCCGCACGGTCGGCTTCGTGCTGGGCGTCGACCTCGCGCCGCGGGCGCGTCTGTTCGGCGGGGTCGAGGCGCGGGTGTGCCTCGACGATCGCTCGGAGGCGATGGCGCGCGTCGAGGTCGGCGGCGGGATGCGTCTCATCGTCGGGGCCCGGGCGCGGCCGTTCGAGAGCAACGAGACCGAGCACGACCGCGAGCTGCTCGGGCTGGAAGCCGGGTTGATGCTGGACGCGCACCAGCGGTTCGGCGTCCACGCCGCGGCGACGTACGGCACGCACTCGGCGTACCTCGCGCTGCAGGGGCTGGTCGCGGCCAGCGACGGCGCGGCGCCCAGGTACTCGCTGCTCGGCGGGCTGGCGCCGTGGACGGCGCTCGACGACGCCTTCGTGGTCGAGGGACGTCCGCTTCGCCACGGCGGCGGATACGTGTGCCCGCGGGTGGCGGCGAACGGCCGCGCGTGCGCGACCGCCGAGGAGCGTGACGTGCGTGATCACTTCACCGGCTCCGCACAGCTCGAGCTCTCGTCGGTGTGGACGTTCCTGCGGCTGGCACAGGAGCTCGCGGCCGTCGGCGCGCCGGCGGCGCTCGTCGCGGCGGCGCTGGACGCGGCCGACGACGAGGTCCGGCACGCCGAGCTGTGCGCGGCCGCCGCCGGTGGTGTGGCCCTCCTGCCGCTGCCGATGGCCGCGGCGCGTCCGCGCTTCACCGCGCGCTCGACACACGCGCTCGCGGTGCTCGCCGGCGAGGCGTGGCGCGAGGGCTGCCTCAACGAGACCGCGGCGGCCGAGGAGGCTCGGCTCGCGGCCGGTGAGGCGCAGGGCGCGGCGCCCGAGATGCTGCGCGCGATCGCCGCCGA
>DDSQ01000019.1:290-4302 GCA_002343845.1 Planctomycetes bacterium UBA2386 | reverse complement strand
GATGCCGAAGCGGCGGAAGAACTCTTCCATGCGCGGATCCATCTCGCCCTGGCCGAACACCGACGAGCGGCCGCCGTTGCGCTCCAGCGTGCGGATGTTGACGACCGACGGGCTGACGCGCTCGACGAGATCGGTGAAGTCGGGCAGGTTCTGCGCACGCGCCGCGCCGGGCAGCGCGCCCAACCACATGGCGCCGAGCAGGAAGGCCGCCAGCAGCGCACGGCGCAGCAGGATCAGGGAATCGGGCAACAGCATCATCGGCATGTCCGGAGCTCCGGATGACAGGAAACGATTCGGGGATGTCGGCGCGCGCCGCGCGGCTCAGGGCTTGCGGACGGTCGCGTCGAAGAAGGTCTTGAGCGTGGCCATCGGCACGTCGCCCATCACCGTGATCCACCAGCGCCCGTCGCGCGGCTTCATCAGGGTGTGGGTCGCGCCGAGATTGGTCATCAGGGGCTCGCGCTGCCGGCCGCGATCGGCCGGCTCGATGAAGACGGACACGCGCGCCAGGCCGTCGGAGAAGACCGCCTGCAACGCACGCGGCACGCGGCCGTTCGCATCGTCGGCCGCATGGCCGAGCGGCCGTTGCACGCAGGCCAGCAGCTTGAAGCCGGGCGGCAGCCGCCCGACCGACCAGCCCTCGGACTCCAGGGCAGCCGCCTCGGCGCGCACCTGCACGACCCGGTAGCCCTCGAGGCGCTTGGCCGGATTGAGCGTGTGCTCGCGGCTCGGACGCCCGTCGATCTCGACATCGGAGAAGGCCGAGGACTCCAGCAGCTGGCCTTGCGGCGACAGCACGTCGGCGCGCAGCATCAGGCCGGTGTCCTTGTCGGCCCACACACGCTGTGCGAAACGCGCCTCGTCACGCGGCTTGAGCAGCACCACGGCGGCCGCGCGTCCGGCGATGCGGTCCGTGCCGAGCAGGCGCGCCTCGTAGTGGGACAGCAGACGCGGGTCGAGCTGCGGCAAGCCGGCGGACTGGTCCTGCAGTCCGCGCCGCTCCACCGTCACCAGCCGGGCCGCCGGCCAGACGGTGTGGATCACGTCGTTGTGGCGGAAGCTGCGCTGCTGCTGCCCGTCCAGCGCCTCGGTGCGCTCGTAGACCTGGTCGCCGATGCCGAAGCGCGCGACCTTCGTGCTCGACACGACATCGGCGGCCGTGTAGACCCAGGTGCCTGCATAGTTGTGTTGCTGGGCCGCGCGGCTGAGGCGCTCGACCCAGCCGGCCGGCTCGCCGATGGCCGAGGCGGCTGCGGCGGGCGGCGGCGCCGCGACTGCCGGCGCCGCCAGCGCGGCGAGCACCAGCGGCACGCGTCGCCAGCGCAGGGTGACGGCCCTTGGGAGGCTGAGCATCGCGGCGCCGCGCTCAGCGATCGAGGACGACGGTCTCGAAGCGGCCGGACACCGCTCCGCTGCCCCGGTGCGCCCGCAGGTACGCGTCGAGCCGCGCGTCGCGGATGATCTTGCCGTCGAGCATGCGCCACTGAGGGTCGGCTCCGATGGCGCCGGCCGCCGATGCCTCGCTCGAAGCGGGTTGCACCGCGGCCGAAAGGCCGGCCGGCGACCTGACCCGCGCGATCGCTCCGGCGCCGTCGCGGGGCGAGAGACCGGCCATGCCGGTGGCAGGCGCCTGGCCGGCGAGCGACGGGTTGTCCGCCGGCGCCTGCAGGACGGAGACGACCCCGGCCACCATCAGGAACCCCGCCGCCACGGCCGCCACGCTCCAGCGCCGGCGCACCAGGGCACTGCGCGAACGCCCGTCGGCCGCGGCCGCCAGCGGCGCCACGATGGCCGGCTCGTCGGCCAGCCGGGCGCGCACGGCCAGCAGCAAGGCCTCGTCGCGAACGGCGACGGCAGCCAGTTCGTCGGACCGCAGCACGTCCCCGATCAACTGGTACTCGTGCCAGGCACGGCGCGCCTGCGCGTCCTGGCCCCACAGCGCCAGCGCGGCGTCCACGGCATCGGGCTGCGCGTCGGCCAGCGCCGACATCGTCTGCCGCGAGGCAGACTCGGCATCGGCTTGTCGTTCGAGGGGGTTCATCGGTCACTCCGGGGTTCGGGTGGAAGCATCACCATCGTTGCCCCTCCCGCGTGTCGAGCAGTGGGCGAAGCCGGGCCGCGATCGCCTCGCGCGCGCGGAAGATCCGCGAACGAACGGTTCCGATCGGGCAGTTCATCACCTCTGCGATCTCTTCGTAGCTCAGCCCTTCGATCTCGCGCAGGGTGATCGCCTGGCGCAGATCGTCCGACAGGTTCTCGACGGCGGCGTTGACCGCCGCCGCGATCTCCTTGCTCGCCAGCACGGCGTCCGGCGTCTCGGCGTCGGTTAGTGTGATCTCGGGCCGGGAAGGTTCCTCGGCATCGTCGGCGCTCGCCAGCGCGGACTCGGTGACGACCGGGTCGCGCTTGAGATCGACCAGCGCCTTCTTCGCGGTGTTGACCGCGATGCGGTAGAGCCAGGTGTAGAAGGCGCTGTCGCCGCGGAAGCTCGGCAGCGCCCGGTAGGCCCGGATGAAGGACTCCTGCACGATGTCCTGGACGAGGTGCGGGTCGCGCACCATGCGGCCCACCAGGCGCTCCAGTCGACGCTGGTACTTGACCACCAGCATCTCGAAGGCGCGCTTGTCCCCGCGCTTGACGCGCTCCACCAGCAGCGCGTCGGAGTCCGCGTCGGCCATTCAGGGAAGGGGGCGCTCCGGCCCGGAGCGCGTGTCGTGTCGGGAGGCGGCGGAATATACCGCAGCCCGGAAGGCCGTCCAGCGCAGGGCCGCATCGGTGCCGCCGGCGTCGCCCGGCGGCCCGCCGCGGGCCACGCTGCACCAGCATCGGCGCCCACCCGCCTGCGGCCGCCAGCGCAGCAGCATCCAGCCCTGGAGATCGAGCATCACCTCGGGCGCGGAGACAACCTGGCCCGGCCCGTCACGCACGCTCCAGCGCCACTGGCTGCCGGTCCAGTCGATCCGGCCCTGCGGCTGCCGGCCGAGCCACCAGCCGGCCGCCGCGCCGGCCAGCGCTGCCGCCGAGGCCGCGGCGACCGCTGCAGGCCCGGCGGCCTCGGCCAGCCGCGCCAGCCAGACGACGGCGCTCGCGGCGGCGGCCGCGAACAGCAGCGCGTGGACGGCCCGCCATCGCCGGTCGTCGGCAACGGGCCAGCTGGCGGCGGGCGGGGCACGCACCGGACGGCGGCTCGCGGGACGGGGGCTGCACTGCAGCCGACAGCAGCGCCGCGCAGGCGCCGCTGCGGCGCGACGGCTTCAGGCGCGCCGGAAGACCAGCGTGCCGTTCGTGCCGCCGAAGCCGAAGTTGTTCTTCACGGCCATGTCGATCCTCATCTCGCGCGCGGTGTTCGCGCAGTAGTCCAGGTCGCACTCGGGNNGAGCAGGTGCCCGGTCATCGACTTCGTCGAGTTGACCACCAGGCGTCGCGCATGGTCGCCGAAGGCGAGCTTGATCGCGTTGGTCTCGTTGATGTCGCCCAGCGGCGTGGAGGTTCCGTGCGCGTTCAGGTACTGCACGTCGGCCGGATTCGCGCCGGCGTTGCGCAGCGCCGCGAGCATCGAGCGCTTCGGGCCGTCGACGTTCGGCGCCGTCATGTGGAAGGCGTCGGCGCCCATGCCGAAGCCGGCCAGCTCGGCGTAGATCGTCGCGCCGCGCCGCTTCGCGTGCTCGTATTCCTCGAGCACGAGCACGCCGGCACCTTCGCCGAGCACGAAACCGTCACGGTCCTTGTCCCAGGGGCGCGACGCAGTGGCCGGGTCGTCGTTGCGGGTGGACAGCGCGCGAGCCGCGGCGAACCCGCCGATGCCCAGCGGCGAGACCGTGCTCTCGGCACCACCGGCGATCATCACGTCGGCATCGCCGTACTCGATCAGCCGGCCGGCGTCGCCGATCGCATGCGCGCCGGTCGTGCAGGCCGTGACGATGGCCAGGTTCGGGCCCTTGAAGCCGAAGCGGATCGACAGGTGGCCGCTGACCATGTTGATGATCGCGCCCGGCACGAAGAACGGCGAGAT
>DDSQ01000019.1:0-248 GCA_002343845.1 Planctomycetes bacterium UBA2386 | reverse complement strand
CCGATGCGCTCGGCCTGCTCCTCGCCGAGCGCGTCGTTGGTGGGCAGCCCCGAATCACGCACGGCCTGGATCGAAGCGGCCAGCCCGTACTGGATGAAGGTGTCCATGTGACGGGCTTCCTTCGCCGGGATGTAGTCCTCGACGTTGAAACCCTTCACCTCGCCCGCGAAGCGGCAGGCGAAGCCCGACGCATCGAACTTGGTGATGTCGGCGATGCCCGAACGGCCGGCGACGAGATGGCTCCAGGC
>DDSQ01000098.1:3307-3442 GCA_002343845.1 Planctomycetes bacterium UBA2386 | reverse complement strand
GCGTACCGCATCCCCCGAACCGCACCCCCGAGGAGCCCACCCGATGAACGCACCGGACACCCCGCTGCAGCGCGAGCTGAAGAGCCATGACCTCGTCGACGACTCGCACCGGCCCGGCGTGCGCGTCGAGCGGCG
>DDSQ01000098.1:1314-3239 GCA_002343845.1 Planctomycetes bacterium UBA2386 | reverse complement strand
CGACATGGTCAAGGGCGTGATCCTCGCGATGCGCGAGGCCAGCGCCGCGCGCGACGTCAACTGCGTGGTCTTCACCGGCGTCGGCGACAAGGCCTTCTGCACCGGCGGCAACACCAAGGAGTACGCCGAGTACTACGCCGGCCACCCGGGCGAGTACCGCCAGTACATGCGGCTGTTCAACGACATGGTCAGCAGCATCCTGGCCTGCGACAAGCCGGTGATCTGCCGCGTCAACGGCATGCGCATCGGCGGCGGGCAGGAGATCGGCATGGCCTGCGACTTCTCGGTCGCGCAGGACCTCGCCCGCTTCGGCCAGGCCGGCCCGAAGCACGGCTCGGCGCCGATCGGCGGCGCCACCGACTTCCTGCCGGTCATCGTCGGCGCCGAGCGGGCGATGGCCGCCTGCGTGCTGTGCGAGCCGTTCAGCGCGCACAAGGCCTACCAGATGGGCCTGCTGACCGACATCATGCCGGCGCTGAAGGTCGACGGCCGCTTCGTCGCCAACCCGACCGTCGAGACGCAGCGCTGGGTCGACGAGTTCGGCCGCCTATGCTACGGCGAGCCGCGCAGCGGCGACGCGCTCGCCGAGGGCAAGGCGCTGATGAAACGCGGCACGGTCGACCTGTCGCTGCTCGATGCGAAGGTCGAGGAGCTGTGCGCGAAGATCCTGCTGACCTTCCCCGACTGCACCACCAAGACGCTCGAGGAGCTGCGCAAGCCCAAGCTCGAGGCCTGGAACCGCAACAAGGAGAACTCGCGCGCCTGGCTCGCCCTGAACATGATGACCGAGGCGCGCGCCGGCTTCACCGCGTTCAACGAGGGCAGCAAGGACGACCGCGAGGTCGACTTCGTGCTGCTGCGCCAGAAGCTCGCGGCCGGGCAGGGTTGGGTCGGGCCGCTGCACGACGAGATCCAGCCGCGCGGCCGGCGCTGAAGGGCCGCCGCGATGTCTCCCCTGAAGGACTGGCTCGAGGCCGACGGCGGCCTGCTGCGGCTGCGCCTGGCGCGGCCCAAGGCCAACATCGTCGACGCGCAGATGATCGCCGCGCTGCACGGCGCGCTGCTCGCGCACGGCAGCCGCCGCACCCTGCGGGCCGTGCTGCTCGACGCCGAAGGGCCGCACTTCAGCTTCGGCGCGAGCGTCGAGGAGCACCTGCCGGCGCAGTGCGCGGCGATGCTCGGCTCGCTGCACGCGCTGGCCGGCTCGTGGGTCTTTGCCGCGCCCGACGCGCAGTTCGCACAGCCGGAGATCAGGCTCGGCGTCTTCGCGCCGGCCGCCTCGGTGCTGCTGCCGTACCGGATGAACCAGGCCGCGGCCGAGGACCTGCTGCTGTCCGGCCGCTCGATCGCGGCCGACGAGGCTCTCCAGCGCGGCCTCGTGCGCGCGGTGGCCGACGACCCCGAGGCTGCCGCGCTGGCCTGGTACCACGAGCACCTGCATGGCCGGAGCGCCGCCGCGGTGGCCTGCGCGATGCAGGCCGCGCGCGGCGCGATGCGCCGCGACCTGCGCGTGCGGCTGGCCGAGGTCGAGCGGCTGTATCTGGACACGCTGATGGCCACGCGCGACGCCAATGAGGGGCTCGTTGCCTTCCTCGCGAAGCGCCGGCCGAACTGGGAACACCGTTGAACCGGGAGAAGACGATGGAGGCTGCACGACGCGAGGTCCTGAAGATCGTCCAGCGCTGCGAGGCGCTGTTCGAGGACCTGCACTTCGAGGCGGTGAAGGCCTGGAAGGCCGCCGCGCCGGCCCGCAAGGCGATCGGCTACATGCCGGTCTACGTGCCGCGCGAGATCATCCACGCCGCCGGCATGCTGCCGGTGGGCATCCTCGGCGGCGGCGACCAGATCGAGGTGATCCAGGGCGACGCCTACTACCAGAGCTACATCTGCCGCATCCCGCGCTCGACCATCGAGCTCGGGCTGAC
>DDSQ01000098.1:0-1301 GCA_002343845.1 Planctomycetes bacterium UBA2386 | reverse complement strand
GGCAAGTACGTGCGCTACGTCGACGTGCCGCAGAACTACCGCGACGACATCGGCGGCGCGTTCTGGGTGCAGGAGATGCAGCACATCCGCGACGACCTCGGCCGCCTGCGCGGCCGGCCGATCGGCGACGACGAGCTCAACGCGTCGATCGCTGCGTACAACGCCAACCGCGCCGCGCTGCGCGACCTCTACGCCTACCGCGCCGCGAAGCCCTGGCAGGCGCCGACCTCCGAGGTCTACCTGCTGCAGCGCGCCGGCATGGTGCTGCCGGTCGAGGATCACACCGCGCTGGTGCGCGACTACCTCGCCGCGGCCGCGCAGCTGCAGCGCCCGCGGCGCGACAACGCGCGTGTCGTGCTGACCGGCAGCTTCTGCGAGCAGCCGCCGCTGGCGCTGATCAAGTCGATCGAGATGGCCGGCTGCTACGTCGTCGACGACGACTTCATGCTCGTCAACCGCTGGCTGCTGGACGAGCTGCCCACCGACGGCGACCCGCTGCGCACGCTGGCCAGCGCGTTCCTGCACCGCTCGGCGTCGACCGCCGCGAAGTACGACGAGACGCGCGAGGAGAAGGGCATGTTCCTGCTGAAGCAGGTGCGCGACCGCGGCGCCGAGGGCGTGGTCTTCGCCGCGCCGTCGTTCTGCGACCCGGCGCTGCTCGAGCGGCCGATGCTGCAGGACGTGCTCAGCCGCCACGGCGTGCCGCACACCGCGTTCAAGTACGCCGAGAACACCGGGCAGATGGCGCCGATCCGCGAGCAGGCCGGCACCTTCGCCGATTCGATCAAGCTGTGGAATGCCGCCTGACGGCGCCCCGCGCAACGCCGACGCCTCGAACCCTGCCGCCCGGAGAAGCCCGCATGAACACCCCCGCCACCGTCGCGATGCCGTCGCCCGTCGGCCGACCCACGGCCAAGCCGCAGAACGTCCAGAAGGAGGACGCGATGTGGCTGCAGAAGGAGCTGATCAACCGCAACTACGCCGAGCTCGCGGCGGCGCGTGCGCAGGGCCGCAAGGTCTCGGCGACCTTCGTGCCGGGCAACCTCAACGAGCTGCTGATGTGCTTCGACTTCGCGCGCAGCCTGCCGGAGACGAACGCGCTGCAGAACGGCATGCGCAAGAAGAGCGGCAAGATGATCATGGACGCCGAGCGCGACGGCCAGAGCGAGGACGTCTGCACCTACGTGAAGGCCGACCTCGGCATGATGATGGGCGGCGAGGTCGGCCCGACGGGCGACCCGCTGCCGCGCCCGGACGTGCTGCTGCTCAGCTACACCGGCTGCTTCACCTTCATGAAGTGG
>DDSQ01000204.1 GCA_002343845.1 Planctomycetes bacterium UBA2386 | reverse complement strand
CATCGTTGACCGCGCTCACCGTGACCGTGCGCGCCACCGAGCCGCTGAGGCCCAGCGTGTCGGTGACGGCGAACGAGACCGTGCGCGTGGCCGTGTTCGGCGCTTCCGAGCTGTTGAGGTAAGTGACCGCACGCAGCGCCGCCTGGTAGTTGGCCACCGGGGCCGTGCCGCTCAGGCTCAGGACACCGGTCGTGCCGTTCCAGCTGCCGGTGATGCCGAGCTGGTCGGTGAAGGCCAGCACGTCCTGGCCGGGAGTGAAGTTCGCGCCGATGGACACCGTGGCCCCCGACAGGTCGGTGCTGTCCGCGTCGCTCAGCGTCAGCGCGGGGTCGACGGCCACGGCCGGCGCGTTCTCCGTGTAGCCCGCGCTGCCGCCGGAGGCCACCAGCACCGGTGCCTGGGGCGGCGTGTAGCGGACGGAGAGGTACGGCCGCTGCGACACGGTGGCGTGTTCGCTGCTGAAGAAGTCCCAGCCGTCCGTGCTGCCGGTGACGATGACCCAGCCGGCGTTGGCCGCACCGTTCGACCAGGCCTGCAGTGTCGACGCCAGGCCATGGAAGGTCTGCGCGCCCGTGGCGGCAGGCTGCGACAAGGTGCTGTCGGCGACGCTGCGGGCCTGCACGTCGTCGAGCAGCACGCCCGTGCCGAAGCCGCCCCAGGTCGAGGCCTCGCTCCACGGGGCGAGCATGCGGTGCAGCGACACGCTGGCCCCGGCCACGCTGGGATCGCTCACGGTCACCGTCAGGTAGGCCGAGTGGATGGTCGAACCGTAGGGGATCTGCCCCGGCCCGCTCCCGAAGAGGTCGGCGAAGCGGATCAGCCCTTGCGTGACGCCGCCCGCGTCCTCGAGGTCCACGGAGATCGTGCTGTTGTCGCCTTGCGGTGTCGCCGGAGCGGCCTGCCGGAGCTCGGTGTCTTCCGTGCCGGCGTAGCCGGCCGCATCCTGCTGGAAGCTGGCCACCGCGGATCCGACGACGATCGTCAGGCTGTCGGTGTCGCTCAGGGCCGTGCCGCTGCCGGTGTGGCCCAGGTCGTCGGTCAGCACGGTGATGCCCGCCTCGCCCTCGAATCCCGCAGCGGGCGTGAAGACCAGCCCGTCCAGCGCCGCGTTGATGTCGGCCACGCTTCCCGAGAAGCCCAGCGCGGCGTCGCCGACCCCGTCGCCCAGGCTGAAGCTCAGGCCCGCGCTCGAGGCCAGCGTGAGACTGCCGTGGCTGGCCGTCAGGCTGACGTGAACCGCTGCGCTGCCGGCATCCGCATCGGCGATGCGGATCGCACGGCCGGCGGCGCTGGACAGCGTGAGGGGCGAGTCGCGCTGCGTCACCTGCAGGCCCGGCAGTTCGTTCACCGGCGCGTCGTTGACCGCGGTCACCGCGATCGACGCGACGGCGCTGGCCGCGCTGTAGGCCGAGATGCCGCCAGTCTGCGTGATCGCCACGCTGTCGCCGGCGGCACCGTCGGTCAGGTCCCACGCCCGCAGCGTGATCGACGCCGTGCCGTGCCAGTCGGTGGCCGGCACGAAACGGATCCGTGTCGACGCGTCCGCGCCGAGCAGCCGCGCCTGCGACTCGCCGACCGCGCCGAAGGCGGTCCAGCTGGCGCCGCCATTCAGCGTGTACTGCCAGCTGCCATGGCTGTCGTCGACCGCCACCACGGCGATGCCGGTGGACGCCCCGGCGTCGACGTCGCTGACCTGTCCGGCGACGAGATCGGCCACGAGGGTGCCGGCAGGGCTCGCCGTGTCCTCGGGCATGGTTGCCAGGGGGTTCGCGCCGGCCAGCACCGGCGCGTGGTTGCTGACGACCAGCGCGATGCCGTACAAGGCCTCGCTGTTGGTGCTCAGGCCGACATCGGCGCCCTGGAAGACGAGCTGCGCGGTCGCCACGGTCGAGGAGCCGGCCTGGGTGATGTCGAGGGCGAAGATGTCGTGGCGCGTCACGGCCAGCGCGTTCGTGCCGACCACCTCGCTGTCGCGCAGGCTCATCAGCAGCCGTCCTGCAGGCAGCGTCGTGGAGCCGAGCGTGGTCGCGTACGGCACCAGGGCCAGGCCGCCGATCTGCTTGCCGAAGCCGATGTCCGCCCCGTCGACGAACAGCGTCGAGGTGCCCGAGGTGACGCCAGCGCCGGCACCGCTGGCCCGGTAGAGGAAGACGTTCTTGTCGTTCGCGGCGCCGCTGGCCGTGTACAGCAGGTCGCCGGCCTGCAGCGCCACGCCGCCGATCGTGATGTTCGATTCCACCAGCGTGAAGCCCCGCAGCTTGTCGCCGCCATGCGGGGCCTGCAGCACGATCGCGAAACTGCCGCTGGAGTAGTCGTCGGGTGCCGACGGGCGGAACCGCACCAGGTCCTCCGACCGGACGGCCACTCCGCCGAGGCTCTCGTCGTCGTTCATCGAGAACAGCAGGTCGCCCGGCAGCAAGGTGACGCTGTTGCCGCCCCCGCCGATCACGACGGTCGACGAGACGAGGTGCAACCCCGCCAGCTTGAGCGTCCCGTTGGCCGCGAACGACGCGAGGTTGGTGATGGCCGAGAAGGTGCCGGCAGTCGTCCCGGGTTCGAAGGCCAGCCCGGGCGAGCCGAAGCGCACCACATCGCCCTCGCCCCACGAGACTCCGCCGGCGGCACTGGCCGCCCCATCGGTCGAGAGCCACAGACCCGCGTTCTGCCGGGCCAGCACGTTGACCGATACGGTCTGCGCAGCCGACTGTGCGCCCCCGCTGCCGGCATGACCCTGGTCGTCGATCTGCACCCCGATCGACGCGGCGCCGGCATGGCCAGGCGCCGGCGCGAACTGCAGGCCGTCGAGAGCGGCATTGAGATCGGCCAGGCTGCCGGTGAAGGTCATCGCGACATCGGCAACGCCGTCGCCCACGGTGAAGGCCAACCCGCTCGTCTGCGCGAGTGTCAGCGTGCCGGCCGTGGCGGTGAGCGTCAGCTGCAGCACCGACGCACCGGCGTCGACATCGCCGATCTCGATCCGGCGGGCACCGTCGAGGACGATCGTGCTGCCGAAGGGCACCGTCAGGCTGCCCGGTGCCTGGATCGTCGGCGCGTCGTTGACCGCCGTCACCGTGATGCCGGCGGTCTCGGTGGCGCTGCTGAACGGCGTCGCCCCGCCATGGCCCGTCGTGTCGACCTTGCTGCCGTGCTGGCCGGCCGTGGCGCCCGTCTGGTCCCAGGCGCGGAAGCTGACGCTGCCGCTGTCGGCGTTCAGGCCGTCCGGCACGAACCGCAGCCGATCGGTCGAGCGAAGCAGCAGCGCGCTGGCGTCCGACACGGCGCCCACCGCCGCCCAACTGCCGCCGCCGTCGA
>DDSQ01000142.1 GCA_002343845.1 Planctomycetes bacterium UBA2386 | reverse complement strand
TCACCGCCGGCTTCGAGCTGCGCAACGAGTCGCTGGCCGATCCCGGGCTGCCGGGCGGCCGCTCGATCGCGCGGCACCGGTCGCTGTACGTCCAGGACGAGTGGCGCGCGCTGCCCGCGCTGGCGCTGACCGCCGGCCTGCGGCACGATCGCCACGCCCTGTACGGCGCGCACTGGAGTCCGCGGCTGTACGCGGTGTGGCAGGTATGGAGCGGGGTGACGGTCAAGGGCGGCTACAGCCACGGCTTCAAGGCACCGAACCTGAAGCAGATCGTGCCGGGCGGGCGCGCCGAAGGACCGAACCTCGTGCTCGGCAATCCGTCGCTGACCCCCGAGCGCAGTGACAGCGTCGAGCTCGGCGTGGGCTTCAGCCGCGGCGCGACGCAGCTGCAGCTCGTCGCCTACGAGCAGCGGGTGCGCGACCTGATCGAGGTCCGGCTGGTCAGCCCCGGCGTGGTGCCCGGGACCGGCACCTACACCTACGAGAACCTGCTGCGCGCGACGCTGCGCGGGCTGGAGGCCTCGGTCGCGCGGCCGCTGGGCGCGGGATTCGCCGCGACGCTGTCCTACGCCTACCTGGACGCCGCCAGCGGCACGGGCCAGCGGCTGGAGCGGCGGCCCCGGCACGCCGCGACGCTGCGCCTGGACTGGCGGCAGGGCCGCTGGCGCGCCGGCGTGAATGCCGAGTTCGCCGGCAACCAGGTGCTGCCGGCCGCGACGGCAGGCGCGCCGCCGGTGCGCGTGCCGGACCTGGCGCTGTTCGGCGCGCATGCCGCGGTCGCGCTGCCGCACGGGCTCGAGCTGTCGGCGGGCGTGAACAACCTGGGCAACCTGCGCCTGGCCGACGAGTCACCGCTGTTCACGCAGGTCGAGCCGCCGCGCACCTGGCGCGTGGCGCTGCGCGGCAGCTGGTAACGCTGCGGTCGCCGGCTGGCGTGACGCGCTTCGCCCTGAGCCAGGCACAGGCCCGTCCGCAGTGGACGGGCCTGTGTCCGGGCTGGCGTCGCGCGCGAGACGCGCTCCGCCCTGAGCCAGGCACAGGCCCGTCCGCAGTGGACGGGCCTGTGTCCGGGCTCAGTCCCACAGTGACCGCAGCCGGGCGCCGACGTCGATCGCCGCGGCCGCGCCGTGGGGCGGGTCGACGCCGCTGCCGCCGGGGGCAGGCCCAGGCGAGCAGCCGGGCGACGCGACGCGCTCGAGCAGCGCGGCCACCTGCGGCGTCACGAAGCGCGACAGGGGCGCGTACAGGTGCCGGTCACCGGCCGCCGGCTGCTGCGTCACGTGGAAGCGTTGCGGCGCGAGCAGCTGCAGCCGGTGCTGCGCGCGTGTCATCGCGACGTAGAGCAGACGGCGCTCCTCNNCGTCGACAGGATCAGGTAGTCGTCGTCGCGGTGCGGTGCCTGCGCCTCGTCGCCGGTGGCCTCGGGCGGGTCCAGCGTCAGCTCGGCGAGGAAGGCCTCGCGCGAGCCGTAGCCCGCCGCGAGGCGCTGCACCTGCTCGAGATCCCCGCGGCGCACCGCGGCGTCCCCGTGCAGCCGCTCGAGTTGCGGGGCGTACCAGCCCAGCGCCGGCTCCAGCGCCGCCGGCCAGGCGCCCTCGGCCTGCTGCATCGCGTGCAGGCAGCTCAGCAGCGCGTCCCAGGGCCCGGCAGCGGCCGCTGGCGGCCTGAAGCCGGCGATCGCGGCCTGCGCGTCGGCCGAGGTCTCGATCGCTTCGAGCAGACGGCGCGCGCTGGCCGCGCCGATCCCCGGCACGAGCTGCACGACGCGGAAGCCGGCCAGCCGGTGCCGCGGGTTCTGCTGCCAGCGCAGCAGCGACAGCAGGTCCTTGACGTGCGCGGCCTCGAGGAACTTCAGGCCGCCGAACTTCAGGTACGGGATGTCGCGGCGCATCAGCTCGAGCTCGAGCGCCGCGCTGTGGTGGCTGGTGCGGAACAGCACGGCCTGGCGCCGCAGCGCGATGCCCGCCTCGCGCTGCTCGAGGACCTGCCCGGCGACCCAGCGCGCCTGGTCCGCCTCGTCGGCCAGCGTGACGAGCTGCGGGCGCAGGCCGTCGCGCCGGTCGCTCCACAGGTTCTTCGCGTAGCGCTCGCCGGCCTGCGCGATGACCGCGTTGCACGCCTGCAGGATCGCGTCGGTCGAACGGAAGTTGCGCTGCAGCGTCAGCACCCGCGCCGGGGGCTCGAACGCGCGAGGGAAGTCGAGGATGTTGCGCAGCTCCGCGGCGCGAAAGCCGTAGATCGCCTGGGCGTCGTCGCCGACGACGGTGAGGCCNNATCGCCGCCTGCAGGCGGTTGGTGTCCTGGTACTCGTCGACCAGCACGTGCTCGAAGCGCCTGCCGAGTTCGGCCGCCATTGCGGGATCCTGCAGCAGCTGCCACCAGGCGAGCAGCAGGTCGTCGTAGTCGAGGACCTGCTGGCGCTGCTTCTCGGCGGCATAGGCACGGAACAGCAGCTTCAGCTCGGCCTCCCAGCCGCTGCACCACGGGAAGTGCTGCACCAGCACCTCGGCCAGCGGGCAGCGGCTGTTGACGGCGCGCGAGTGGATGGCCAGGCAGGTGCCCTTCAGCGGAAAGCGCTTGTGGGCCTGGCCGAAGCCCAGCTCGTGGCGGACCCAGCCGATCAGGTCCTCGCTGTCGCCCCGGTCGGCGATCGTGAAGCCGGGCGCCAGCCCGATGCGCGGCGCAAGGTCGCGCAGCAGGTGCGCCGCCACGCCGTGGAAGGTGCCGGCCCACGGCAGCTGCGGCGCCGGCTGGGTGGAACGCAGCCCGAGCGCGCGGTGCAGCACGAGGCCGACGCGGCGCTGCAGCTCCTGCGCGGCACGGCGCGAAAAGCTCAGCAGCAGGATGCGCTGCGGGTCGGCGCCGTCGAGCACGAGCCGCGCGACGCGCGAACTCAGCGTCAGCGTCTTGCCCGAGCCGGCACCGGCGATCACCAGCAGCGGCGGCGCCCGTCCGCGCGCCCCGTCCTCGCGCCCGTCGAAGACGGCCGCACGCTGCTCGTCGCTGAGCGACACGAACAGGTCCGCGGCACGGGGCGCGGCGCGCGGGGGCAGGGGGGTGTCGAGCATCGGCGGGTGCGGGCGCGTGGTCTGCCGTCCACTATACTGGACGGGCATACAGCTGGCGATGGCGTCCTGGTGCCACCTCGCATCTCGGGTCGGTCGCCCGCAGGGCATCCGAGGCGCCACGGACGATGTCCGCCCGGAGCGTGGCAGGCCGATGCCTGCGCAGGGGTCGGCGAGACGAGGCGCGCCGAGAGGGCGGTGGCCCGCGGCCGCCGGCTGATGAAGGAGAGCGTCAGCGGGCCGTTCGCCCCGTCGGTCCGATCCCGGGGAGGTCGTCGAGCGAAGGGCGCTAACGAACAACGCAAGCGGCTAAGCGCCCTGAGGTCGACGCTCAGTAGCTCACCTTCGCGAACCGCGACCGCCGCGACGCCTCCAGCGCCTGGCCCAGCGTCTCGATGCCCCGGGCCTGCAGCAGCGGCACCATCTTCAGGAAGACCTCGGCGGTCACCATCGCGTCGCCGAGCGCCGT
>DDSQ01000093.1:10944-16163 GCA_002343845.1 Planctomycetes bacterium UBA2386 | reverse complement strand
GGCCTCGGCCGACGCGGTGGTGGAGTGAATCGTCACGAGTGGCCCAGGGCACCCCATGGCCTCGGCCGCCGCGATGGTGGCGCGCATCGGCTCCTCGTACCATCGCGGTCATGATCACCGTCCACCACCTCGAGAACTCGCGCTCGCAGCGCGTGTTGTGGCTGCTCGAAGAGCTCGGCCTGCCGTACCGCGTCGAGCGCTACGAACGCGATCGCAAGACCATGCTCGCGCCGGCCAAGCTGCTGAAGGTGCACCCGCTGGGCAAGTCGCCGGTGATCACCGACGAGGGCCTGACGGTGGCCGAGACCGGGGCGATCGTCGAGTACCTCGTCGACAAGGCCGGCGGCGCGCTGCGCCCCGCGCCGGGCACGCCCGAGTTCCTGCGCTACCGCTACTGGCTGCACTTCGCCGAGGGCTCGGCGATGCCGCCGCTGCTGATGAAGCTGGTGTTCGACCGCGTGGCCTCGGCGCCGGTGCCGTTCTTCGTCAAGCCGGTGGTCAAGGGCATCGCGTCGAAGGTGGTCGGCGATTTCGTGATGCCCAACATCGTGCGCCAGCTCGACTTCATGGAGGCCGAGCTCGACGGGCGCAAGTGGTTCTGCGGCGACGACTTCAGCGCCGCCGACGTGATGATGAGCTTCCCGCTCGAGGCGGCGGCGCAGCGCGCCGGTCTGGACGCGTCGCGGCCGCGGCTGCACGCGCTGGTCAAGCGCATGCACGCCCGGCAGGGTTATCGGCGCGCGCTCGAGCGCGGCGGCCCCTACAGCTTCGCCGATTGAGGCGCGCCGGGCCGATCGCCTGCCGGTCGCGCACGCCCGGTGGCGACCGCGTGGCGCTGCGCCGATGGGCGTCGCAGCGGGCTCAGGCCGTCCGGGCCCGCGACACCGGCGAGCGACGTCGCCGCGCCTGCCAGCCCAGGATGCCGAGGCCCGCCAGCGCCATCACGTAGGCCGAGGGTTCGGGCACCGCGCTCACCGTGATCTGCAGACGCTCGAGCTCGCCCAGGCGCCCGAAGCCGACGACGCCGGGGTCGTTCGTGTCGTGGACCCACAGCGTGAACAGCGCGCCGACCGGGCCCGGTGCGCCGCCGAGGTAGGCCACGCTGCCCTCGCCGAAGCCGCCCCCGGCGATGTTCTCGAACGAGCCCGTCAGGTCGAAGTAGCTGCAGTCGCCCGAGCAGCCGATGCCGCGGATGTCCAGGCCGAAGAGGCCGGCGCCGTTGAAGATCGAGAAGGGCCGGGTTCCCGGCGTGTTCCCGAACGACAGGGCCAGCGTGTCCTGCAGGCCACCGGGGTCGAACGCGCCGTCGGCGTGTCCCTGCGTCTGGTAGGTGTAGGTGACCTCCGCGGTGTACGACCCCGGGTTGGCCGTCAGCGTGCCGCCCAGCGGCGAGACCTTGTTGACCGTCACGCTGCCTTCGGCGCTGCCCGTGACCGTGCCGCTGCCGAAGAACGCGCCGAGCTGCGCGGCCGCGACGCTGCCGCTGCCGGTGGCATAGGTTCCGGTGCTCGAGTTGATGCCGCGCACGAGCGGCAGCGAGGTCCCCGACACGGTCGTGCCGCCCAGGGTGACCGACGTGGAGACCGTGGCGCCGCCCGGAACGGCGGTGGTCACCGGCACGCCGAAGACGATGTTGGTCGTGCTGCCGCTGAACACGACGTTCGAGTTGCCCGCCAGCGCCGAGAACGACAGCCCGGTCAGCACGTCCGGGCCGCCGTAGCGCGCGACGTCGAACGACGCCGCGGCCGGGGAGCTGACGGTGAAGCTCGGGATGCTGCCGTTGGCATCGGAGGTCGCGCCGATGTCGATCGCGCCGGTGGTGGCCACCGCCTGGGCAGCGGCCGTCGCGGCGTGGAGCGCCAGCCACAGGGCGCTGGCGGCGAGAAGGGGAAGACGTGCCGTGGGCATCGGACGCACCTGTTGCTTGTGTTGTGGTTGGATGCGCATGGTGCACCACGGCGCCCGGCGGCTGGCGCCGGCCCGGACACCGATTCACGGGGTGCGGACCCTTGCCGCCCCCCCGCAGCGCAGGGGGCTCAGGTGCGCCAGATGCGCGGGGTGGCCGCGTCGAGTCCCCAGGCGCCGCGCCGCCAGGCCGCGCGCACGTCGGCGAGCAGCCGCATCGCCGGCTCGACGCGGTCGGCCAGCGCGCGCAGCACCACGACCTGGGCATCCGGCGCCGAGGCGCCGGCGCCGGGCGCCAGCGGCGAGGCCTCGACCGCCGCGCGCGCGGCCTCCAGCAGCGCGTCGCGCCGCGCCCGGCTCCAGCCGCTGCCGCTGGCGAACCACAGCGTCGCGCACACCCGGTGCCCCGCCCATCCGGCGGCAGCATCCAGCAACAGGGTGTCGGCGGCGTCGATCCGGCCGCGCTCGAGCCAGCGGCCGGCGAGTTCGAGGTGCTGCAGCACGTGGCCGCGGCGGAACGGCTGCCCGGCCGCGGGCAGGCCGAGAGCGAGCAGGTCCCAGCCGATCGCCTCGGCGCCCGGCTCGAGCTCCAGCCGCACGTGGTTCTCGGCGAGGCAGCCGTCGTAGGCGATGGCTTCCAGCGGCAGCCACTCCACCCGCGCCCCGGCGGCCAGCCGCAGGCGGACGTGTTGCGCAGCGACGGCACCGTCGCTGCGGTAGAAGCGCGTCGCGCCGGGGGTCGTCAGCAGCGCGTGCGTGCCCGCATCGAGCCGGGCGTCGACCTCGAGCGTGTCGCCCCCGGCGATGCCACCCGGCGGATGCACGAGCACGTGGTGGCAGACGGCCGGGCCCTCGGGGTACAGGCGTTGCAGCACGCGCAGCGGGCCCTCGTGCCGGTCGATGCCGATCGTCCGCGGCGCGGCGCCGCGCTCGTCGGCCTCCAGCCGGTAGTCCAGTTGCAGGCGGCCGTGCCAGCTCACCCGGGCCTTCCGGCGCGGGCCGCGGCCCGCGAGCTCAGGGCTGTCCGGGGCGCCGGCGCAGCGCGACCACGCCGATGCAGGCCAGCCCGGCGATCATCAGGGCGAGCGTGCCCGGTTCCGGCACCGGCTCGACCGGCGCCGGCGTGGCCGGCGACAGCACCAGGTCGTCGACGGCGAAGGCCCCGTCGCGTCCGGAGATCACGATGCTCGACAAGGCGAGGTCGGGCAGCGGATTGACGAAGAAGCGCTCGGCACCGTCGCCCGAGCTCAGGCGGAAGGTCGCGGTGGACGGGTCGTCCAGCGTCGGCGGGAAGCCGCCCAGGCGCACCGTGGTCACGCCGTCGGCGCCGACCAGTTCGATGTAGATCGGGGTCGGCGTGCCGCTGAACGAGGCGCTCGTGAAGGTGAACGGCGTCGTCCCGGCGATGATCGCCGAGACCAGCGAACCGGCCGACGAGCCCTCGGTGCGGATGGCCAGCGGCGGCGAGGCGGCGACCAGCGCACCCGTGTCGGCCGACCAGGCCCAGCGGCCGGTGCCGAAGTCGAAGCCCAGGTACAGCGCCGGCGCGTCCACGCCGAAGACGCCGCCGGCCGGCGGCAGGTCGTCGAAGTCCAGCGTCAGCGCACGGACCGGCAGCGTGGCGATGGCCACGACGCAGGCCGCGCAGGCACGCAGCAGCGGATTCACGGCAGTCTCCCGGCGGGCTGTGACGGATGTCACATGCTGGCGTGCCGCGGCCGCCGTCGTCGCCGGAATAGCGGCTGATCACGAGCCCAGTTCGGCGCCTTGCGCACGCGGTGGCGGGGCCCGCGACCCCTCCCGCCCGGCAGGCGATCGTGCGGCAGGCGATCGCCCGGGGGCCGGCCCGGGCGTTCACGCCGCCTGCGAACCCCGGTGCGCCCAGCCCGTCGTGCGCCGCTCGATCCACGAGAAGAGCTCGTACATCGCCATGGCCATCGCGCCGATCGTCACCAGGCCGGCGAAGGCCAGCGACATGCGCTGCTGCGAGCCGGCGGTCTGCATCAGGTAGCCGATGCCGGAGTCGCCGGCGGTCATCTCGGCCAGCACGGTGCCGACGAAGGCCAGCGTGATCGCGACCTTCAGCGAGCCGTAGAAGTAGGGCATCGAACGCGGCAGGCCCACCTTGACGAGGACGTCCCAGCGCCGCGCGCCGAGCACGCGCAGCACGTCCTCGAGCTCGGGCTCGAGCGTGGCCAGGCCCGTCGCGATGTTGACGGTGATCGGGAAGAACGAGATCAGGAACGCCGTCAGGACGCCGGGGCCGAGCCCGATGCCGAACCAGACGACGAGGATGGGCACGACGGCGGCCTTGGGCACCGCGTTGAACGCGACCATCAGCGGGTACAGCGCCGTGTAGGCCAGGCGCGAGCTGCCGATCAGGAAGCCCAGCAGCACGCCGACGACGATGGAGATGGCGAAGCCGAGCATGGTGACCCAGAAGGTCTTCCAGGCGGCCTCGAGCAGCGGGCCCCTGAACTCGACGAACTGCTGCGCGATCTGCGCCGGGCTCGGGAAGATGAACTCGGGCACCGAGAAGAGCATGACGGCGAGCTGCCACACGAGCAGCACGACGCCCAGCACGACCAGCGGCGACCAGCGTTCGACGGACTTGGTGATCTTCATCGGACGGCTGCCCTTCGGGTTCACTGCGGCACGGCGACGCCGCTCTTGCGCATGGCGCCGATGTGGCTGCGCAGCTCGTGGACGATGTCGGTGAACTGCGGCGTGTAGGTCACCTCGAGGTCGCGCGGCCGCGGCAGGTCGATCTCGCGGCGCACGACGAAGCGGCCCGGGCTGCGGCTCATGCAGTAGACGGTGTCGGCCAGGAAGACGCTCTCGCGCAGGTCGTGGGTGACGAGGATCACGTTGAAGCGCTGCGCGGCGTGCAGGTCGCGCAGCGCGCACCACAGCTCCTCGCGCGTGAAGGCGTCCAGCGCGCCGAAAGGCTCGTCGAGCAGCAGCATCTTCGGCTCGTGGACGAGCGCGCGGCAGATGCTCGCGCGCTGCTGCATGCCGCCGGACAGCTGCCACGGGAACTTGTCCTCGTAGCCGGCCAGGCCCACGCTCTTCAGCAGATCCCGCGCGCGGGCCTCGTACTCCTTGCGCCGGGCCTTGAAGTTCGAGCGGTAGGGCTCGACGATCTCCAGCGGCAGCAGGACGTTGTCGACCGTCGTGCGCCAGGGCAGCAGGCTCGGCGCCTGGAAGGCCATGCCGCTGATCTTCAGCGGCCCGGTCACCGGCTGGCCGCCGATCGTGATGCTGCCGCGGCTGGGCATCTTCAGGCCCGTGGTCAGCTTCATGAAGGTCGACTT
>DDSQ01000093.1:5770-10897 GCA_002343845.1 Planctomycetes bacterium UBA2386 | reverse complement strand
ACGTTGCGGAAGTCGACGAAGGGGGTCGTCACGGTCGGCTCCAGGGTGTCGTGTCGGCGAGGCAGGGCGGGGGAGTGCCGCGGCGCGCGCCCCGGCGGCCCGCGGGCAGCCGCCCTGCGGGGCGGTTGCCGGCAGGCCGCCTGCCGGGGCTTACTTCTTGGCCGGCGGCAGGATGTTCAGCTCGGCCTTGGACGGCAGGAAGCTGCCGTTCCACACCGCGTTCGGGTCGACGCGCGTCTTCGTCCCGTACGCGTCCGACACCTGCGAGGCCATCAGCGCGAGCCGGCCCGGCACGACCTGGCCGAAGCCCTCGGCGCGGGCGTCGGGGCTGGCGACGACGGAGTCGATGGCCATGCGCAGGCGGCGCTTCTCGAGCTCGACGTTGATGATGCCGTCGCGCGCCTTGACGTAGTCGATCGCGGCGTCCGGGTTGGCCATCACTTCCTTGGCACCCTTGGTGAAGGCCGCGAGGAAGGCCTTGACCGCCGCCGGGTTCGACTGGATCAGCTTCGGGTGGGCGATGACGACGTTGCCGTAGAGCTTCACGCCGTGCGCCGCGTAGGGCAGCACGACGATGTCGGCCGCGGGCACGTTGCGCGCCTCGAGGTTGAGGATCGAGGTGAACGAGAAGCCGGTGATCGCGTCGACGTCGCCGCGGGCGAGCATCGTCTCGCGCAGCGGCGGGTCCATGCTGGTCCAGGTGACGTTGCCGATGCCATTGGCCTTGGCGAAGATCGGGAAGGCCCGGCGGCCGGCGTCGAAGCCGGGCGCACCGAGCTTGCGGCCGCTCAGGTCGGCCGGCTTGGTGATGCCGGACTTCTTCAGCGTCAGCACCGCGGCCGGCGTGTTGTTGTAGACCATCATCACGGCCACCGGCTTGTTCGGGGCGTCCGGGTTGTTCGCGTGGAACTCCATCAGCGCGGCCATGTCGGCGAAGCCCATGTCGTAGGTGCCCGACGCGACGCGCGTGACCGTGCCGCCCGAGCCGTTGCCGGCGTCGATGGTCACGTCCAGGCCGGCGGCCTTGTAGTGGCCCTTCGCGGCCGAGGCGAGGAACAGCGCCGCCGGGCCCTCGAAGCGCCAGTCGAGCTGGAACTTGATCGGGGTCTGGGCCATGGCCGGGGCCAGCGCGAAGGCGGTGGCGGCGGCCAGCACGGTGCGGCGGGTGACGGAAGCGAAGCTCATCGGGGGGTTCTCCTGGCAGTTCTCGATGGAATCCGGTTCGGGATTGTGCAATTGCCGTGCGCGGCTGCGGCGCCCCGCGCGCACCAGCGGGGGGCGCTCGATCACGAGAGCACGTCCAGCACGGTGCGGGCGATCACCTTGGTGGCGCGCCGCAGGTCCTCCAGCAGCAGGTGCTCGTCGGCGCGCTTGGCGTTCGACTCCGGCACCGTCCGCGGCCCGGCGCCGTAGATCACCGCCGGCACGCCGCGCTCGCCGTACAGGCGCACGTCGGTGTACAGCGGCGTGCCGCTCTGCGGGATCGGCTCGCCGAAGACGGCCTGGCCGTGGCGCTGGATGGCCTGCACCAGCGGCGCGTTGCCCGGCAGCGGTGTCAGCGCGCGGGCCAGCAGCAGCCGGCGGATCTCCAGCCGCACGCCAGGGGAGGCTGCGGCGGCGCGCTCGACCAGCGCGCGCACCTCGGCCTCGACCGCGGCCGGGTCCTCCTCGGGAATCATGCGGCGGTCCAGCCGGATCACCACCTTTCCCGGCACGACGTTGGTGTTGCTGCCGCCCTGGATCCAGCCGACGTTCAGGTACGGATGCGTGATGCCCGCCACCTGCGAGCGCCGCGTGCGCAGCAGCGTGTTGTGCGCATACAGCGCGCCGAGCACCTGGTGCGCCGCCTGCAGCGCGTCGACGCCGGTGTCCGGGTACGCGGCGTGCGAGGCGACGCCGTGCAGCGTCAGCTCGAGCTGCAGGCAGCCGTTGTGGGCCGTGACGACCTGGTAGCCGAAGCCCGCGGCGATCAGCAGGTCCGGCCGCGTCAGCCCGTGCCCGAGCAGCCAGCCGGGCCCGAGTTCGCCGCCGAACTCCTCGTCGTAGGTGAAGTGCAGCTCGACCGCGCCCTTCAGCGCCGCGCCGCCCGCCGCCGCGACGGCCTCGACCGCCCGCGTCGCGAAGGTGTAGGTCGCGAAGTCGCTCTTGCTGACCGCGGCGGCGCGCCCGTAGAGCCGGCCGTCGACGATCTCGCCGCCGTAGGGGTCGTGTGTCCAGCCGTCGCCGGGCGGCACGACGTCGCCGTGGGCGTTCAGGGCCAGCGTCGGCCCGCCCGGGCCGAAGCGGCGCCGCACGATCAGGTTGGTGATCGACTGCAGCCCGGCGGCACGCACCACGTCGGAGGGCACCGGATGGGCCTCGGCCGTGTAGCCGAAGGCCTCGAGCAGACGCGCCGTGGCGGCCGCGTGCGGCGCGTTGTCGCCGGGCGGCGTGTCGGTGGGCACGCGCACCAGCGCCTGCAGGAAGCGCAGCTCCTCGTCGAAGTGGGCATCGACCCAGGCGTCGAGCTGGTCGTACGGCGGGTTCACGCGAGCCCCTCCTGCGCCAGCTGCTCCAGCAGGTGCTGGAAGGCCTGCACGCACAGCTGCGCGTCGTCGTTGGTGATCGTCTCCAGCGGGTTGTGGCTGATGCCGCTGTTGCCCCCGCGCATGAACAGCATCGCCTGCGGCATCAGCTCGTGCAGCATCATCGCGTCGTGCCCGGCACCGCTGGGCATGCGGTGAACCGGCAGGCCCAGCGCGGCGACCGCGCGTTCCCAGCGCTGCTGCCAGGCGGGCGCGCTCGGCGCGGCGTCGACGGCCATCGTGCGTTCCACCGTGGAGGTCAGGCCGCGCCGCCAGCAGATGCGCTGCAGCTCGGCCAGCACGTCGCCTTCCAGGGCGTCGCGTGCCGCGTTCGTCGTCGCACGCAGGTCCAGGCTGAACTGCACGCGCCCCGGGATCACGTTGACCGAGCCCGACGGCACCAGCAGTTGCCCCACGGTGCCGACCGTCTCCGGCACCGCGCTGGCGCGCTTCTCGACGTAGAGCAGCAGTTCGGCCGCCGCGGCCGCGGCATCGCGCCGCTGGCCCATCGGCGTCGTGCCGGCGTGCGCCGCCTGCCCCTGGATCTCGCAGAGCAGGCGCACCGCGCCGTTGATCGAGGTGACCACGCCCAGCGGCAGGTCCAGCGCGGCGAGCACGGGGCCCTGCTCGATGTGGACCTCGACGAAGCCGAGGTAGCGGCGCGGGTCGCGCCGGCAGGCGGCGATGGCGCGCAACGTGGCCGGCAGGCCGGCCTCGCGCATCGCCTCGCGCATCGTGATGCCGTCGGCGTCGGGCTGGTCGAGCCAGGCGGGGTCGAAGCGGCCGGTCAGCGCACCCGAGCCGAGGAAGCCGGCCTTGTAGCGCTGGCCCTCCTCCTCGGCGATGGCGACCAGCTCGATGCCGAAGGGCAGCCGTCGTGCCGCGCGGTGCAGCTCGCGCACCGCGACCAGGGGCACCAGGATGCCGAGCCGGCCGTCGTAGCGCCCGCCGTTGCGCACCGTGTCGAAGTGACTGCCGGTCAGCAGCCGGCGCGCGCCGCGGTCCTGGCCGTGATAGACGCCCACGACGTTGCCGACCGCGTCGACGGCGATCTCGTCGAAGCCGCAGTCGCTCATCCAGCGCTGCAGCTGCGCCTGGCAGTTGCGGTGCGCCGGCGTCAGGTACGTCACCGTCAGCTCGCCGCGTTCGGCGAAGCCCGGGTCGCTGTGCCGCGCGAGCAGCTCGGCCGCGTCGAGCACCTGGTTGCCGAAGGTCGGCACGGCGCCGAACCGATCGTTCAATCGCAGCTCGGCGATGCGGTGGATGTGGCGCAGGCACTCGGCGAGTTCGGCATCGGGGTGGGCGGCGAGCCGGCGCGCGAAGCTCTCGATGATCTGCCCGCGGGTCAGCCCGCTGCCGCGTGGCCCGCGCACGGCCAGGATGAAGGGCCAGCCGAAGGTCGCGCGGTAGTCGGCGTTGAGCTGCTGCAGCCGGGCGAACTCCGCCGGCGTGCACGCCGTCAGGCCGGCAGCGTTCTGCTCGTTCGTCGAGTCGGCCGTCAGCGCGCGCGCGACCATCGCCTTGCCCGCCAGCTCCGGATGCGCGCGGACGAGCTCGAGCTGGCGCTCGCGGCCGGCCTCGCGGACGACCCGCGCGAGCGCGAGCTTCAGCGCGGCCAGCGTCGCGAAGGGGCGGCGCGCCCAGGCCTCGCGGGCGATCCACGGCGAGTGCTCGTAGACACCGTCCAGCAGTGCGGTGAAGGCCTCCTGCGTCGCGGCATTGAGGTGGTCGAGGGTCAGGGTGCTCATCTCGGGGTCCGGGCTTCAGGCCCACACGAAGGCCGTGGCGGCGTCGAAGGGATGCTCGCGCTGCCAGTGCCGCGCGATGTCGATGCGCCGTGTGATCCACACGCCGTCGTGGCGCTGGACGTGGTCGAGGAAGCGCTGCAGCGCGCGCAGGCGGCCCGGCCGGCCGAGCAGCCGGCAGTGCATGCCGACGCTCATCATCGAGGGGCCGCCGCGGCCGGCGAGCGGATCGCCGCGGCCGGCGCCCGGCCGCTGGCCGACGCTCGCGTGGCGGATGGGTCCGGTGGCGGCCGTCTCGCGGCCCCCCTCGGCGTAGTGGACGTCGAACGCGTCGCGCAGGTACTCGAAGAACTCGTCGCCGTGGCTGAAGCCCTGCGGCAGCGCGAAGCGCATGTCGTTGCAGTCCAGCGTGTAGGGCACGACCAGGTGCGGCGCCAGCGAGCCGTCGGTGCGGCGCACCTGCAGCCAGAACGGCAGGTCGTCGCCGTAGTAATCGCTGTCGTAGGCGAAGCCGCCGCGGTCGGCGACCAGGCGCCGGGTGTTGGGGCTGTCGCGCCCCGTGTACCAGCCCAGCCCGTGCACCCCGCCGGCGCTGCCGCGCGGCGCGCCGGTCAGGCGCTCGATGGCCTCGAGGCCACGCGCCATGTGATCGCGCTCGGTGGCCTCGTCGACGTTCTGGTAGTGGATCCAGCGCCAGCCGTGGCAGGCGATCTCGTGGCCCAGCTCCACGAAGGCGGCTGTCACCTCGGGGCAGCGTTCCAGCGCCATGCTCACGCCGAACACCGTCAGCGGCAGGCCGCGGCGCTCGAACTCGCGCA
>DDSQ01000093.1:591-5757 GCA_002343845.1 Planctomycetes bacterium UBA2386 | reverse complement strand
GCGTCGCCGTGCAGCACCGAGTTCTCGCCGCCTTCCTCGAAGTTCAGCACGAACTGCAGCGCCACGCGCGCCCCGCCGGGCCAGCGGGGATCGGGTGGGTTCGCGCCGTGGCCGCGCAGGTCGCGGGGGTAGCGGGTGGGATCGGCCACGGGAGGGTTGGCGGTCGTGCGGGTGCCGGCGGCGCCGGCGGGGATGGCGCACTGTAGCGGCAGCGAAGCGGCCGCGGACTGCGGTCGTTCCCGCGGTCCGGTCGAGCCGCGCGGCGGCGCGGGCGCGTAGCATCGCGACATGCATGCCACCCACCCTGCCGTCTCGGTGACGCCGCCGCGCGCCGCGCCGCTGCCGATCGTCGTCGATTCGCCGCACAGCGGCACCGCGTACCCGGCCGACTTCGGCAGCCGGCTGCAGGGGCTGGAGCTGCGCCAGGGCGAGGACACCTGGGTGCACGAGCTGTACGCCAGCGCGCCCGATCACGGCGCGACGCTGATCGCCGCGGAGTTCCCGCGTGCCTACATCGACCCGAACCGCACCCTCGAGGACATCGACGAGCAGCTGCTGGACGAGCCCTGGCCCGGCCCGCTGACGCCGAGCCGCAAGACCGAGCTGGGCGTCGGCCTGGTCTGGCGGCTGATGGCCGGCCAGCCGATCTACGACCGGCGGCTGAGCGTGGCCGAGCTGCGCTCGCGCATCGAGCGCTGCTGGCAGCCGTACCACGATGCGCTGGGCCGGGCGCTCGACGCCGCCGCTGCGGCGTCGCCGTGCCGCTGGCACCTGAACGTGCACTCGATGCCGGCCGACAGCTACCGGCGCCTGGGCCTGCCCGAGAAGCCGCTGGCCGACGTCGTGCTCGGCGACCTGGACGGCTCGACCTGCGACGAGGCGACGATGGCGCTGGTCGAGGACAGCCTGCGCGCCAGCGGCTACTCGGTCGCGCGCAACGACCCGTTCAAGGGTGTCGAGATCATCCGCGCCTCGGGCCGGCCGCAGCGCGGCTGGCACGCGCTGCAGATCGAGCTGCTGCGGCCGCTGTACATGGACGAGCGGCTGCAGAAGACGGCCGGCTTCGACCGCCTGCAGCGCGCGATCGACACCCTGCTGGGCGCGCTGGCCGCGCACGCGAGGCGGCAGTTGCCCGCGAACACCTGAGGAGAGCCCGATGGGCCGCCTGAGCACCCATGTCCTGGACACGGCCAACGGCTGCCCGGCCGCCGGCATGCGGGTGGCGCTGCAGCGCCGCGACGGCGAGGCCTGGACGACGCTGCGCGAGCTGGCGCTGAACGACGACGGCCGCGCCGACGGGCCGCTGCTGGACGCCGCGCAGATGGCCGTCGGCTGCTACCGGCTGCAGTTCCACGTCGCCGAGTACTTCCGCCGGCGCGGCGCGGTGCTGCCGCAGCCGCCGTTCATCGACGTCGTGCAGCTCGACTTCGGCATCGCCGACCCGCAGGGCCACTACCACGTGCCGCTGCTGGCCAGCCCGTGGAGCTACGCGACCTATCGCGGGTCCTGAGCAGCCCCCGGTGCCGGGACCGTCCGGCCTTCCCCCTGCAGGGGGCCGGATGAGCCGATGCCGCAGGACGGCGCGGCGCGCGGCCCGCCGCAGGTGTCCCGGCGCCGGCGCGCGAACCTAGAATCGTCCCACCCTCCGCCCCCGCGCCCTGCACGGACGCCTTCCCCGCATGAGCAGCGACATCTACGCCGTCCGTTTCGTCCTCGACGGACAGATCCACCACGCGCGGGGCGAGCGCCGCACGACCACGGTGCTGGACTACCTGCGCGAGAAGCTGCACCGCACGGGCACCAAGGAAGGCTGCGCCGAGGGGGACTGCGGCGCCTGTGTCGTGCTGGTCGGCGAGCTCGATGCGCAGGGCAGGCGGATCGAGTGGAAGCCGGTCAACAGCTGCATGCAGATGCTGCCCTCGCTGGACGGCAAGGCGCTGAAGACCGTCGAGAGCCTGAAGCGCCCCGACGGCAGCCTGCACCCGGCGCAGGACGCGATGGCGCGCTGCCACGGCACGCAGTGCGGCTTCTGCACCCCGGGCTTCGTGATGTCGATCGCCGCGCTGGCCGAGCATCACGCCGAGCCGACGCGCGGCCAGATCAACGATGCGCTGTCGGGCAACCTGTGCCGCTGCACCGGCTACAAGCCCATCGTCGAGGCGGCGCGCAGCGCCTGCGCCGCGCCGGCGGAGCTGCGCAGCCTGCAGGACGCGCGCGAGCTCGAGCTGCTGCGGCAGATCGCCCGCCCGGCACGACCCACCTACAACCTCGACGGCGAGCTGGTCGTGCAGCCGGTGGTGCGCACGCGCAAGGGCAGCGAGTTCGTCTCGCCCTCGACGGCCGCCGAACTGGCCGCCTACCTGGCCGAGCATCCCGACGCGCTGCTGCTGGCCGGCAGCACCGAGTTCGGCCTGGCGGTCAACAAGCGCTTCGAGCGTCCGGCCTTCATCGCCTACGTCGGCCACGTCGCCGAGCTGAAGGCCGTCGCCGAGACGGCTGCCGCCTGGCGCATCGGCGCGGCGGTCCCGCTGGACCGCGTGCACGCGCTGGTTGCCCCGCTGCTGCCCGACTTCGCCGAGGTGCTGCGCCGCTTCGGCAGCCCGCCGATCCGTGCAACCGCGACGCTGGGCGGCAACATCGCCAACNNGCGCTGGGCGCGACGCTGCTGCTGCGCCGCCGCAACGCGCGCGGCAAGGAGGAGACGCGCACCGTGCCGCTCGAGGCCTTCTACACCGGGCAGAAGCGCAACGTGCTGCAGCCGGGGGAGTTCATCGAGAGCATCGAGATCCCGAAACCCGGCACCCGGCTCTTCCGCGCGCACAAGATCAGCAAGCGCTTCGACCAGGACATCTCGGCCACCTGCTGCGCGATGAGCTGGCGCGTCGACGGCGAGGGCCGGCTGCGCGACGTGCGCCTGGCCTACAACGGCGTGACGCCATACCCGGCGCGCGCGCCGAGGATCGAGGCCCAGCTCGAGGGCCGGCTGCCCGCCGAGGTCAGCGCCGAGGCGCTCGACGCCGCGGTTGCCGCGAGCTTCACGCCGCGCGATGGCCTGCGCGCGACCTGGGCCTACCGCGCGCTGGTCGCGCGCAACCTGGTGCTGCGCTTCGTGCAGCCCGAACTCGCCGCCGAAGGAGCCTGACCGATGAACGCACCGTCGACCATCGCCGAGCTGACCGCCGTCGCCGGCGGGGCGCAGGGCAGCGAGCTGCCGCACGAGTCGGCGCGCCTGCACGTCACCGGCGAGGCCGTCTACACCGACGACATCCCCGAGCTGCGCGGCACGCTGTACGCCGCGCTGGTGACCTCGCCGGTCGCGCACGGCGAGCTGATCGGCGAGGGCATCGACCGCGAGGCGCTGCTCGCGCAGCACGGTGTCGTCGCGGTCTTCACCGCCAGGGACATCCCGGGCGAGAACAACTGCGGGCCGATCGTCCACGACGACCCCTTCCTCGCCGACGGCACCGTGCAGTTCCTCGGCCAGCCGGTGGCCGTCGTCGTCGCGCGCGAGATGCTCTATGCGCGCGAGGCGGCGAAGAAGGCGCAGGTGCGGGTGAAGGAGCTGCCGCCGATCCTGACGATCGAGCAGGCGCTGGAGGCCGGCAGCTTCGTGCTGCCGACGAAGACCGTCGCGGTGGGCGACGCGCCGCACCTGATCGCGACCGCGCCGCACAAGCTGTCGGGCAGCACGCGCACGCCGCAGCAGGAGCAGTTCTACCTCGAGGGGCACATCAGCTACGCGGTGCCGCGCGAGGACGGGCAGCTGACGCTGTACGTCTCGACGCAGCACCCCGAGGGCAACCAGCGCGAGGCCGCGGCCGCGCTGAACCTGAGCACCAAGGACGTCGAGGTCATCTGCCGGCGCATGGGCGGCGGCTTCGGCGGCAAGGAAGGCAACGCGAGCATCTTCAGCCAGAGCGCGGCGCTCGCCGCGTTCAGGCTGCAGCGGCCCGTCAAGCTGCGTGTCAACCGTGACGACGACATGATGATCACGGGCAAGCGGCACGACTTCCGCGTCGACTACGAGGTGGGTTTCGACGACCGCGGACGCATCCTCGGCCTGGACGTGATGCTCGCGTCGCGCTGCGGCTACAGCGTCGACTACTCCGGCCCGGTGAACGACCGCGCGGTGCTGCACATCGACAACTGCTACCACCTGCCGAACCTGCGGGTGGTCAGCCACCGGTGCAGGACGAACACGCAGTCGAGCACGGCCTTCCGCGGCTTCGGCGGCCCGCAGGGCATGTTCGGCATCGAGACGGTGATCGAGGCGATCGCCGCGCACCTCGGCCTGGACCCGCTGGACGTGCGCCGCGCCAACCTGTATGCCGATCCGGCCCGCAGCGGGGACCCGGCCTCGCTGACCACGCCCTACGGCCAGGTCATCGAGGACTGGGTGGCCGACCGCATCCTCGACGAGCTCGAGGCCGAGTCGGACTACCGCGCGCGCCGCGCGGCGGTCGCCGCGTTCAACGCCGACCCGGCGCGCAGCCGCACGCGCAAGCGCGGCATCGCGATCACGCCGTTGAAGTTCGGCATCAGCTTCACCGCGACGATGCTGAACCAGGGCGGCGCGCTGGTCAACGTCTTCCAGGACGGCAGCGTCAGCGTGAACCACGGCGGCACCGAGATGGGCCAGGGCCTGAACACGAAGATGGCGCAGGTGGCGGCCGACGGGCTGGGCGTGCCGGTCGCCTGGGTGCGCGTGACGGCCACCGACACGCAGAAGGTGCCCAACGCCAGCGCGACGGCGGCCTCCAGCGGCGCCGACATCAACGGCGCGGCCATCAACCACGCCTGCGAGCAGCTGCGCACGAGGCTCGCGCCGGTCGCGGCGGCCCGGCTGGGCTGCACGGTCGACGAGGTGGTCTTCGCCGGCGGCGAGGCGCGCGGCGGTGGCCGCGCCATCGGCTGGAAGGACCTGGTCAAGCAGGCCTGGCTCGACCGTGTCGGGCTGTCGGCGGCCGGGTTCTACCGCACGCCGGAGATCGGCTACGACGGCGCGGCGCTGAAGGGCCGGGCCTTCTACTACTACTGCTACGGCGCCGCGGTCAGCGAGGTCGAGATCGACACGCTGACCGGCGAGTGGTGGCTCAAGCGCGCCGACATCGTCCACGACGTCGGGCGCAGCATCAACCCGGCGATCGACCGCGGGCAGATCGAGGG
>DDSQ01000093.1:0-562 GCA_002343845.1 Planctomycetes bacterium UBA2386 | reverse complement strand
TTCAACGTGCGCCTGTTCGACGGCAGCAACGTCAAGCCGACGCCGTACCGCAGCAAGGCGGTCGGGGAGCCGCCGCTGATGCTGGCGATGTCGGTCTTCTTCGCGCTGAAGCACGCGGTCGCTGCCGTGGCCGGCCACCGCGTGCCGGTGCAGCTGGACGCCCCGGCGACGCCGGAGCGCATCCTGCTCGCGTGCGAGAGGGTCCGGCGCGGGGGGTGAATCTTCGGCGTCGAGGCCGGTGCGCTCGACGCTCCAGGGCCGGTGGCGGATCGGGTCGTCGCTTGGCCGGTGCGCCCGACGGCCGTGGCGGCAAAGGGCGGCCCGTGGCCCTCGGCCCGCGCGGAACGGGCGGTCGGCGCTGCGCGCCGACTGCGCTGTGCTTCTCGCGTTCGCGGCCCGGCGCAGAACTCGCTGCGCTCACTGCGTTCGCTTCGCTCGGACAACTGCGCCGAGTCAGTTGACGAAGCGCGCTGACGCGCGCGGCCGCGAACGCTGCGATGCTCGCCGCCCTCACGCGCGAGCCGAGGGCCACGGGCCGCCCTTTGCGGCAGCGTCGATGCAC
>DDSQ01000171.1 GCA_002343845.1 Planctomycetes bacterium UBA2386 | reverse complement strand
ATGCTGCCGCGACCCGCCGACGCCGTCCTCCTCGACGACGAAGGCGGCGACAGGGCCTACCATCGGCTGACCCCGGGGACGCTGCCGGACGGTTGCGGCTGCGACCTGCCGCCCGAGCTGCAGCCCTTGCTGCTCACCGGCGCACCGAAGGGCAAGCCGCAGCCCGGCCCCGCTTACTGGCCGCTGGCAACGCTGCTCGCCTGGCGCCGCGGCGAAGCCGTCCGCCCCTCCACGCCCGACGAGCCGGCGAGCGAAACGCGCAGCCATGTCGCGCTTGACCGCACCACCCTGGCGGCCGACCCGGGGCGCCTGTTCCAGACCGAAGGACTCGATTTCTCCCGCCGGCGCAAGGACGACGGCCGCGGCTTCACCGCGCGCGACTGGGTCTTCCTCTGCCGCTTCGCAAGCCCGCTTGCCGCGCGCACGGTCACCTTCGGCGGCGAGCGCCGGCTGTCGTGGCTGGAGCCCGCACCGGCAGCGGCACTCGACGCGCCGCCCGCGCATGTCGCGGCGATCGCCGCCAGCCGGCGCATCACCCTCACCGTCGTGACGCCGGCGCTGTTCACCGGTGGCTGGCGGCCAGCCTGGCTCGACGTCGCCGGCGAGGTGCCCGGAATCGCCGGCCTGCGCCTGCGCCTGCGGGCGGCGGCAGTCGAACGCTGGCAGGGGATCTCCGGTTGGGATCTCGCTGCCTGGCACCCCAAGGGCGCGCGCAAGGCCGTCGCCGCCGGCGCCACCTACTGGTTCGACGTCGTCGGCGAGCCACCCGCCGGCTGGGCGAGCAGACTCTGGCTGGCGCCGATCAGCGACCAGCCGCAGGACCGGCGCGACGGCTTCGGCCTCGTCGTCCCCGGTCTCTGGAACCATCCCTGAACGAAGGAGAAACACCCATGTTGACGCAAGTCTTTCATCTGCACGCGCTGAGCGCCCTGCACGTCGGCGCCGGCCAGGCGCTCGGCGTCGTCGATCTGCCGCTGGCGCGCGCCCGCGCCACCAACCTGCCGCTGGTCCCCGGCTCGGCGCTCAAGGGCGTGCTACGCGACGAGTTCGCCGGCAGCGATTGCCAGAAAGCGCTTTTCGGCCCCGAGACCATCGCCGAAGGCACGTCGGCGCACGCCGGCGCTCTCGCCTTCGGCGACGCGCACCTGCTGCTCCTGCCGGTGCGCTCGTTCGCCGGCATCTCGGCCTTCGTCACCTGTCCCTTCGTCCTGGCGCGCTACGCCGATGATCTGCGGCGCGCCGGGGCGGCAGCGGCGGATGTTCCCGCAGTCGCCGAAGTGGGCGAACAGTCGGCCCTGGTTACTGCCGAGACGTGCCTCCGGGCAACGGACGATCTGATGATTCTCGAAGACCTCGACCTGAACGCCGCTCCGGGCGCCGATGACTGGGCAAGGGCCATCGCCAGCCGGGCGCACGCCGACCATCCGCAGTGGCAGCTCCAATTCACGCAGCGCTTCGCGATTCTCTCCGACGACGACTTTTCCTTCCTCGCCGACACCGCGACCGAGGTGCGCGCGCGGATTCGCATCGACGACAGCCGCGGCGTCGTCCAGGACGGTCACCTGTGGTACGAGGAGAACCTGCCGGCGGAGACGATCCTCTGGGGTGCGATTGCCGCCGGACCGGCGCGCGACGGCAGCAAGCTCGGTGAGCGGGAAGTGATGAACAAGGTTCGCGAAGGGCTTGCCGCAACGCCGACGCTGCAGATCGGCGGCAAGGCGACGATCGGCCGCGGCCTCGTCCGCCTGGTGCTCTGAGGAGGATGCCATGAGCAACGAACNNGAACGCAAGGAATACAAGGCACGCGCCGACAACTTCCCGGTGCTCGTGCTGCAGGCCGGCCTCGCGCAGGCGGTCGGCTTCATGCGCGCCAAGGCGGCGAATAGCGACAAGGGAGGCGAGGCCTACAAGCGCTATCTCGGCGACCTCGCGGGCATTCTCGGACTGCCGGGTGGCGAAGCCCTGCAGCAGCGCGCGATTGGCGCCGGACTGCCCGACTACCGCCGGCTGACGCGCGACACGCTCGCCGCGGCCGGTTGGCTCAAGCGCTTCGGCCAAGCGTATCTGAGCGACAAGGAGGGCACGCCATGACGCTCTGCCGTAGCGCAATCAGCCGGCTGCTTGACCATGGCTTCTCTGCACTGAGGCGCGCCCAACCGCACTGCGGCCTGCTGCTCGCCAAGGGGCTGGCGAGTTTTCCGGATGGCGACAAGGCCGGCGAGATCAAGGCCGGGCACATCCGGGCCATCGCCGAACTCGGCGTTCCCGACTTCTACCGGCTGGCGTTCGAACGTTGGCAGAGAACGACTGCCGACGCGCAGCGCTTCGCCGCCTTCCGCCTGCCGCTGGCCGGCCGGCTGTACATCGGTGTCGTCCGCGACAACGCGCTCGAAACCGGCGTCACCGTCTCGCACACCTACGGCATGCCGTTGATCCCCGGCTCGGCGGTCAAGGGGCTCTGCCGGGCCAGCGCCGGCAGATGGCTGGACAATCCTGAAGCGCGCCGCTGGTTGTTCGGCAACGACCCCGGCGAAGAGGAAACGACCGCCGAAATGGGCGGCCTGATCTTCCACGACGCCTGGTGGGTGCCCGAGCGCGGGGAGAAACCCTTCGTCGCCGAAGTGGTCACCGTGCACCACAGGGCGTACTACGGCAATGAAGGGCGCGATCCGGCGACCGATTTCGACTCGCCGATACCGGCACCGCAGATCGCCGTTCGCGGCAGCTTCCATTTCGTCATCGAAGGCCAACCGCTATGGACCCGCCTCGCCCGCCGCCTGCTCGAGGAAGGCCTGCAGCAGCACGGCATCGGCGGCAAGCGCAGTTCGGGCTACGGCCGCTTTGCTGGCGGCAGCGAATGATGCGCGCGCGAGCCGGCGGTTGGGATGCCCTGCTCAACATCCTCATCGCCTTTTTCATCCTCCTGCTGCAGAGCTGGATTGCCGACGGCATCAAGGGCGACCAGCTCTTTCCCTGGCTGCCGGGCGGCGCGTTGGGCGCCGGCGATGCGCGCTTTGCGTGTTGGATGCTCGCCATGGCGCTGCTCTCGCTCGCCCTGGCCGCCTGGCTGTACGCGCGCCGGCGCACTTTCCTGCCGGTGGCGGTGCGGCGAATCGGCCAGCCGGGCCGCGTCGAGCCGCATGCGGTGCTGGTGCTTGCGCTCTCGCGCACGGCGTGGCACTGGCAGCCCGAGCGGTTGACCCGGGCCTCGGCCGAGCACCCCCTGCCCCCGCAGTGTTCGGACGCGCTGCGCGCGATGGACTCGCTCGGCGAACGCGACAAGTTTGCCTGGGAGCAGTTGCTGCGGGCGATCGACGTGCACCGGGCGGGCCTGCAGCGCATCATCCTCGTCGGGTCGCCGGGGAGGAATGGATCCGCGGCATCGTTCCCGGACTGCCGGGAGATGATCACGTATTACTTTCCCCAACTCGACGCCGCACGCATCGAACTGCGCGAGGCCTCGTTCGAAGCGCTCGACGAACTCCTCGCCCTCTATCGCCAAATCATCGCCGAGGAAGCGCCGCGCAAGCGCGAGATCATGATCGACGTCACCGGCGGCACCAAGGTGCTCAGCGTCGCGGCCGCGATGGTCACCCTCGAGCACCCCGAGATCGAGTTCCAGTATGTCGAGACCGCGGGCGAGAAGCGCGTGCGCACCTTCAACGTCATTGCCGGCAGCGCCGGCGGGGAGGGAACATGATCTACCTGCTCAACACACCGGTGCTGACCGCCTACGGCGACTATCGCTTCAGCGGCCCGCTCGACGCCGCCGAGGCGCGGCGGCGGCTGGCCGGCGGCTTCGTCTCGGCGATCGGCCACGACGCCAGCGCGCGCCTGCTGTCGGCGCTGCTCGGCGTCGCCGTCGCGGCGCGGCGCGTCGAGATCGCCATGGAAGCGGGCGACGAGGCGCTGGTCCTGCGCATCCGCACGCGCCTGGCGGAGGGCCAACTGCTCGCCGACGCCGAAATCGCCGCCGTCCCGCATGAGCTGGCCTGGCTCGAGCGGCTGGCATGACCGCCGGCGGCGCCGCCGCAGCCGGCAGCGGCAACCACGGCAGCGGCGGTGGCTGCCGCCGCGCGGCCTTGACCGCTGC
>DDSQ01000203.1 GCA_002343845.1 Planctomycetes bacterium UBA2386 | reverse complement strand
TCGAGGCCGCTCATCAGCACGCGGGCTCCGCCGTTGAGGCTGCCGAGGATGTTCTCGGCGGGCACCTCGACGTCGTCGAACACCATCTCGCCGGTGTGCGAGCCGCGCATGCCGAGCTTGTCGAGCTTCTGCGCGGTGGAGAAGCCCTTCATCCCCTTCTCGACGATGAAGGCCGTGACACCTCGCGCGCCCAGCTCGGGCTCGGTCTTGGCGTAGACCACCATGGTGTCGGCATCCGGGCCGTTGGTGATCCACATCTTGGTGCCGTTGAGCACGTAGACGCCGCCGCGCTCCTCGGCCCGCAGCTTCATCGAGATGACGTCCGAGCCTGCGCCGGGCTCGCTCATCGCGAGGGCGCCGACGTGCTCGCCGCTGATCAGCCGGGGCAGGTACTTGCGCTTCTGCGCCTCGTTGCCGTTGCGCTTGATCTGGTTGACGCACAGGTTGCTGTGCGCCCCGTAGGACAGGCCCACGCTCGCGCTGGCGCGGCTGATCTCCTCCATCGCGATCATGTGCGCGAGGTAGCCCATGTCGGCGCCGCCGTAGGTGTCCGGCACGGTGATGCCCAGCACGCCGAGCTCGCCCATCTTGCGCCACAGGTCCATCGGGAAGCGGTCGCTGCGGTCGATCTCGGCTGCACGCGGGGCGATCTCGGCCTGCGCGAAGGCACGCACCGCGTCGCGCAGGGCGTCGATGTCCTCGCCGAGCTGGAAGTCGAGTCCGGGCAGGTTCATGGGAAGCATCTCCTGGAGGGCGGGTCGGCGCGCCGCGGCACGCCGCCGCTGCACGGGGCCATTCTAGGAAGCCTGCTGCGCCCGGCCCGCCGCCCGCCGCCGGCCGTGGCGCCGGGCGGCGTGCGCCGTCAGCGCAGCGGCCCGAGGAACACGTACAGCCGCGCGTGGCCGCCCCGCGTGCCGCCGATCCCGAGGTACAGCGGGCCCAGGCGCGTGTCGGCCGAGACGAAGAGGCTGCCGGCCGTCTTCATGTCGCCGAGGTCCACCGACTGGTCGGGCGCGAACCCGCCGCCGAGTTCCAGCGAGAAGCCGGCCCGCAACGAGCGGCCGAGTGCAGGCGACAGCGCGATCAGCTCGCGCGCCCAGACCCAACGCCCGAGCAGGGTCGTCTGCCCGCGCAGCGAGTCGGTCTGCGTGCCGCTGAGGCGCCAGAAGCCGCCCAGGGCGCGCGGCGCGACGCTCTGCCGGGCACGCGCCCCCTCGAGGTACAGGTGGCCGGACCAGCTGCCGCTGGAGAAGGCCCACAAGCCGAGCGCGTCGAGGCGGCTGTCGCGCGGCTGGCCGGCGGCGCGCTCGTCCAGCGGCAGGCCCCACAGCACGTCGACCAGCATGCCGCGGGTCGGGTAGCCGAGCGAGTCGAGCGTGTCGCCGCGCAACCGCAGCAACGCCTGGTTCTCGAAGCTGCGCGCCCGCTGGCCTTCCGCGGGCCAGATCATCCGCGTATCGACCCTGCTGCGGCCGACACCGAAGCGAAGGTCGCCCCAGTCGTCGATCGCCCGGCCCACGGCCAGCTGCAGCCCGGTCGCGCGCCGGTAGAAGCGCCCCAGATGCCGCTCGTCGACGTAGAGGTCCTGCGGTCCCGAGAGGTGCTCGAGCTGTGCCGCCACGAACCACGGCGACACCCGGCCCAGGGGCTGCCAGGCCTCGATGTCCAGCTGCCGCCGCGTGCCGATCCGGGCCGTCGTGCGCAGCTCGGTGCCCCAGCGGTTCAGCGGCGCGGCCGCGTGCATCGCGGCGAGGGCGAAAGAGCTCGAGTCGCCGAAGTCGGTCGCCAGCTCCAGGCCCAGGCGCAGCCGGCTGCGCGCCCACTCCGCCTCGGTGACCCGCAGCCGCACGTCGCGCCGGCCGTCGCGGTCCCGCACGTCGACGTCGACGCGGCTGATGTCGCCGTGGGCCTGCAGTCGGGCGGCGGCCTCGTAGGCCTGCAGCGTCGTCACCGGCGCGCCCGCTTCGAGCCCGGCGCGCGCGACGAGCGCCTCGGTCGCGAGTCGCTGCTGGCCCTCGATGCGAAGCGTGCCCAGCGCCAGGCGGTCCTGCGGTGCCGCCTGGCGCCGGGACTCGGTGCGCGCCGCGAGGTGGGCCGCGTAGTCGTCGGCCGGCAGCGACAGCGGCGCCAGCCTGCCCAGCGCGGCGCGCGCCGCGGCCTCGCCGGCGGCCATGGCGGCCGCATGGGCGCTGAAGTCCAGGAAGCCGATGCCCGCCAGCTGCGGCGTGATCAGGATGTCGGCGCCACCGAGCTCGGCCAGCGATCGCGCGACGTTCTGCTCGGTCAGGATCGCCAGCATCTGGCGCGCCACCCCGAGCGAGCTGCCGAGCTCGGCCTCGCCCCCCAGCGGCGTGCCGACGTTGACCGCGATCACGACGTCGGCACCCGCACGGCGCGCGAGGTCGACCGGCAGGTTGCGCACGAGGCCGCCGTCGACGAGCAGCCGACCGTTCACGCGCACCGGCGCGAAGACGCCCGGCACCGACAGCGACGCGCGCAGCGCCTGCAGGGTCGGCGTGCCGGCCTGGTCGACGAGCTCGCCGGTCAGCAGGTCGGAGGCGACCGAGCCGAAGGGAATCGGCAGCTCGCGCGACGCCCGCTGGTGCAGGCCTTCGGGCAGCAGCTGCGCGAGGGCGAGCTCGAGCACCGAGTGGCCGACGGCACCCGGCGGCAGGCTCAACCCGTCAGGGCCGAGCGCGAACTCGACACGCGAGCGCAGCGCCAGGTCCTCCTCGCGCCGCCGCAGGGCCATCTGCTCGCGTGGCGGCCGGTCGGCGAGCACCGCGTCCCAATCGGTGCGGCGAGCGAAGTCGGCCAGCTCGTCGGGCGTGCGGCCGGCCGCATACGCGCCGCCGACCACCGCACCCATGCTCGTACCCCAGACGAGGTCGACGGGGATGCGCGCCTCGTGGAGCACCCGCAGGACGCCGACATGCGCGAACCCGCGCGCACCGCCGCCGGACAGCACCAGCGCCACGCGAGGGCGAGCGGCCCGCGACGCATCGGGCGGGCGGGCATCCGTCGGAGCCGCGACGATGTCGGCTGCGCTCGGCGGCGTCGGCGCCGCCTGCGGCGCGCCGCACACGCTGGCCAGGGCCAGCACCAGCGACGGGGCCAGGCGACGCAGCGCGGCCGAGGCCATCCCGGTCGTCGGACGCATGCGGCAGGCCTCTCAGTCGAGCGTCGGCAGCACCTCGTGCCGCAGGTGACCGCGCGCGTGCTCGAAGTCGGGCATCACCGAGCGGACGACGTCCCAGAATGCGTCGCTGTGGTTCATCTCGCGCAGGTGCGCGAGTTCGTGCGCGACGACGTAGTCGATGACCGGCATCCCGAAGTGCACGAGCCGCCAGTTCAGCCGGATCGAGCCGTCGACGCTCGCGCTGCCCCAGCGTGTCGACGCCGAGCTCAGCGACAGGCGGCGCACGCGCACGCCCAGGCGCTGCGCGAAATCGGCGCAGCGTTCCTCGAAGACACGCCGGGCCTGGCGCTGGAGCCAGCTCTGCACGGCCTCGCGCAGCTGCTCCGGCCGGGCGCCGTGCGGCAGCCCGACGTGCAGGCTCAGGCGCGCCACGCCGGGCAGCGTGTCGACGGCGACATTCAGCACCGCGCCGGTCACGCGCGGATCGACGACGAGGATGACCGTCTCGCCGAGGAAGGGCAGTGCCGCGCCGTCGCGCCACTCGATGCGCGCCTGCGCGGTGCGGCGCGAGCGCTCCTGCCGCTCGTGCAGCTTGCGCACGATCCAGCGTGCCTTGTCGCGCAGCGCCGTCTCGACCTCGGCGATGCCGACCCAGCGCGGGGCGCTGACCGTCAGCCCCTCTTCGCCGATCACGAAGCCGATGCTGCGCCGCCGCGCACGACGGAACTCGTAGGCGACGCGGTGGCCCTCGAGCACCAGCTCGCGCTGCGCGCGCGGATGCGTGAAGACGGCCGGCACGCTCACCGGTGTCCCGGCCGCCGCTCCTGGCACAGGGCCGGCGCCCGGCAGGGTCGTCGGCGCGACATCGTCGCCGGCCGCCGGGTGCCCGGAGGGCGCCGCGCCGGCCCGGGGTTGCGCCGCGGGCGGCTCGACGGCACGCGGCGGCGGGCCTGTCTCGCGAGCGTCGGATCCGTCGAACAGCGACAGCTGCAGCGGCAGCTCGCTGTCACGCCCGGCATCGCGGCGGCTGGTCACCAGCCTCACGCCGCTTCCGCCGCAACCGCCGCCGGCCCGGCGGCATAGGCCTCGGGATCGAGCCGGCGCATCTCGGCCTCGATCCAGTCCTCGACCTGGCGCATCAGTTCCTCGGGCTGACGTCCGACCGAGGGAATCGGCGCACCGATCGACACGTCGATCACGCCAGGGCGCAGCAGGAAGCTGCGCCGCGGCCAGCACTTGGCGGCGCTCACCGCGATCGGCACGATCGGCACCCCGGCCGCGATCGCCAGCCGGGACGCGCCGGTCTTGTAGGTGCCGCGCTCGCCGCGTGCGATGCGCGTACCCTCGGGGAACATGATGACCCACGTGCCCTGCGCGAACAGGCGGCGGCCCTGGCGCTCGACCCGTGCCCAGGCCTCGGTCCGGCGCGAGCGGTCGATGTGGATCATGTCCAGCCGGCCCATCGCCCAGCCGAAGAACGGGATGTAGAGCAGCTCGCGCTTGAAGACGTAGGCCAGCGGGTGCGGCATCAGCGTCGGCAGGGCAAAGGTCTCCCACGTGCTCTGGTGCTTGGACGCCAGCAACACGGCCGAGGTCGCGTCGGCGGCCACCGGCACGTGCTCGATGCCGCTCATCCGCCAGCGCACGCCGCAGATCGCGCGCGCACCCCAGATCGCCAGCCGCAGCCAGTTCACGCAGGCCCAGTACAGCGGCGTTCCGCGCACGAACACCGACATCACGAGGACGCCGATCGCCCAGGGCACGACGGTCACGGCCAGCCAGGCCACGTAGGCCGCCGAACGCAGGGCCCAGATCAGCCGCATCAGCGCAAGGCCCCGACACCCGAGGGCAGGATCTCGTCGCGCCCGAGCAGGTGATCGGCGAAGGCGCCGAGGTCCGCGTGGATGCGCGTCGCGGGCACCTGCTCGAGGATGTGGCGGCACTGCGCCTCGTCGAGCGACTGCGCCCGCCCGCTGCGCACGAGGTGCGGCTCGCAGCCGGCCGCCTGCGCGGCCTGCAGGTCGCGCAGCGTGTCGCCGACCATCGGCACGGTCGCCAGGTCGATGCCGTAGCGGCTGCCGATCTCGAGCATCAGGCCCGGGCGCGGCTTGCGGCACTCGCAGCCGTCCTCCGGGGTGTGCGGGCAGAAGAACACCGCGTCGAACCGCCCGCCCTCGGCCTGGGCGAGCCGCTGCAGGTGCGTGTGGATCGCGTTGATGCTCGCCATGTCGATCATGCCGCGGCCGATGCCGGACTGGTTGGTCGCGATCACCGCGTGCCAGCCGGCATGGTTCAGCCGGGCGACCGCCTGCAGGGCGCCGTCGATCGACTCCCACTCGGCGGGCGACTTGACGTGGTCGTCGCGGTAGCGGTTGAGGATGCCGTCGCGGCCGAGGATGACGAGCTTCACGGGCCGCGATTATCGAGGCCCCGGGGCACCTACGCCAGCCGAGCCAGATCGGCCACGCGATTCATGGCGGCATGCAGCGCGCGCAGCAACGCGAGGCGGTTGGCGCGCAGCGCGTCGTCGTCGACGTTGACCATCACGTCGTCGAAGAACGCGTCGACCGGCCCCTTCAGGGCCGCGAGCGCCTGCAGCGAGGCCGTGAAGTCGCCGCGATCGAAGGCCTCCTCGGCGCGCGGCCCGATCGCGGCCAGTGCACTGGCCAGCGCGCGCTCGGCGCTCTCCTGGAGCAGTCCCTCGTCGACCGCTGGCGCGGCCGCGCCCTCCTCGGACTTCTTCAGGATGTTGCCCACGCGCTTGTTGGCCGCGGCGAGCGACGCGGCCTCGGGCAGCGCGGCGAAGGCACGCACGGCGGCGAGCCGGCGCGGAATCTCGCCCCAGCGTGCCGGGCGCAGCGCGACCACCGCGTCGATCTCGCGCGCCGAGTAGCCCTGCTCGCGCAACGCGGTGACCAGCCGGTCGTAGAGGAAGTGCTGCACTTCGGCCTGCGCCTGGCCATGCCCTTGCGGAAACGCGGCGAACGCGATCGCCGTCAGCTGCGGGACCGCCAGCGGCAGGTCGCGCTCGATCAGCATGCGGATCACCCCGAGCGCGTGCCGGCGCAGCGCGAACGGGTCCTTGTCGCCGGTGGGCAGCTGGCCGATGCCGAACAGACCCGCCAGCGTCTCGAGCTTGTCGGCGAGCGCGACGACCAGTCCGACCTCGCCCCGCGGCAGCGCGTCACCGGCGAAGCGCGGCTTGTAGTGGTCCTCGATCGCGTCGGCGACGCTGTCGCGCAGGCCATCGTGGCGCGCGTAGTAGGCGCCCATGATGCCTTGCAGCTCGGGGAACTCCCCGACCATGTCGGTCAGCAGGTCTGCCTTGGCGAGGCTGGCCGCCTCGTCGGCGAGATCGGCCAGCGCGAGCCCGCCGAGCAGCCGGCCAAGCTCGCGCGCGATCGTGCGCACGCGCTCGACCCGCTCGCCCTGTGTGCCGAGCTTGCCGTGGTAGACCACGCGCGACAGGCCGGCGACACGCGAGGCGAGCGTGCGCTTGCGGTCCTGGTCGAAGAAGAAGCGCGCGTCGGCCAGGCGCGGCCGCACGACCCGCTCATTGCCCTGGACCACCCTCGACGGGTCGTCGGGCCGGATGTTGCTGACGACCAGGAAGTGGTTCGTCAGGCGGCCGTCGGCGTCCAGCAGCGGGAAGTACTTCTGGTTCGCCTTCATCGTCAGGATCAGGCACTCCGGCGGCACGGCGAGGAACTCCGGCTCGAAGCGGCACGGCAGCACGTTCGGGCGCTCGACCAGCGCCGTGACCTCGTCGAGCAGGTCCGCGTCGTCGACCGGGGCGAGCCCGAGCTCGCCGGCCCGGGCCTGGAGCTGGCGCGCGACCTCGGCGCGGCGCGCCTCGAAGCGCGTGATCACCGCACCCTGCTCGAGCAGCTGCCGCTCGTAGTCGTCGGCATGCGCCAGCTCGATCGCGGCGACCTCCGCCTCGAAGCGGTGGCCGCGCGTGTGGCGAGTGGCTTCCAGGCCCAGCACGCGCACCGGCACGATCGCGCGGCCGTGCAGCGCGACCAGCCCGTGGGCCGGCCTCACGAAGTCGACGCTCGTCCAGCCGTCGGCGAGCTGGTACTGCATCACCTTGGGGATTGGCAGGGTCGCGATCGCCTCGTCCAGTGCCTTCTGCAAACCCTCCGCGAGCGTCGCCCCGGGCTTCACGCTGTCGAGGTACAGGACCTCGGCCTTGCCGTCGGGCACGCGGCGCAGCCGCGACACCGCGCTCGCATCGGCACCCAGCGCGGCGAGCTTCTTCAGCAGCGCAGGAGTCGGCTGGCCGTCGGCGCCGAGGCCGACCGCCACGGGCATCAGCTTGGTGCTGTGCGGCTGGTCCGCTGCGCGGGCGGCGACCGCGCTGACCTGCGCGGCCAGCCGCCGCGGCGTGGCGTGGCGGGTCAGGACGGCGTCGTCGCCGGCCAAGCCCTGCGCCCGCAGCGACGCGAGCAGCGCGGCACCGAAGGCATCGCCCAGGCGACCCAGTGCCTTGGGCGGCAGTTCCTCGACGCGCAGCTCGACGAGAAGGTTCTCGCGCGTCATGCCGCCTCCGTCTTCTTCTGCCGCGCCAGCTGCGCCAGCACGTCGTCGGCCCAGGCGCGTGGCGCCATCGGGAAGCCCAGCCGCGCACGGCTGTCGACGTAGGCCTGCGCGACGCTGCGCGCCAGATTGCGGATGCGGCCGATGTAGGCCGCCCGCTCGGTGACGCTGATCGCACCACGCGCGTCGAGCAGGTTGAAGGTGTG
>DDSQ01000049.1 GCA_002343845.1 Planctomycetes bacterium UBA2386 | reverse complement strand
GACATCACCGAGCAGACCAACGTCCTGGCGCTGAATGCGGCGATCCAGGCCGCCTCCGCGGGCGAGGCCGGCCGCGGTTTCTCGGTCGTGGCCGAGGAGGTGCAGCGGCTCGCCGAGCGCTCGGCCGACGCGACGCGGCAGATCTCCGCCCTGGTACGGGCGATCCAGACCGACACGCTGGACGCCGTCGCCGCGATGGAGCGCTCGACGCTCGGCGTCGTCGAGGGTGCGCGGCTCACCGACGCGGCCGGCAACGCCCTGGCCGACATCGACCGCGTGACGCGCGAACTCGCTTCGCTGATCGAGCGCATCTCCGCGCAGGCGCTGCGCGAGGCGGACTCCGCCAGCGTCGTCGCGTCGCGGATCCAGCACATCTTCGCCGTCACCGAGCAGACCTCGGACGGCACCAAGTCGACCGCGCAGATCGTGCGCGAGCTGTCGCGCACGGCCGAGGAGCTGCGCGCGTCGGTGGCGCGCTTCAAGGTCAACTGAGCATGCGGCAGGACGCAGCGATGGACGAGAGCGAGAACCCCGTCGAAGCCGCGCCGGCGGGCTCGGCCGAGGACGTGCGCGCACTCGGCTGGGTGCAGGATGAAGTGCGGCGCTCGCTGGAATCGGCGCAGAAGGCCGTGCAGCGCCACTTGCGCGAGGCCGAGTCGCTGCACGGCTCGGACCTGGACGATGTCGATCCGTCGGTGCTGCGCGGCGCGCGGACGCACCTGCACCAGGCCGCCGGTGCCCTGGACCTGGTCGGCCTGCAGGTGCCGGCGATGCTGGTGCGGGCCGGCGAACAGGCCGTGCAGCACTTCGTCGGCCGGCCGGGGGCACTCGACGCGGGGGCCGCGCAGGCGCTCGAGCGCGCCTGGTTCGCGTTGGGCGACTACCTCGGACGACTGGCCGCGGGCAAGCCCGTCAGCGGCGTCTCGCTGTTCCCGCAGTACCGCGCGCTGATGGAGTTGTCCGGCGCCGACCGCATCCACCCGGCTGACCTCTGGGAGCACGACTGGCGCTGGCGGGTGGTCGCGCGCGAGGCGGATCTCGAGCCACGCGCCGCCGACGTGGCGTCGCGTGAGCTCATGGAGCGGCTGATCCTGCGCCTGATGCGGACGCCGGACCGCACGACGCTGCGGCGCATGAGCGACCTGTGCGCGTCATTGGGGGCCGAGGCGAAGGGGCGCCGCGCAACCATGTGGCGCCTGGCGGCCGGGTTCTTCGAGGCGCAGGCCTGCGGGCTGCTGCGCCAGGACGTCTACGTCAAGCGCGCGGCGCCGCGGCTGCTCGCTCAGGCCAGGCTGGGCATGCGCGCCGGCGAGGTGTCGGACCGGCTCGCGCGCGACCTGCTCTTCTTCTGCGCCCAGGCGCTGGACCCCGGCGAGTCGATACCCCTGCCCCGCCTGCGCGCGGTGCGCCAGGCCTACGGGCTGCCCCGTGCGTCGTTGCCCGATTACGAGGTGCCCACGCTGGGTCGATTCGATCCGGCCTGGCTGGTGCTGGCGCGCAAGCGGGTCAACGCGGCGCGCGATGCCTGGGCCGCAGCCGCCGGGGGCGAGCCGCTGCGCGCACAAGGCCTGTCCGAGGCCTTCGCGCTGCTGCGCGACTCGCTCGAGCGCCTCTACCCGAACGGTGATGCTCTCGGCCAGGCGCTGACGCGTGCCGTGCAGTCGGTCGGCGCAGCTCCGTCCGTGCCGCCGCCGCTGGCCATGGAGGTGGCGACGGCCGTGCTGTACCTGGAGGCCTCGCTGGAGGAGGCCAGCCTCGAAGAGCCCGAGCTGGCCGAGCGCATCGTCCGTCTGGCCTCCCGCATCGACGCGGTGCGGCAGGGCGAGCCGCCGCAGCCGCTCGAGTCCTGGATGGCCGAGCTGTACCGACGGGTCTCGGACAGCCAGACGATGGGCAGCGTCGTGCACCAGCTGCGTGGCATGCTGGCCGAGACGGAACAGGCGCTCGACCGCCACTACCGCGAGCCGGCGCTTGGCGAGGTGCTGACACCCGTGCCCGGCTGGCTGGGCAGCATGCGCGGCGTGCTGTCGGTGCTCGGCCTCGACGCGGCGACGCGGACCGTGCAGCGCATGCGCGAGGACGTCGAGCAGCTCGCACGCGACGGGGCATCGCCGTCGGCGCAGGCTCGGGACGCCGCTCTCTTCGACCGCCTTGCCGACAACCTGGGTGCGCTGGGATTCCTCGTCGACGTGCTGGCGACACAACCGGTCCTGGCCAAGGCCATGTTCCGCTTCGAGCCGGAGCACGGCCGCTTGCGCGCCTGGGCCGCGCAAGCGGGTCGAGACGCGACCCTGGCCGAGGCGGTTGCCGAGACGGGCAGCGGCGACCTGAACGAGCGGCTGCAGCGCCTGGCCGGCGACGCGCGGCGGGCCGAGGTCTCCGACGAGATGCTCGGCGGCGAACTGCGCAGCCTGGTGCAACACGCGATGCTCGCCGAGGAGCGCAGGCTCGCGGAGGCCCTGGGGGACGTGCAGGCGCGGCTCGCAGGTACAGCCGATCCCGCGGAACGTCGCGCCTTGCGCGAGGACTTGGCCAGCTGGCCGAGACTGGGCGCCACCGGTCCGGTCGCGCCGCCGGCCCCCGCTGCAGACCGGCCGACCGAGGCGGCCGCCGCGGCGCCGGACACCTCCGCGCGTGTCGCGCAGGTGTCGACCGAAGCCGGCCCCGGGCCGCAGGCCGCACCGTCGGCGCCGCCCCCCCCGGGCCTTGCTCCTCCCGGGGCGGACGACGAGATGCTCGGGGTGTTCCTCGAGGAGTCGGCCGAAGTCATCTCGCAGGCGCGTGCGGCATTGGCGCGGCTGGACTCGCCGCTGCGCGACGCCGGCAACGACCTTGCCGAGGTGGCCGCCGTGCGGCGGGCCTTCCATACCCTCAAGGGCAGCTCGCGCATGGTCGGCCTTGCCGATTTCGGCGAGGCCGCGTGGGCCTGCGAGCAGCTGTACAACGCGCGCCTGGCACGCGCACCCGTGTCGATGGACGCCGCGCTGCGGGCCTTCAGCCTGCAGGCGCTCGCCTACCTGGAGGGCTGGACGCAGGCGATCGGCAGCCGCGAAGCCCGTGGCCACGTGGCCGGGCCGGTCGTCGAGGCCGCCGATGCGCTGCGCCTGGAGTCCCGCGTCGTGCCCTTGCCCCTGCCGACGCTCGACACGGTCGTCGAGGAGCCCCCCATCCCGCCAGCGCCTGCCGGCGTGCCGATGGTCTCGGCGGACGCGGCTGCGGTGCCGGTGCCGCCCGCCGAGCCGGCCGCTGCGGTCGTGGTGTCCGGCGAACCCGCGGCCGGCGCTGAACGCGCTGTCGAGTCCGAGTCCGAGGCCGAGGCCGGGGTCGGGGTCAGTGCAACGCCGATGGACGCTTGGCGGGACGAGCCGGTCAAGGTCGTCGGCCCGTTGCGTGTCGAGATCGCCGTCTTCAACATCTTCCTCAACGAGGCCGACGAGCTTTCGCGGCGCCTGTCGACCCGGCTTGCCGAGTGGGCAACCGAGCCCCTCGAGCCACCGGGCGAGGCCGCGGTCGTGCTGGCGCACTCCCTGGCCGGCAGCTCGGCGACCGTCGGGTTCGCCGATCTCGCCGCGCTGTCGCGGGCGCTCGAGCAGGCGCTGATGCGCGGCAACGCGGCAGCTCGAGTGTCCGAGGGCGAGGTGCCGCTGTTCACGCAGGCGGGCGACGACATCCGCAGGATGCTGCACCAGTTCGCGGCAGGTTTCCTGGTCGCTCCGCGCGAGGGGCTCGTCGAGCGCCTCGAGGCGCATCGCCCGGAGCCGGCTGCCGCCGCACCCGCTGCCGTCGCGCCCGCGGTGGTCGCGCCGGCCTTGCCGTCGCCCGCGGCCGAGCCGGTCGTCGTCCGACGGCCGGGGGCCGAAGAGGACATCGACCTCGAGGACGCGGTCGACGCCGAGCTGCTTCCGGTCTTCGTCGACGAAGCCGACGAGCACCTGCCGCAGCTGCAGGCCCGGATGCGCGAATGGGTCGAACGTCCGGCCGAGCGCGCGGCAGCCGATGCCTGCATGCGCACCTTGCACACGTTCAAGGGTGCGGCGCGGCTGGCCGGCGCGATGCGCCTGGGCGAGATGGCCCATCGGCTGGAGACGGCGATCGAGCAGCTGCTGGCTGCGCCCGCCGTCGACTCTGGCGATGTCGAGCCGCTGGTCTGGCGGGTCGATGCCCTGGAGGCGGCTTTCGAGGAGCTGCGTGATGCCGCGGGCGTGGCGCCCGAACGCGCGCAGCCCGTGCACGGGGCCCCGGCGAGTGCCCCGGGGACTGCGCCTTCGCTGCCGATGTTGGCGCCGGCGCCGGCCATCGAGGCTCAGGTGCCTGCCGCCACGGCCGCTGCACCCGCCGCATCGCCGGCAACGGCCGAGCCGGCTGGCGCCATCGGCATCGACTGGTCGCGCCTGCGAGCCGCAGCCGACACCGTCCCGCAGGTGCCGACGCCCGGTGTGCAGGCCGGCGGCCCGGGCGCGGTGCGCGTGAAGTCCACCTTGCTGGACCGCCTCGTCAACCACGCCGGCGAGGCGAGCATCGCGCGCACGCGCATCGAATCCGATCTCGCGCAGATCAAGGCCAGCCTGGCCGACCTGAGCGACAACCTCGAGCGACTGCGCCGCCAGCTGCGTGACGTCGAGGTGCAGGCCGAATCGCAGATCAGTTCGCGCCTCGAGGCTGCCAAGGCGGCGGCGGTGGAGTTCGATCCGCTCGAGATGGACCGCTACACGCGGGTCCAGGAACTGACGCGGATGATGGCCGAGTCGGTCAACGACGTCGCGACCGTGCAGCGCAGCCTGCAGCGCGCGCTGCAGTCCAGCGAGGATCAGATCGCGCTGCAGGGGCGCGTCACGCGGGCCCTGCAGGACGACCTGATGCGCACGCGCATGGTGGAGTTCGAGTCGCTATCCGACCGTCTCTACCGAGTCCTGCGGCAGACCGCCAAGGAGACCGGCAAGCAGGTCCGGCTGGACATCGTCGGCGGCTCGATGGAGATCGACCGCAGCGTGCTCGAGCGCATGACGGCACCGTTCGAGCACCTGTTGCGCAACAGCGTCGTCCATGGCATCGAGGATCCGGCGCTGCGCGCGGCCGCCGGCAAGGACCCCAGCGGGCTCGTCGAGATCCGGCTGACGCCCGAGGGCAACGAGGTCGCGATCGAGTTCCGGGACGACGGTGCGGGCCTGGATCTGGCGCGCATCCGCGAGCGTGCGCGGGCCATGGGGCTCGTCCCGCCGGGCGCGTCGCTGACCGACGCCGCGGTGATCGAACTGGTCTTCATGCCGGGTTTCAGCACCGCCGAGCGGGTCACCGAGATCGCCGGGCGCGGTGTCGGCATGGACGTCGTGCGNNNNCTTCCGGCTGGTGCTGCCGCTGACGACCGCGGTCACGCAGGTCGTGATGCTGCGCTGCGGCGAGCGGCGCGTGGCCGTGCCTGCCAACCTCGTCGAGGTCGTGCTGCGAGAGCCGGCCGAGGCCGTCGACGCAGCC
>DDSQ01000053.1 GCA_002343845.1 Planctomycetes bacterium UBA2386 | reverse complement strand
TCGACCTCGCCGGTCTGCTCGGCGACGTGCACGTGGATCGGCGCGCCGTCATCGGCCACCGCGTCGACGAGGCGGTCGATGGCCTCGGCCGAGGCCGCACGCAGCGAGTGGATCGCCACGCCGGCGCGCAGCCGGGGCCGGCCCAGGGCCCGCACCCCGTCGCGCAGCGCGATCACCCGCGCGGGATCCGCCGCGAAGCGGCGCTGGTCGTCCCGCAAGGCGGGCTGCGCGAAACCGGCGCGCTCGTAGAGCGCCGGCAGCAGCGTCAGCCCGATGCCCGCGTCGTCCGCGGCATCGGCCAAGGCGGTGCACATCGTCAGCGGATCGGCATACGGCNNGTACAGGCGCGCCGCCCAGCGCCGCAGCTCGGCCGGCGTGACGTTCAGCGCCACGCCGTACATGCGATCACGCCAGCTCCAGAAGTCGTCGCGTCCCGCGGCCCGCTGCTCCGTCAGGCCGGCGAAGGCACGCTGGAAGGCATGGCTGTGGGCATCGACGAGCCCGGGCAGCACGGGGCCGTCGAGCACGGCGGCGTCGGCGGGCGGCGGCTGTCCGGTCGTGATCGATCGCCAGCAGCCGTCGCTGCCGGTCTCGAGGACGGCAGCGTCGCGCCATCGGCCGTCGATCCACGCCTGCGGTGCCCAGAGCAACCGCGGGGCGCGGTCCCGCCCGCCACCCGGCGGCGGGGAGTGGGTGCGGGAGGTGGTCGGCTGGGCGTGCCCGTCGCCCCGCGTCACTGAGGCCTCCACTCGAGCATCACGCGCACCAGCGTCTCCAGCAACGGACGCACCTCGGCCGCGCGCGCCGGATGCCAGGCGTAGGGCGGCGCCTCGTCCATGTAGCAGCGCCAGGCCATCTCGAGCTGCACGGCGTGCACGCCCTGGGCCGGGCGGCCGTACTGGCGCGTGATGTACCCGCCGCGAAAGCGCCCGTCGACGATCTGCGTGTAGCGCGACTGGCCCTCCAGGACGTCGGACAGCGCGGCGCGCAGCTCGGCGTGGCAGCTGCCGCCACTGGCCGTCCCGAGGTTCAGGTCCCAGAGGCGGCCCTCGAACAGCCAGGGCAACTCGGACTTGATGCTGTGCGCATCGAAGAGCACGACGTGGCCGTGGATCCCCTTCAGGCGACGCAGCTCGGACTTGAGGGCGTCGTGATAGGGCTGCCACCAGGCCTCGACGCGGCGCTGGATCTCGGCGTCGTCGGGTTCGAGTCCCGTCCGGTACAGCGGCTCCCCTGTGAAGAAGCTGGTCGGGCACAGCCCGGTGTTGTTGACGCCCGGGTACATCGGCGCGTTCTCCGGCGGGCGGTTCAGGTCCACCACGTAGCGGCTGGCGCGTGGCACGAGGACGGAGGCACCCATCGTCGCGACGAAGGCGTACAGGCGCTCGAGGTGCCAGTCGGTGTCCTCGACCTGCAGCGCGCGTTCGACCAGCCGGGGCTTGAGCTCGTCGGGCAGCCAGGTGCCCACGTGCGGGAAGCTGACCAGCAGCGGCGCGCTGCCGCGGCGCAGCTCGTAGATGGATCCGGTCGCTGGCATCTCACTCATGGGTCGGGACCTCCTGTCCGGCACGCACGACACGGCGCACCGGTGCATGGCCGAAGCGGTACGCGAGCTCGCGCGGGTGTTGTGCGTCCCAGACGACGAAGTCCGCGTGCTTGCCGGCTTGCAGCGTGCCGTGCGAAGCCTGCAGGCCGAGGGCTTGGGCGGCGTGACGCGTCACGCCGGCCCAGGCTTCCTCGGGCGTCAGGCGGAACAAGGTGCAGGCCATGTTCAACATCAAGGTCAACGATAACGCGGGCGACGATCCCGGGTTGTGGTCGGTGGCGATCGCCATCGGCACGCCGGCCGCGCGCAAAGCGGCCACCGGCGGGAGGCGCGTCTCGCGCAGCACGTAGAACGCGCCAGGAAGCAGCAGCGCGACCGTTCCGCTGCGCGCCATCGCGCGCACGCCGTCGTCGCCCAGATGCTCCAGGTGGTCGCAGGACAACGCCCCGAAGGCCGCGGCCAGGGCCGCGCCGCCGCTGTCGCTGAGCTGCTCGGCGTGCAGCTTGACCGGCAAGCCCAGTGCGCGCGCCGCCTCGAACACGCGTCGCACCTGCGCGGGCGTGAAGGCGATGTGCTCGCAGAAGGCATCCACCGCGTCGACGAGGCCTTGCGCATGCCACTGCGGCAGCCAGCCGCAGATCGCGTCGACGTAGTCGTCGGGCCGGCCCGTGAACTCGTCGGGCAGCGCATGCGCGGCCAGGCTGGTGGTGCGCACCGTGAGGGGCAGCTGCTGCCCGAGCCGGCGGGCCACGCGCAGGCAGCGCGCCTCGTGCTCGAGCGAAAGGCCGTAGCCCGACTTGACCTCGATCGTCGTGACGCCGTCCGCCATCAGGATGCGAGCCCGGCTCAGCGCGGACTGCAGCAACGAGCCCTCGTCGGCTGCCCGCGTGGCGGCAACCGTCGAGCGGATCCCGCCGCCGCCGCGCGCGATCTCCTCGTAGGTGGCACCCTGCAGGCGCAGCTCGAACTCGTGCGCTCGATCGCCGCCGTAGACGAGGTGGGTGTGCGCGTCGATGAGCCCGGGGGTGACCAGGGCACCGTGCAGATCGGTTTCCGCGTCCGGGGACAGCCCTGCCGGCAGCGCCTCCTGCGGCCCGACCCAGCGCAGCCGCCCGCCTCCGGTGAGGATCGCGCCGCGCTCGATCCAGCCCCAGGGACGATCGGCCGTCATCGTGGCCAGCCGCATGCCACGCCAGAGGTGCAAGGGCGCGTTCAACGGACGTCCCCCTGCCGGGCGGCAGCGTCACGGCACCCGAACTCGATCCACCAGGCGGCGGCGTCACCGCCGAGGGTCCAGGTCTCGCCCGCGGCAGCCTCGCTCCACAGCAGCGTGCCGGCGGCCAGCTCGGCCACGTCCGCGACGTCGTCGACGGAGGCGCTCGTGGCATCCGCGTGCGTGCGCCGGAGCAGAGTCCGCCCTTCGGCGTAGACACCCCGCCAGGCCGACGGGCAGGTCCACGGATCGCCGGGGCGCGCCTGGCGCAGCCGGCCGGTGCCGTGATCGCGCACGACCATCAGGTTCAGGTCACGGGTCGCCCCGCCGCACAGCGTGCACTGGGGCGCGTCGGCCCCGTCGAAGCTCAGGGGCGGGTCGCCGGGCACCAGCTGCTGCTCGGCGCTCGCCCAGCGCAGCTGCACGCCCGCACCCTCCAGGACCACGAAGTGCCGCTCGACGCCCGGGTAAGCCGAGAACGGACCGTCGCTCGCGATGCGCGCGACACTCAGGCGCAGCGACCACAGCTCGCCCGAGGGCCACGCGAGCAGTTCTCGCGTCGTGCCGCCGCCGTTGCGCCACGGGCGATCCGGACAGTCGGCCAGGCCGACGCGGTTCAGCGGGTTCATCGGGTGGAGGGGTCGGGGTCGTCGGCGGGGTCGATGGCGATGTCCGACGCGGGGCGTCCGGGCATGCCGGTCCGCGACGCGTGCCGGGAACATCCGGCGCCAGGCTCGGCCGGCCGGCGGCTGACCCGGCTGCCAGGGCCGCGTGAGCCCGGGAAACCCGCGCTCATGGCGCGAATTCCCCGTGCAGCGCGTAGCGCGCCCCGGGCTGCACCAGCCGGGCCAGGGTGATCGGCTCGTCGCGCGTGAAGGTGCGGCGCACGATCACGAGGCAGGGGTCGTCGGCGGCGATGCCCAGCAGCTGCGCCTCCTCGCGTGTCGGCCGTGCCGCCTCGATCGAGTACTGCGCACGCCACAGCGCGGTGACGTCGAACAGGTAGTGCGTCGGCGTGATGCGCGTGAAGTCGGCCTGCAGGTAGTGCGGCGCGACGTGCGGGTTGACGTAGCGGTCCTCGCACTGCAGCGGCACGCCGTTCTCGTGGTGGACGATCAGCGAGTGGAAGACGGGCTCGCCCGGCTGCAGCCCCAGCTGGGGTGCCAGTCGCGGATCGGCCGGCTCGTCGCGCAGCAGGTGCACGACAGCGTGGTGGCGGTGCCCGCGGGCCTCGATCTCGCGCTGCAGGTCGTGGATCGTCAGCGTCGACGAGACCGGCGCCAGGTCGGCGGCGAAGGTGCCGGCACCCTGCACGCGCCTCACGAGCCCCTCGGCCTGCAAGTCGCGCAGGGCCCGGTTGACCGTCATGCGGCTGACACCGAACTGCGCGACGAGCTCGGCTTCCGAGGGCATCAGCGAGCCCGGCGGGTAGCGCCCGTCGGCCAGCGCACCCTTCAGGTGCTGCTTGACCCGGGCGTACGGCGCCGGGGATGGCGGTTCGGCGCGTCGGCGGCGGGCGGGCATGGCGAGAATGCTACTTGCCCGAGCTTGTCTAGACAAGTACAGTCGACCCCTGTGACGACCCGGCCGGCGGTTCGCCGGCAGCACCCCAGAGGACACCCGATGACCGACCTGTCCACCGCCCGCCACATCGCGCAGCCGCGGCCCGTCAAGGCGCCCACCGGATCGCAGCTGAGCTGCCGCAGCTGGCTCACCGAGGC
>DDSQ01000117.1:29681-37173 GCA_002343845.1 Planctomycetes bacterium UBA2386 | reverse complement strand
TTCACGTTCCAACTGCACGACAAGACCGCCGAGCAGCGCCGTCGCATTCGGCACCGGACCCTCGGGGCGATGCGCCGCCTCGAGGCGTTGGCACAGCGCGACGAATTCGTCGGGGGGTGCTTCGGGCGGCGGGGACGCGGGGGTCTGCGCGGGAAGGGCGGCGGCAGTCAGCAGCAGGAGCAGGGCGCGGGTCATGGTGGCGGCAGCGCGTGCGAGCAACGGGCGTTCCGGAAGCCTGGCCAAGTCTAGGAGCGCGGGAGGTGGGAAGCTCGCGCGGGGCGCGGCGGGTCTGCCGTTGCCATCGACGGCTTACGCGGTTGCCACGGCGCCGAGCGGCGACCCCGATCGCGCTCGCGTGGGCGGGCCGGGGCGCGGCAGCGAGGCCCGCTCAAGGCGGGCCGTGGGCGCGACGATGTTGGCACCATGCGATGGCTGACGCGGATGCTGGTGGCGCTGCTGCTGGCGTGCGGCCTTGGCGCCCAGGACCGTGTGGTGACGCTGCACCTCGACGGCGGCGAAGTCGTGCACGGGACCGTCGTGGCGATGGACCTGGCGACGCTGCAGGTCCGCGTCGGGGACGTCGTGCGCACGATTCCTGCGGCTAGCGTCCGCCAGTGCAGCTTCGCCGCGGCACCGCCCGTCGAGGGCGAGGGTACGGCGGAGGGTGGAGACCAGGTCGAGCACGCGGCTCCCGAGGTCCGCCCGGCGGTGGTGCCTGCGGCGCCGCCGGCGCCGGACGAAGTGCCAGGGGATCGGGCTGCGTCGGCCGATCGCGAAGCGCCGCCACGTTCGCTGCTGCTCGAGCGCGTCGAGCGTTTCGAACGGGCGCATCCGTGGCTGCAGCCGTCCCGACCGACGCAATGGCTGAGCTACGGGCTCGTGCTCGCGATCCTCGCCACGCTCGGCGTCTACTTCTCGGTTCGCGTCGCCGGCGGCGAGGCTGCGACGATTCCGCGCAGCTTCGGCCTGACGGCGTGGTACCTGCTGACCGGCCTCGTACAGCTCGCGCTCCTGCCGGGCAACGCGCTCGGGCTGGTTGCGATGCTGCTGCTCAACCCCGCGTTCGCGCTGTTCTGGCTGACGACGCTGTTCGGCATGGCGCGCCTCAATGCCACGGTGGCGTTCGCGGTGCAGCTCGGAATCGCTGCACTCGGCTTCGGGGCGATCGAGTTCGTGACGGCCGTACTCGAGGCGACCACGCCCGTGGCTGGGTGAGCGCCGCAGCGCGGGGGTAAGTTCCGGCTCGAGGCAACGGTCGCCTCTCACTCGCGCACTCCATCCCTGGAAATGCACGGCCTCGAGCCGGTGCGGGCCAGGATCCAACATCCGTGCCGGCGTCGACTCGGTGGGCCGGAGGGGCCGCGTGGTCGGCCGTGACCGGCCGGGCGTTGCGGCCGCGTAACGACAACGCCGCGCCGTTGCATTGACGCCGCCGACCCCGGCACCTACAGACCACGCATGGCATCCGAACACGTGCGCGACGTCACCGCCGCGACCTTCCAGCAGGAAGTCATCGAGAAGTCGATGACGCGCCCCGTCCTGCTCGACTTCTGGGCGTCCTGGTGCGGTCCCTGCCGCACGCTGGGCCCGGTGCTCGAGCGCCTGGCGTCGGACTACGGCGGCGCCTTCGAACTCGGCAAGGTCGACAGCGATCGCGAGCAGGACCTGGCCTACGCCTTCGGCGTGCAGGGCATCCCGTTCTGCGTGCTGGTCGATGGCGGACGTCCGGTCGACGCGTTCCAGGGCGCGTTGCCGGAAGCCGAAGTGCGGCGCTTCCTGCAGAAGAACGGCATCGAGCCGCTGGTGGCGGCCCCGGCGGCCAAGGCGCCGGCGGCTCCGGTCGATCCGAACAGTCCCGAGGCGCGCCTCGAGCGAGGCCGCCGCGCCGCTGCCGTCGGCGACGCCAAGGCGCTGCGCGCGGCGCTCGATGCGTTCCCCGAAGAGCACGCCGCGTTCGACGTCGTGCAGCGTCTGCGGGATGGGGCGGACTGGCTCGAAGCGAAGATCGACGGACCGACGCCTGCCGAGCAGCGCCTCGCGGCGGCGCGCACCCGCCTGCGCAGCGGGGACGTCGACGGGGCGATGGGCGAGTTGCTCGCGTCGGTCGCGGCGGATCGGAACGGCCGCGGCGGGATGGCGCGCAAGGCGATGCTGTTGTGCTTCGTGGTCGTCGGGGAACAGGACGAGCGCCTCGACGACTACCGCCGCCGGTTGGCGACGATGCTGTACTGAGGCGCGAACGGCCCGCGCCAACGCGCCAAGGCGCGGCGGCGTCGTTCCGAGGGTTGCGGGCACGCGGCGAGGGTCTGCGGCGAACCGGCTCCTGGTGCGCGCGCGACCGAGCCCGTATCGTCTTCGCCCCTTTCCGTGTCCCTGCCCCGCGTCACGATCATCGGCCGCCCGAACGTCGGCAAGTCGAGCCTGTTCAACCGGCTCGTGGGCCGACGCGTCTCCATCGTCGAGCCGACGGCGGGCGTCACGCGCGACCGCGTGGCGGCGACCGTGCGCGACGGCGACCGTTCGTTCGAGCTGATCGACACCGGTGGCCTCGGGCTCGTCGACGAGGCGCTGCTGAAGGAGCACATCGAGGCGCAGATCGGCGTCGCGTTGGAACTCGCGGACCTGATCCTGTTCGTCGTCGACGGGAAGGAGGGCCGCGTGCCGGGCGACGACGACGTCGCCCGCCGCCTGCGACCGCTCGGTCGTCAGGTCGTGCTCGTCGCCAACAAGGTCGAGGCGCACCACGAAGAACTCGGCGTCGACGAATGGCTGCGTCTCGGCTTCGGCGCGCCGTTCCCGGTCAGCGCCAAGGAAGGGTTCGGCATCGCGGACCTGCGCGAGCGCATCCTGGCCGGGCTGCCGCCGAAGGTGGCCGAAGAGGACGCCGCCGAGGGTGACGTGCTGGCCTTCGCGATCGTCGGCAAGCGCAACTCCGGCAAGTCGACGCTGCTGAACCGGTTGGCCGGCGAGGAGCGCGTGATCGTCTCCGAGATCCCGGGCACGACGCGCGACGCGGTCGACGTCGTGTTCGAGTTCGACGGCAAGAAGCTGCTGGCGATCGACACCGCCGGCGTGCGCAAGAAGAAGAGCCTCGAGCACGCGATCGAACTGTTCGCCCACTCGCGGAGCACCGACAGCATCCGTCGTTCGCACGTCTGCGTGCACATGTTCGACGTGCGCGAGCCGATCAGTCAGGTCGACAAGGCCCTGGCTGCGTACTGCGTCGAGCACCACAAGCCGGTGATCCTGGTCGGCAACAAGATCGACCTGGCCCCCGAGCTCGATCTGCAGAAGTGGGACGCCTACCTGAAGCAGCAGCTGCCCGGACTCGACCACGCGCCGGTGGCGTTCCTGTCGGCCAAGGACGGCGCCAACGTCGAGTCGATGCTCGAGCTGCTCTTCGAGTTGCGCGAGCAGACGCGCACCGAGATGCCGACGCCCAAGCTCAACAAGGTGCTGCAAGCGGCGAAGGACCAACTGGTGCCCGGCGGCCGCGGCGTCTTCCCCAAGCTTTTCTACGGCACGCAGACCGGCACCGAGCCGTTGTCGCTGCTGATCTTCGTCAACGAGCCGAAGCTCTTCCGCGGCCAGTACGAGCGCTACCTGGTGGGGCAGCTCCGCGAGGCGTTCGACTGCCACGAGGTGCCGATCCGCATCGCCTGGAAACGCCGCGACAAGATCGTGCTCGGCGAGTGAGTGCGCCTCACCGGCGCCAGAAGCTCGGGCTGAACAGCGCCATCATCGTGAGCAGTTCGAGGCGCCCGAACAGCATCTGGGCGATCATCACCGTCTTGGTGGAGTTCTGCAGGCTGCCGTAGTCGCCGATCGGGCCGATGTTCGCGACGCCCGCAGGCACTGCGGCCGTGAGCGTCGTGCCGAGCACGGCCTGCGCCGAGGCGGGGTCGACCAGCGTGATCGCCGGGCCGGTATTGCCGACCATCGATGCGCTCGCGGTCAGTGCACCGACGAACGGCACCTGGCCGTCGAGGGCGATCAGCAGAGCACCGATCGCGATGGTCATCGCCCACAGCAGCACGACGGCGAGTACGGACGAGATCACCGCTGCCGGTAGCACTTCGTCGTCGAGCTTGATGCGCTCGACGCTCTTCGGTCGCACGAAGTGGCGGATCGTGTAGGCCAGCAACCGCAGGATCACGAGCAAGCGGACCTGCTTGATGCCGCCGGCCGTCGAGCCGCTGCAACCACCCACCATCATCAGGCCGAAGAGCAGCAGCAGGGGTGTCGCGGGCCAGGCCTGGAAGTCGGCGCTGGCGTAGCCGGTCGAGGTTACGACGCTGACGACGTTGAAGGAGGCCTGGCGCAGCGCCGTTCCGAACGGCACGCCGTGGTACAGGAGCCCGACACAGCAGGCGGCGACGACCAGCGTGGTCAGCAGCGCGTAGAGGCGGAACTCGCCGGAGCGGACCAGGCTCGGCAGGCAGTGCCAGCCGGAGCGCCAGTGCACGGCGACCCACGCGAAACTGCAGCCGCCGAGGAACATGAACACGATCAGCACGATCTCGCCGCCGAGGCTGTCGAAGTCGGCGATCGAGCCGCGGGTCGAGAACCCGCCGGTCGACAATGCCGTGAACGCGTGGCAGATGGCGTCGAACCAGCCAAGACCCCCGAGTGCGACGAGCAGCACCGTGCAGAGAGCGGTGAGCGTCACGTAGAGCCCGCCGATCAGGCGCGCCTTCTCGATCGCGCGTGGCTGGTAGGTGTCGGTGCCGACGGCGACGGACTCCGAAGTCAGCAGGTTCTTGCCGGTCACGCCCATGGCCGGCAGCAGCGCCACGAACACGAGCACGATGCCGATGCCGCCGATCCACTGCAGCAGCGCGCGCCACAGCAGGAGGCTCGGCGGTGTGGCCGCGACCGCCGGGTTGCCGCCGCTGCCGAGGACCGTGCCGCCGGTCGTCGTCAGTCCGCTGACCGTCTCGAACACCGCGTCGATCGGGTTCGTCAGCAGCCCGGACCACTGGAGCGGGATGGCGCCGAGCAGGCCGGCGAGCAGCCACGACAGACCGGCGACCGCGATCGCTTCCTTGCGGAACACCGGGCCGGTTCCGCCGCGCCCCGCGCGCCAGAGCAGCACGGTGACGGTGGCGCCGATGAGGATGCTGGCCGTGAACCCGGCGACTGCATTGGTGGGGCCGGACGTCGCCTCGGCCAACGCCATCGCCAGCGGCGGCAGTTGCGCGGCCGTGAAGAAGGCTGCGAAGCCCGCCATCATCCGCGCGATCTGACCGAGGTTCATGGACGCGTAGTCTCGCAAACTGTCGCGGCGGGCGACAGTTCGCGTTGCCGAAGCGACTCGGTCCCGATCAGGAGTGGCCGGACGTCAAGGCGCCAACACCCGTTCGGCCGCCATCCTGCCGATCACCGGACCGAACTTGAAGGCATGCCCGCTGCAGGCGGCGATCGTCGTCACAGGCAGTTCGCCGTCGTCCAGCACGAGCAGTCGCTCGCCAGCGAGCATCGTGTAGAGGCACGTCTCGGTGCGGCGCAGCGACCGCACGGCGCAGGCGAAGCGTCGCTCGGCGAGCTGCAGCAGTTGGGGGTCGGGAACGGGCTGCGGGGTGGAATCGGGGTCGTCTCCGGTGCCCGTGGTGCGATGCACGGCGGCCTTGAGGCCCTGCCTGTCGACGCTCGGCAGGCCGTAGGTGAAGTCGGTCGCGGCGCGACCGATGCGAGCCCAGACCGGGAACGCGCCGGGAACACACGCCGCGTCCGGTGCGGCGACATCGAAGTAGCCGACGGTCTGTCGCAGCACCGTCGTCGTCGGCACCGCTGCGCCGCGCAGGCGCCCGGTCCAGGCACCGCAGGCGAGCACCACGTGGCGCGCGGTGAACGTGGCGCCGTTCGTGACGACCTGCACGCCACCCGGACCGGCGCGCAGGTCCACGACGGGCGAATGCCAGTGCATCGCGACGCCGTTCGTCGTGAGCCACTCGCGCAGCCCGCGCATCGTCGCCGCCGCCAACACGACGGCCGCCGTGTCGTCGACGAGCACGCCGTCGTCGTCGTCGAAGGCGAGCAGCGGGAAGCGCTGGCGCGCCTCGGGCACGCCGAGCGGCGTCACGGCAGCGCCGCGGGTCGCGCGCTCGTAGTCGGCCCACGGTCCATCGTGGGGTCCGTAGAACACGCCGGGCGTCGGGATCCGCAGCGGGCGCCCGAGCCGCTGTTCGAGCGCCGGCCAGCCGTCCGTGTGCGCGCGGCGGGCGAGCTCGACGAACTGCGGGTCGCCATACGCCGAGCGGGTGATGCGCGTGCCGCCATGCGAACTGCCGCGATCGTGCTCGGGTCCGAAGCGTTCGACGACCGCAAGGGCCGTCACGCCGAGTTCTCGCAGCCAGAACGCCGTGCAGAGGCCGTGGATGCCGGCGCCGACAACCACGCAGTCGAGGATGGCCATGCGCGTTGGTCGGGGATCGTGGCAGGGTTGCCGGCCAGCACCAACGTTCCCCGGCGGGGCGCGGTCGCGGGGATGCGATCGGCCGAATGCGAGACGCGTCGGAACGCTGCGATGGCATCGTCACGCTACGCCGCCAGCGGCCTTTCTCCGCCGCCCCGTAGAAAGGGCCCCGACACGGGGCTATATCGCTTGGACTATAGTTTCGCCGCCCTGAGGTCGTCTCGCTCGTCCCGATGAAGGTCACGCTCCTCCACCCGCCCGTCTACATCAACCGGCATGGACTCACCGCGCTGCGGCCGAGCCTGCCGCTCGGGCTCGCCTACATCGCTGCCGTGTTGCGCGACGACAAGCACGAAGTCGCCGTGATCGACGCGCTTGGTGCGGCTCCCGAACAGATGATCCCCGATGGCGACATCTGGCGACTCGGGTTGACGCCCGAGGAGATCATCGAACGCATCCCGGCCGGCACGCGGGCGATCGGGGTCACCAGCATGTGGAGCTACAGCTGGCCGATCGTGCGCGAGCTGATCCAGAAGATCCGCGCCGCCATGCCGAAGGTGACGATCGTCTGCGGCGGCGAGCACTTCACCGCGGTGCCGGAGCTGTCGATGGAGCAGGCGCCGATCGACTTCCTGGTGCTCGGCGAAGGCGAGGAGACTGCCGTCGCGTTGTTCCGCGCGCTCGAACTCGGCCTCGACCACTCGGTGATCCCCGGCATCGCGTTCCGCACCGCGGACGGAAAGGTGCAGAAGAACCCGCGCCGCGATCGCATCAAGAACGTCGACGAGCTGCCATGGCCGGCGTGGGAGTACTTCGACATCGAGGCCTACTCGACCAACCGCCTGGTCAGTGGCATCTACTACGGCAAGACGGTGCCGATCCTCGCGACGCGCGGTTGCCCGTACCAATGCACGTACTGCAGTTCGCCGAACATGTGGACGACGCGTTGGTATGCGCGCTCGCCGAAGGACGTGCTCGACGAGATCGAGAGCTACCACCGCAAGTACGGCGCGACCAACTTCCCGTTCCAGGATCTGACCGCGATCCTCAAGCGCGAGTGGGTGGTGGAGTTCTGCC
>DDSQ01000117.1:0-29598 GCA_002343845.1 Planctomycetes bacterium UBA2386 | reverse complement strand
GAGTCGGGCAGCGAACGCACGCGCAAGCACATGAAGAAGATGCTGACCGACGAGAAGCTCTTCCGTGCCGTGCACGCGTCGGTCAAGGCCGGTCTCAACGTCGGCGCCTTCTTCGTGCTCGCGTATCCGACCGACGAGAAAGAAGACATGCAGGCGACGGTGCGCCTCGCAGCGCGACTCGGCCGGGCGGGCATCGACGACGTGAGCGCCGGGTTCTTCTTCCCGCTGCCGAGCACCGAGATCACGCGGCAACTCGAGAAGGAGGGCAAGGTCAGCTACACCGACGCCTTCCTGAAGCTGCCGATCTACGTGCACAACAAGTTCCTCTCCGAGGACCGCAAGTTCTGCGACGCGTTCACCGCGAAGCAGCTGACGCGCTGGAAGTACAAGGTCGTCGCGGCCTTCTACCTGAACAGCTTCTTCTTCCACCCGGGTCGCGTCTTCCGCATCCTGTGGAACTTCGTGCGCGGCAAGGAGACGTCGAAGATGGAGTCGTTCCTGCAGGAGACGCTGCGGAAGTTCAAGCTGCGCAAGCAGCCGTCCGCGAAGTCCGTCGCGCCAGCACCGCAGCCAGCCGTCAAGGCCTGACGCCGGCCGTCATCGGTCGGCGTCGATGATCTGGCGCAGGCGCGCGAGTTGGCGCGTCGCCACGGCATCGACGGCGAGTTCCCGTTGCGCCCACGCGTACGCCGCAGCACCAGCGACACCGGCCGCGTTCGCATCGCGCAGCCAGGTCACGGTCGCTGCAGCGAGGTCGGCGACGGACTCGACGACGACGCGGGCGGCGGTTGGCGGCGTGCAGCCGCGGGCGCCGAGGGCATTGGTCACCACGGGAACGCCGTGGGCGAGCGCTGCGAGGCTCTTCATGCGGAAGCCGCCGCCGGACCAGACCGGCGCCAGCACCATGCGCACGTCCCGGAACAACGACGCGAGGTCCGGCACGAATCCGAGGATGCGCACACCTGGCGCGCCGGCGAGATCGGCGAGGACGTCGGCATTCGGACCGGCCAGCCAGAGCTCCGCCGACGGAACGGACTGACGCACGACTGGCAGCACGTCGCGGACGAGCACGCGCGCCGCTTCGGGGTTGGGTTGGTGGCGGTAGTCGCCGAGGAACAACGCGCGAGGGGGTGCTTGCGCCGGCGACGCTGGTTGCGCGGGCGTCTCGAGGACCGGCGGGCGCACTTCGACCTCGCGGCCGAGCAGGACGTGCAGGTCGTGGGCGTCCTCGACCGTCAGGGCCTGCACCACGTCGGCCATTGCATGGAAGTGGCGTACGTATCGCAGCCAGAGGGCGCGATCGCGCCGATCCCCGGCGGGGCCGAGTCCGGTGCGGGTGTTCGCAGGGCACCCGTTCTCGTGGTCGGTGAGCACCGTCGGCAGGCCGTGCAGAGCGGGCAGGTACTGCGCCATCTGCGCCATCTCGACGAGGGCGGCGTCCGGGCGCCAATGAGCGCGGGCTTCGGCAATCGCGCGGACCACGGCCGGGTGCCAGGCCTTTGCCGCCACCAGGGGCAGTTGGCGCCAGTGCCACAGCATCCGCAACTGATGGGGGAGGCGAAGGATCCCGCGGCGAGGCGCGGGTGCGGCCACGAGCCTCTGCCATTGCCAGGGAACGGACTGGTCCGGGTTTGTTTCCTCATCCGGGGCGACGAGCGCCACGAGGCCAATGTCGGCTTGTTTGGCAAGCGCACCGGCGAGGCTGCCCAGATACGCTCCGCCACCATGCTTGGCGCGAGGGTTCGGTACGAAGGGCGCTACGAGGAGCAGGCGCATGGGCGAGGAAGCCTAGTCCCTCATACGACAATGGCTTGTGGAACGCGACCGCGAGTCGCGGCCGCCTTCGGGCGCGCGTTTGTTGGCGCCAAAGCCAGTGGCGGGCGGCCTCGGCCGATTGCATAATGCGCCCGCTTTCCCCGCCCGTCGCGCGGTCCTTGCTGCGCCGATGGCGGCTCTGCGTAAGCGACGGACGGAATGAACGACACCCTCAAGACCATTGCCGGGTTGCTCGAACAGGGCAAGCCGGAGCTCCAAGTCGCTGCTGCGCAGGTTCTTGGTGAGCTCCGAGTCAAGGAGCCGAGTGTCGTGCGGGCGCTCGCGGCTGGCATGCGTCGGTCCCCGGTCCTGGCGCGATTCTGCCTGGATGCCCTTGGCAAGATCCGCACCACCGAGGCGATCGAGATCATCGCGCGGGCTGCCATCGAAACCGACAGCGTCGGCGAACATGCGGCCCACGTCGCAGCCGAGCTCGGCGACGACACGCATCCGGTGCTCGCCACGGCCTACCAAGACGGCCAGATCGAGTTGCGGCTGCGCATCCTCGGCATCCTCGCGCGCCAACTCGGCAAGGAGAGCATGCCGGTGTTCGTCCACGCGCTGCTGACGCCAGAGACGACGGCGCCGGCGGCGAAGGCGTTGCTGGCGAACGCCGCCCAGTTCACGGCGGCGCTGCAGAAGCAGTTGCGCGATGGCCTGTCCAAGCATCTGGCCGGCGCGTTGCCCGACACCTGCTTGTCCCAGGTGGTGGCCGTGTTGGCAGCCGTCGACGCCGAGGGTTCGCGCCCGTGGCTCGCGAGCCTGACTGGCCCGCAGTCGCCGCCGGTCGTGCGCTCGGCAGCGTTCCGCGCGCTGCGCGGCAGCAAACTCACGGCGGCGCAGGTGCGTTCGATGATGGACCTGCTCGAGGACCCGGCACAGAAGGACGTGCACGAGGCCGCGCGCGAGGTTCTCGCCGAACTGCCGGAGGTCCCCGACGCACTGCTGCCGGTGTTGAAGCGGCTGCTGGTCGCTCGCCATCCCGAACAGCGGTTGTTCGCGCTGCGCATGCTGCGCACGGCGGGCGGGGCCGAGATCGCTCGTGTTGCGTTGAAGCTGCTCGATCACGACGACGAACGGTTCCGCGCCGCGGCCGTCGAGTGTCTCGCGCACAACCGCCAGGCGATCGATCCGGTCCTGAAGCTCGCCTTGACGACACGGTCGACGACCGTCGCCGAGGCGGCGACCGGGATCTTGTCGCGGCACCGCGAGCACCTGCAGCCGAAGTTCCTGCGTGCGGTGGCCGAGAAGGCGATGAAGTTGCTGTCGACCAATGCACGCCTCGCCGACCTGCTGTTCGACGTGGTGATGGCGGCTGGCGCGGCCAAGTTGGCGACGTTCCTGGTCGAGCGCTGTGTGCGCCTGCGCCGGGTCGGCCGGTTCGAAGACGTGCTGCACGTGCTGGCTCGTCTGGTCAACGCGGCTCCCGACGAAGTCGAAGTCCGCTACCAGCTCGCCTTGACGAAGCTGCTGCACGACGCCTCGCGCCCCGCTGCCGACGTCATGTTGCCGGGCAACTCGGCGATGGGGTTCGTCGCCGCGCTGGTGCGCTCGGGATTCCCGGTGTTCGAGCGGCTGCGCAAGGAGGCCGCGGTGACGCCCGATCTGCTGTTGCGCATCGCGACGCATTTCTCCTCGGCCGTCGGGCCGGAGCGTCGTTTCGCCGCCGACTTGCTGCAGCATCTGGCGACGCGCACCAAGGGTCGCGCCGGCGAAGAGGCTCGCGTCGCTCTGCGCGCGGTCAGCGGCTAGCCGCGCCCGATCCGGATCGGGACGGCGGCAGGTCCCTAGGCGCTCGCTGCGGCGCCCATGCGCACGGGCTGTTCGGGCGACACAACGGGGAACCCCGGCTCGCCGCGGCCGACCACGACGACGACCGTGCTTCCGAAGCCGAAGCGGCCGATCTCTTCACCGGCTCGCACGGCGCCGCGCGCCTTCGTGATCGAGGTGCCGCCGACGTTGTAGGCGCCGACCATGACCACGGCCGCAGCCCGTCCGTCGGCGAGCCGGCAAGCGAACACGTGCCGGCTGTTGCGCGCGAACAGGCGGTCGATGCAGCGCACGGCGGGGGGATTCACCGGGAACAGCGTGCCGGGCAGCGCGCGCACCTCGAGCACTTCGGCCGCGAACGGCGCATGCACCCGGTGGTAGTCGCCCGGCGCCAGGTAGATCGTCGCCTGGGTGCCGTCGGCGAGTTTGGCGGCGAGATGGGCATCGCCCAACAGATCCGCGAGCGAGTAGCGGCGGCCCTTCACCTGCTCGATCGCGGCGTCGGTCACCGGCCCGGTCGTGACGATCCTGCCATCGCACGGCCAAACCAGCGGCGCATCGGCGACCGGTCGTGCGGTTGGTTGCAGCGGCCGTTGGAAGAACTGCTGCAGGCTGCGGAAGTCGGCGAGATCGCCCGCCACCTGGCCGAGGTCGGCGCCGTAACGGCGCGCGAACCAGCCGTAGAGCCGTGGCCGCAGAGCACGTGGCAAGGGCATGCTGCACAGCAGCCCGCAGGCTCGCGAGAGCGCGACCTTCGGCAGGCAGGTGAGCAGGAAGCCGCGCAGGCTCATGGTCGGCAGACCATGCGCGATCGACCGGCGCCAGCGCAAGGTCCGTCGCCCGCGGCGACCTGTTGATGGTCCGCGCCGCCGGCGACAGAATCCGCGGCATGGGCGGCATCCCCGGTGGCGGTCTGCGCGGCGCGGCAGCGGGTCTCGTGCTCCTGGCCGGCGCGGCCTGCGGCGGCGAGGCTGCCGCTGGCCAGGTCGGCGATCGGCTCGTGCTCGAGGTCGGCGGCGAACAGTCGTCGCTGCGAGAGGCGCTGCGCGCAGCGGGAGTGACGCCTGCACCTCGCGATGCGCAACCGGAGCCCGAGGAGCCGCGCAAGGCCTCGACGGAGGAGGCTCCACCCGCGCCGCCGCCCACGCCGTCGCCGGAGCCGCCTCCGCCGGCGTGGTTCGAGGTCACCCTCGCGGACGGGGACACGCCGATCCACCTCGCGCGCCGGCACCTTGGCGACGCCAACCGATTCCGCGAGATCCTCGCGCTGAACGGCTGGAACGAGAACGACGCGCGTCGGCTGCGCGCTGGCCAGAAGGTGAAGATCCCCGCGGCGGCGCGTGCCGGGCGGGATGATCGGCGATGACCGCACCAGCCGCTGGCCTCGTCGTGCAACCGATCGGCGTCCTGCGCACGTCGCAGCGCATGCACCACGACGCGCCGCGGCAGAGCGGGCTCGGCCGCGGCAGCGACGGAGTGCTCGAACTGCGCCAGGGTCTGCAGAACGGCCTGCAGGACCTGGCCGGATTCAGCCACGTCTGGCTGCTGTTCTGGTGCCATCTCGCGCGCGGGAGTCGGCTGCAGGTGATGCCGCCGCGCGACGTTCGCAAGCGCGGCGTGTTCGCGACCCGCGCACCGCAGCGCCCGAATCCGATCGGGCTCTCGTGCGTGCGGCTGGTGCGAATCGAGAAGCGGAAGCTGTTCGTCGCCGACCACGACCTGCTGGACGGCACGCCGGTGCTGGACGTCAAGCCGTACCTGCCGTACTGCGACAGCGTTCCGGCGGCCCACATCGGCTACGTCGCGCACCTCGACCCCGCTGCCGGCGACCACCGCCGATGGTGGGAGGAGAAGGACGTGCCGCCGCCGCGGGCCCGCACGGCGCGCCGCGCCGACGGGCCGCCGATCAACTCCGGTAGTCGGCGTTGATCTGCACGTAGTCCTTGGTGAAATCGCAGGTCCAGACGTCGGCGCTGGCGTCGCCCATCGCGAGATCGATGCCGAGCGTCACCAGCGATTCGTGCACGAGGTGGTGGTGCGCCATGGGTTCGTGCTCCGGGTGCGGCCGGCCGCCGCTGTAGACGTCGGCGGGGCCGATCCACACTCGCGCGCGATCGGCAGGGAACGGCACGCCAGCGCGCCCCGCGGCCGACAGGATGCGACCCCAGTTGGGATCGCGCCCGGCAACGGCGGTCTTCACCAGGGGGCTCGTGGCGATGACGCGCCCGACCAGCGTCGCCTCGGCTTCGTTGCGCGCACCTCGGACCTCGATCGTGCAGAGGCGGGTCGCCCCCTCGCCGTCGGCGGCGATCGTGCGCGCGAGATCCTGGGCGATCGTCGTCAACGTGCGTTCGAGGTCGGTTGCCGGCCGCGAGCCGCCCGCCAGCAGGAACAGCGTGTCGTTGGGCGAGGTGTCGCCGTCGATCGTCACCCGGTGGAAGCTGCGGTCCGCGACGCGCCGCAGCATCGCCGCCGTGGCCTCGGCATCGGCGATCGCGCCGTCGGTGAGCAGGAAGCCGAGCATCGTCGCCATGTCCGGGTGGATCATCCCGGAGCCCTTGGCGAACCCGGTGGCGGCGTGGCCGGCCGCCGTCGCGGTGCGGGCCTTCGGGTAGGTGTCCGTCGTCATGATCGCCCTGGCGAAGTCCATCGCGCCGTCGGGGCTCGCGCGGGCGACCAAGGCGTCGAGGTGGTCGACGATCCGGGCGGTAGGCAGCGGCGCGCCGATCGGGCCGGTGCTGGCCATCAGGACCTGCTCCGTCGGGCAGCCGAGGCGGTTCGCGAGTTCGCGGCAGCAGGTGCGAGCATCGGCGATCCCCGGGTCGCCCGTCGCGCAGTTGGCGTTGCGGGCATTGACGAGCACGGCGCGAACGAGGCCGCCGGACCGGGCGAGGTGCTCACGGCAGACATGCACGTGGGCGCCCACCAGGCGGTTCTTGGTGTAGATCGCGGCGGCGCGCACCGGCTCGGCGGCGAGCAGGATGCCGAGGTCGGGCTGACCGTTCTTCTTGAGTCCGCAGTGCAGCCCCGCGGCTCGGAACCCGGCTGGCAGCGGAACGTGGGAGGGGATCGGCGCCAACTGCACGGTCATGGGGCGCGGACCATATCCACCGCAACACGTCGGTGCCGCAACGGCGCCCGCGAGCTGCTCGAGGGCGCGTGGTCCTGGCGCGGCCAGGACCTGGGGTTTGGGCGCGGCTTGGCCGAGCCCAAACCTCAGAAGCGGAACGGAATGCGCAGGAAGTGGAGTTCCGGTCGCGGCGTCGCCGGGCTCAGCGACGGCGGCACGGGGAGCCCCGGCTTGTAGGCCATGTCGAACAGCACGTCCCACTGCACGTAGCGCGGCGCTCCGTTCGTGGCGACCCAGGCCAGGAAGGCCGGATCGTTGAGGTTGCTGATGAACGAGTTCTCGCTGGTGGACGGGAACCGGCCGACCAGGATGTTCGCCGGATTCGGGTTCTGGTGGAACGCGAAGCCGATGCGCACGTTGGCGATGGGGGTCGGTACGCCGCCCGTCGGCACGTAGACCGAACCGAGACCCTCCGCCTGGTTGGTGACGATCTTGAAGAACTTGGCGCGCACCTGCAGCTGCGTCGCGCCGGTCGGCAACACATCGACGCCTGGATCGACCAGCAGTTCGTTGGCGGTGTGGCTCAGGATGCGGAACCCGACGAGCAACGCACCGGTCGCGTTGAGCAGTTCGGCCTCGTGCTGCACGTAGCGGTCCGCCTCACCGAGCACTGGCCCGGCGAGCGTCAGCCGATACGCGGGCTTGCCCAGGAACGTCGCGTTGCTCGCGATGCTGGCGAGTGGCGAAGCGCCTACCGCGATCGGGTAGCTGATGCGCACGCCAGCCTGTCCGAGCTGCTCGTAGCTCACGTACCCGGGCGTCGAACCGACCGTCTGGATGCCGGCGAATTCGAACTTGGGCCCGACCGTCGTGGTCCCCGAGACCACGATGCCGCGGGCGCCGTTGTCCGCCTGAGCCAGCGGCCGCCGCTGGCTGGAACCGGTGTCGATCCACGACGAGCGTGCACGCGACAGCGCACCGAATGGCGTCGGCAGCAGGATGGGGGACGGACGGATGTCGCCCTCGTTGTCGCCGATGTTGGTCGGTTGCCCGGAGTCGTCGACGAAGGTCCCCAGCGCGTTGGGGAAACCGCGCCACGCGAGCAGTTGGCGCTTGCCCGCGCCCGTGATCGGCGTGGTGCTGCCGGGCAGCACGAAGGTGATGTTGTCGTCGAGCAGCGTGTTGGTGCCATCGGTCAGGTTCTGACCGGGGGGGACCATCAGCTGCACGACGCCCATGCCGCCGAACCCGCCCAGGGGGTCGGCGTCATAGGTGCTGCCGGCGAGCGGCGGGTTGCCGGACGCCGGGTACTTGTCGCTGATGTTGACGCCGCCGAAGCCGCCGGTCGTGCACACGCCGCCGTCGGCGGAGACCGCGAAGCTGTAGTCGTTGCCCTGGTAGATGGCTCCAGCCGGCACCCCGTAGAGGAAGCGCGGCGGCGTCACCGTCGTCGAGCCATGGGCCTCGATCACGATGCCCTTCGCCGACATCAGGACCACCATGCCGCCGGCACCACCGCCGCCGCCGCCGGCTTCGCCGCAGGCGCCGACCTGCTCGCCGCCGCCACCGTGGCCGCCGTTGGCGATGATGCGACCGGTGCTGGTGATCGTGATGGTGTCGAGCGCCTTGACGATCAACACGCCGCCGCCGCCGCCGCCACCGCCGCCGCTGTAGTCGCTCGGCGGATCGTTGGAGGTCAGGCCACACGCGCCGGTCGGCGACGTGTCGCCGCCACCGCCGCCGCCGCCGCCGCCGACCGGAATCGACAACTCGCCGGTGATGCGGATCGGCAGGTTGCCGGGACCACTCATGTTGATGCCGCTGCCCCAGTAGTTGTTGTCGTTGCGGGCATCGGTGAACACCAGGTCGCCGGGTTCGCCGCCGTTGAGGAACGCCGTGCGCGTGCCGCTGTCACCGCTGCACCCGGCTGCGCCGTAGCCGCGCTTCTGCTGGAACGCGGTGTTCGCCGTGGGGGGGACGTTCGGGTTGATGTTCGCGGGCGATGTTCCGCGGTAGTTCGGATCGCCCTGCGTCGCCAAGGTGCCGCCGCCGCCACCCGAGCCGCCGCCGCTGCTGTTGTAGCCGGTGCCGGTGTAGCAGCCGGCGTTGCAGGCGAGGTAGCCGCCACGGCCGCCCTTGCCGGCGGCCTGCAGCGGACCGCGCCCGGTGCCGCCGCGCAGATCGCGCTGCGTGGCGCTCGGGGTGCCGTCGCCGCCGTTGCCGCCACCCGGGCCGGCGACGCCGCCTGCCTTCGCGAAGTTGGCGGACTGCAGCGTGTCGACGCGCGCGCCATTGCCGCCGCGAACGGACAGCGTTCCGGAAACCGTGAAGGTGCCGCTGCACAGCCACACCATCGGGTTGGGGCCGCGACCGAGCACGGTCACACCCTGCGGGATCGTGACGTTGCGGAAGTTGAAGACGCCGCCCGAGACCGTGAACGGCAAGCCGTTCGAGGGCACGACCTGCGTGAAGTCCGTGCGCAGCACGACCTCCACCGACGTCGGCGCGTATTCGAGCGTCGTCGACTTGCCTTCGAACGCGAAACCGGCCTTCACGTAGCCGGGGCCGACCTCGGCCAAGGACTCCGGGAATGCCGCGGTCGTGTCGAGGTTGCCGAGGGCGTTGAAGTCATCGACGATGCCGTTCCACTGCTGCGCGAACGCGCTGCTCGTGCGGAACGTGCCGAACACCTGGTTGTAGCCAGGGGTGGCCACGTTCGACTCGCCGGAGATGTCCTCCACCGTGGCTTCGACGATCGCTCGGATCGTCGCGTTGTTCGGCAGCACGCCGAGCGGCCGCAGCACGACGGTGCATCCTTCGAGGCTGTTGCGTTCGATCTCGACGTCGGCCGGGATCCAGGTGTAGTCGTCGATTCCGACGTCGTAGACCGGGTCCTTGTATTCGAGGTAGATGCGCCCGCGCAGGTTCTCGTTGCGATACAGCGGGTTGGTCACGACGTTGACCGGGACGTTGGTGTCGTTGGGGTTCAGCGCCTGATCGAAGTGCAGCCGCACTTCGAGGGGCGGGGCGCCGAACAGGCCGAGCGGCACATCGCCGAGATCGCTCGCCGTCGACACTTCGAAGCCGGTGCGCGTCGGTCCACCGGACTTGGGATTGCGGAACAACTGCGCTGGCTGCGTGCCTTCTCGCGTGCCGAAGCTGAAGGTGACGGGGCTCTCGAGCGCGCGGCCGTCCGTGTTGCGGAGCACGGTCGTTTCGCCCTCGCCTCCGACGAGCCGCACCAGGTAGGTGCGGCCGGAACGGAAGCCGCCGTTCGAGAAGTCGTTGTTGGTGGGGAACGTCGGCACGAACAGCAGGCGCCGGCCCGCGACCAGGTCGCCTGGGCTGCGGTCGGTGCTGAACGACCCCGTGACCAGTTCATCCTGGACCGGCACGCCGAGCTGGTCGAGCGCCTGGAACGTCACCGTCGTCAAGCCCGCCGAATCGATGTCGACGTTGGTGCTGAAGTCGATGCTGATCGGGTCGTTCAGGAAGATCGTGGCGCCATTGACCGGATCGGTCTTCAGCGCCGAGAACCTGGTCGAGAGCTCGCCGGTGGTGCCGCCGCCGCTGCCACTGCAGGCGGTCAAGGCGGCGACGGTTGCGAGGGGCACGATGCGGGCAAGTTCGAATCGCTTCATGGCAGAGGCTCGAGAGGTCGCGGATGCTAGACCCGGGGGCGCGGTCCGCGGAGGCGCGGTGCGTCGGATCCGAGAGGGCACCCGGTGCTCGGTCCGGGCGATGGCGCAGAGCAAAAGAGGGGCCAGCATTCTGGCCTGGAGGCTCCAGCGGTCAAGAAGTGCTTGCAGGCAAGGGAGAAAGGACGACGGACGTCCTGCCGAACGAGGTCGGAATCGGCCTCGTTCGGAGCGCCTTGGCACGCGGGCCCGGGCGGAAGCGAACGGCGGTCACCGCTTCGCGGAGGGGTCGGACCCATCGAGCACGGGCGCGGTGAACGCGGGCGTGCGGTGCGGCAGGGGGATCGCCCGCTGGGGTTTGCCGAACAGCTTGGCCGGCGACGCCTTGGCGTCGAGCACGCGCGTCATCGCGATCTCGTCACAGGCGAGGAACTTCGGACAGTGCGTACAGTCGTTGAACACCTTGTGCGGCAGTTGTTCGTGGTCGCAGATGGTGAAGCCCATCTTGGCGAAGAACCCCGGCACGTAGGTGAAGGCGAACAGCCGCGGAACGCCGAGGCGTTTGGCGTCCTCGACCAGGGCGTCGACGAGCGTGCGGCCGATGCCGTGCTTCTGCATCGCCGGGGCGACGGCAAGCGAGCGGATCTCGGCGATGTCGGACCAGGTGACGGCGAGCGCGCCGCAGCCGGCGAACTCGCCGTCGACCTCGGCGATCACGAAGTCGCGGATGTTCTCGATCACCGACGCCGGCGATCGCGGCAGCATCACCTGCCGGAGCGCCAGCTCGTTGACCAGGGTCATGATCGGCTTGGCGTCGGCGACGACCGCGGGACGCACGGTGACCTTGCCAGGAAGGGGGGAGGAACTGCTCATCGGGAAGGGGCCGCGCTCCACGCGGCGAGTTGCTGCTGCCAGCGGGTGACTTCGCTCCGCACCCGCGAGGGTGCGGTGCCGCCGACGACGTCGCGGCGTGCCAGCACCACGGCGGTGGCGAGTGCCTTGGTCAGGTCGCTGTCGAGTTCGGGCAGCAGCCGCTGCCGCTCGACCGCCGGCAGGTGCTGCAGTTCGACGCCCAGTTCGACGGCGCGGTTCACGGCGCGGCCGACCTGTTCGTGGGCATCGCGGAACGGCACGCCGCGCGCAACCAGCAGGTCGGCGAGGTCGGTCGCGTTCAGGTAGCCGCGCTCGGCCTCCGCGGCGCAACGCGCCACGTCGAAGCGGGCGTGGTGGATCGCCAGCGCCGCCACCTGCAGGCACGCCTCGGCCTCGGCGAGCAGTGGGAACAGGGTCTCCTTGTCGGTCTGCAGGTCGCGGTTGTAGGCCATCGGCAGGCCCTTCACGCTGCCGAGCAACGCGAGCAGCGCGCCGTGGCCGCGTGAGCACTTGCCGCGCACCAGTTCCATCGCGTCGGGGTTGCGCTTCTGCGGCATCAGCGAACTGCCGGTCGACACCGCGTCGCCGAAGACCAGGAAGCGCGCTTCCTGGGTCGCGAAGAAGATCGTGTCCTCGGCGAGGCGCGACAGGTGGGTCATCGCCATCGCACAGGCGAACGCGAGTTCGCACAGATGGTCGCGCTGTGCCGTCGCGTCGAGGCTGTTGCGCGTTGGCCCGCGGCGGAAACCGAGCTGCTTCGCGACGGCGTCGCGGTCGACGCCGAGCACCGTGCCGGCGAGCGCGCCGCTGCCGAGCGGGCTGCTGTCCATGCGTTCACCGGCGGCGAGCAGCCGTTCGCGGTCGCGGCCCAGCGCTTCGCAGTGGGCGAGCGCCCAGTGGCCGATCGTGATCGGCTGTGCGCGCTGCAGGTGGGTGTAGCCGGGGATCGGCGCGTCGTGGTGCGCGGCTGCCTTCTGCACGAGCTCGCCGCACAGCCCCGCGATCGCGGCCACGAGTCCGGCGGTGCGCTCGCGCAGGAACAGCCGCAGGTCGGTCGCGACCTGATCGTTGCGCGAACGGCCGGTGTGGATGCGTTTGCCGAGTTCGCCGCAGCGCGCGACCAGTTCGCGTTCGACGAGGCTGTGCACGTCTTCGGCAGGATCGTCGGCCGGTACGCCGTTCTGCCGCCATTGGGCCTCGAGGTCGGCGATCGCGGCGTGCACCTTCGCCAACTCGTCGGCGCGGAACACGCCGACCGCCGCGAGCGCCTGGCTCCAGGCGCGATTGACCTGCAGGTCGGCGAACGCGAGCACGTGGTCGACCGGCAGGCTCTTCTGGAACTCGGCGAAGAACGCGTCGAGGTTGCCCGCGAAGCGCCCGCCCCACATCTGCGCGCCGCCGGCTGCAGGCTTCTCGCTCACTTCGTCGCTCCGGGAACGCCGTGCACCCGCGCGGCGACCGCGCCTGGCAGGCCGTACAGCTTCACGAAGCCGTAGCTGTCGGCGTGGTCGAACTTCGCCGACTGGCCGAAGGTCGCGAGGTCCTCGGAGAACAGACTGTGCTTGCTGGTCGCCGACAGCGCCGTCGCGGTGCCCTTGTAGAGCCGCACGCGCACGTCGCCCGTGACCTGCTCCGTCGCTTGCGCGAACAGGGCGTCGAGGGCGACGCGGGTCGGGTGGAACCAGCGGCCGGTGTAGACGAGGTCGGCGTAGTCCGGCATCAGTTTCTCGCACAGCCGCAACGTGTCGCGCTCCATCGTCAGCGCGCGCAGCGTGCGCGCCGCCTCGAGCACGATCGTGCCGCCCGGGGTCTCGTAGACGCCGCGCGACTTCATGCCGACCAGCCGGTTCTCGCAGATGTCGACGCGGCCGACGCCGTGCTTGCTGCCGAGCTCGTTGAGCCGCGCGAGCAGCACCTCGGCCGGCAGCGCTTCGCCGTTGACCGCCACCGGCACGCCGGCGGCGAAACCGAGCGTCAGCTCGAGCGGCTGGTCGGGAGCGCGGCGCGGATCGACCGTGAGCGTCCAGACGTCGTCGGGCGGCGCGTTGCCGGGCGACTCGAGGGCGCCGCCCTCGTGGCTGATGTGCCAGAGGTTCTTGTCGCGCGAGTAGATCTTGGTGCGCGAGGCCGTGACCTGGATGCCGCGCTGGTCGGCGTAGTCGAGCGCGTCCTCGCGGCTGCGGATGTTCCAGTGCCGCCACGGCGCGATCACCTCGAGGTCGGGCCCGAGTGCCTGGTAGGCAAGCTCGAAGCGCACCTGGTCGTTGCCCTTGCCGGTGCAGCCGTGCGCGACCGCGTCGGCGCCGATCGCCTTGGCGTACTCGACCTGGCCCTTGGCGAGGATCGGCCGCGCCATCGACGTGCCGAGCAGGTAGCGACCTTCGTAGACCGCCAGTGCGCGCACGCACGGCCAGACGTAGTCGGTGAGCCACTCGCGCTGCAGGTTCTCGACCTTGCACGACACCGCGCCCGAACGGCGCGCCTTGTCCTCGAGGCCGCGCAGTTCGTCGTCACCCTGCCCGATGTCGCCGCAGTAGGCGTGCACTTCGCAGTCGTGGTTCTCCTTCAGCCACGGGACGATGATCGAGGTGTCGAGGCCGCCGGAGTAGGCGAGAACGATCTTCTTCTTCTTGCTCATGGGATTGCGGACTCGTGCTTCATGACTTGATCAACAGCGACAGGATCGCCTTCTGCACGTGCAAGCGATTCTCGGCGATGTCGTAGACGACGCTCTGCGGGCCATCCATGACCTCCTGCGTCACTTCCCAGCCGCGGTGGGCGGGAAGGCAGTGCATGAACAGCGCGCCCTTCTGCGCGCGGGCCATCATCTCCTCGTCGACCTGGTAGGCGGCGAAGATGCCGTTGCGCTCCTCGATCTCGTCCTCCTGGCCCATCGACGCCCAGACGTCGGTGTAGATCGCGTCGGCGCCGTCGGCGGCGGCATCGGGGTCGTTGAGGATCGTGACCTCCGCGCCGGTCTCCTGGGCCGCGCGCATCGCTTCGTTGACGACGCGGGCGTTGGGCTCGTAGCCCTCGGGCGAGCAGACGCGGATGTTGGTGCCGAGCTTGACCGCGGTGTGGATGAGGGCGTGGCAGGTGTTGTTGCCGTCGCCGACGTAGGTCAGCGTGCGGCCCTTCACCGTGCCCCACTTCTCGGTCAGCGTGAAGAAGTCGGACAGCGCCTGGCAGGGGTGCACGAAGTCCGACAGGCCGTTGATGACCGGGATGCGTGTGTGCTGCGCCAGTTCCTCGAGCACCTTGTGCTTGAAGGTGCGGGCGACGATGCCGTGCACCCAGCGTTCGAGGTTCTTGGCGACGTCCTTCACCGACTCGCGCGAACCCAGCCGCGCGTCGCGGTGGTCCATGAACACCGCCGTGCCGCCGAGATCCTGCATGCCGATGTCGAACGTGAAGCGCGTGCGCAGCGAGTCCTTTTCGAAGATCATCGCCAGGCGCTTGTGGCGCAGGACCTCGGTGTGCACTTCGCGCCCCTGCTTGAGGGCGCGCGTCGTCGCGAAGATGCGCTCGATGTCGGCGGTCGGCAGCGCCGACGTGCACAGCAGGTCCTTGTGGGTGAGCGGCGACAGATCGAGTGCCTGGGATTGCTTCACGGCTTCTCCTGCTGGTTGCCGGGGAACGCGGCGAGGGTCGTGCGCAGCACGTCGAGGCCGCGCTGCACCTGGTCGTGGGTGATCACGAACGGCGGCACGATGCGCAGCACGTCGGTGGCGGTGCAGTTGACGATCAGGCCGTTGCCGTAGAGCGCCTTCTGCACGGCCTCGGCCGAGTGGTGCAGGCGCAGGCCGAGCATCAGGCCGCGGCCGCGCACTTCGCGCACGATGCGGAAGTCGCTCTGCAGCGCCTGCAGACCCTCGCGCAGCTGGTGCCCGCGCTCCTGCACGTTGTCGAGCAGGCCGCGGTCGAGCTCGTCGAGGAACACCGACGCGGCGCGGCAGACCAGCGGCCCGCCGGCGAACGTCGAGCCGTGCTCGCCCTTCTGGAACGTGTCGGCGAGTGCCGGCACGCAGAGGCAGGCGCCCATCGGCAGCCCGGCGGCGATCGGCTTCGCCAGCGCCACGACGTCCGGCACGACGCCGGCGTGCTGTGCGGCGAGGAACGTGCCGGTGCGGCCGCAGCCGCTCTGGATCTCGTCGTGCACGAGCAGCGTGCCGGTCTCGGTGCACGCCGCGCGCGCCGCACGCAGGAAGTCGGCCGACAGTTCGCGGATGCCGCCTTCGCCCTGGATCGGCTCGAGCACGAGCGCGGCGGGCCGCTGTGTGGTGAGGGCCTCGCGCAGGGCGCCGATGTTCTCGGGCGGCACCCACGTCACCTGCTGCAGCGGCACGAACGGCTTGCGGTACTTCTCGTTCCAGGTCAGCGACAGCGCGCCGAGCGTTCGGCCGTGGAACCCGGCTTCGAGCGCTACGAACGACGTGCGTTCGGGCGTGCCGCGCACGTGCATCGCCTTGCGCGCGAGCTTCAGCGCGCACTCGATCGCCTCGGTCCCGGAGTTGGTGAAGAACGCAGCACCCATGCCGGTCCGCGCGCAGAGCCGCGTCGCCACCTGCTCGGTGAACGGATGCCGGAACAGGTTGCTCAGGTGCACGACCTTGCCGACCTGGTCGCGCAGAGCCGCTGCGAGCCCGGCGTGGCCGTGGCCCAGCGCACTCACGGCGATGCCGGCGAGGAAGTCGAGGAACTCGCGGCCGGAGCTGTCATGCAGCAGCGCACCGCGACCGGCCACGAACACCTCGTCGGCGCGGGCGTAGGTCTTCATCAGCCCTTCATCCACGGTCGGCCTCCTGGAGGTTCGCAGCGGTGGTCGTGAAGCGCGTGCCGGTGCTGTCTCGCAGCGCCGACACCACGGCGTCGGGCGCGTTCGCCGGCGCGATCTTGACGAGCGCGCGTGGGTTCTCGCGCAGCGCAGTGAGCGCCGCGTCGAGCTTCGGCAGCATGCCGCCCTTCGCGACGCCGGTCGCGACCAGGCGGTCGCAGTCCGCGGGCGCCAGGCGCGCGAGGCGTTCGCCGCGCGCGTCGAGCACGCCGGGCACGTCGGTCAGGAACAGCACGGCGTCGCAGCCAAACGCCCGGCACAACGGGCCGGCGGCGTGGTCGGCGTTGAGGTTGAAGAACGGCTCGCCATCGGCTGCGGCGCGCCCGGGGGCGACCGTCGCGATCACCGGCACGTGCCCGTTGCCGAGCAGCTCGTGCACGAGCTGCGGGCGCACCGCGTCGATCGCGCCGACGAAGCCGAGGTCGACCCCCGGTCGCACGAGCTTCGCCGCCGTGAACGTGCCGCCGTCGGCGCCCGACAGCCCGACCGCCGACACGCCCTGCCGCTGCAGTGCGTGGACGAGCGTGCGGTTGACGAGGCCGGCGAGGACCATCAGCACCACTTCCGCGGTGCGGGCATCGGTGATGCGCAGGCCCTCGTGGTAGCTCTCCGGCAACTGCAAGGCTCGCGACAGCGACCGGATCTGGTTGCCGCCGCCGTGCACGACGATGAGTTCGTGGCCGGCCGCGCGCGCCGTCGCCAGGGACGCGCACAGGGCGCTGCGCGGTGCGGGCTCTTCGAGCTGCGCGCCGCCGATCTTGACGAGGATCCTCACGACAGTCCGTCTCCTTCGGGCAGACCGAGCATCAGGTTCATGTTCTGCAGCGCCTGGCCGGACGCGCCCTTCCCCAGGTTGTCGATCGCCGAGGTGATCACGACCAGCGGGCCGCTGGCGGCGATCGCGAGGTGGCACTGGTTGGTGCGCTGCACGCAGCGCAGCTCCGGCTGGCCCTGCGCGTAGACGCGCACGAACGGCTCCTTGGCGTAACGCTCGTGCAGGCAGCTGCGGATCGTGTCGGCCGACGCGCCGGATCCCGGCGTCACGTAGATCGTCGACAGGATGCCGCGGAACGTCGGCAGCAGGTGCGGCGTGAACACGATGCGCGGCGTGCCGGCCTCCTGGCAGATCTCGGGGAGGTGGCGGTGGTTGCCGACGCCGTAGGCGAGGAAGTTGTCGTGTACCGCGCCGAAGTGCGTGCGTTCGCTCGGCGCCTTGCCCGCGCCCGAAGTGCCGCTCGCGCTGTCGGCGATGATCGGGGCCGTCGCGTCGAGCAGGCCGGCGTCGAGCAGGGGCAGCAGCGGCAGCAGGATCGACGTCGGATAGCAGCCCGGGTTGGCGACCAGCTTCGCCCGCGCGATCGCCTCGCGGTGATGCTCGACGAGGCCGTAGACCGCCTGCGCGAGCAGTTCCGGTGCCGGGTGGGGGGCGCCGTAGGTGCGCTGGTAGAGGCCCGGGTCGCGCAGCCGGAAGTCGGCCGAGAGGTCGACGACCTTCTTGCCGAAGCCCAGGGCGGCGCGGGCGATCTCGCTGGCGGCCCCGTGCGGGGTGCAGAGGAACACGCCGTCGACGGTCCGCAGCCGCTCGACGTCGAGCGCGTCGATCGCCGGGTCGCCCGGGAACGCCGGCGCCTCCGCCGGCGCACCACCGCGCGCGGTCATGGCGACGGTCGCCTGCAGTCGCGGGTGGCGCGCGAGCAGGGTCAGCAGTTCGCGGCCGGTGTAGCCCGACGCGCCGACGATGGCGCAGGTCTTCTTCATGGCTGCTTGCCGCCGCCGAACTGGCGCACGAGGGCCCGGGCGCGGGCGGTGTTGGAGCAGACGACGAGCACCGTGTCGTCGCCGGCGATGGTGCCGACGACGCCCGGCAGCGAGGCGCGGTCGAGCGCCAGCGCCAGGGCCGACGCGCCGCCGGCGGGTGTGCGCAGGACCACGAGGTTCTGGGCCGGCGTCGCCGACAGCAGGAAGGTGTGCACCGCGTGCCACAGGCTCTGCTGCGTCGTCGTCGCCGACAACGGCGCCTGCGGCAGTTCGTAGCCCTCGGGCCCTTTCACCACGCCGAGGTCACGCAGATCGCGCGACAGCGTCGCCTGGTTGACCTCGAACCCGTCCGCGGCGAGGTGGTCCTGCAGGTCGGCCTGGCTGCGCAGCCGCTGCTTCTCGAGCAGTCGCAGGATCCGTTGGCGACGGCCGTCGCGGTCGGTGGGTGGAGGGGCGGTCCGGTTGGGCATGAATATGCAGTCGGAACGCATAAGTATGCACGCGCCGACGGACCATGCAAGGGGTGTGACCGAAATCACGCGCGGCTTCGGTCGTCAGCCGAAGCTGCCGCGGTGCAGGCCGAGCAGGTTGCGCAGCCGTTGGTGGCAGTCCACCGCGAGGTCGGGCGAGAACCGCAGCTGCAGGCGGCCCGCGAAGCGCACGACGTCGAAGCTCCCGTGCGTGATGCCGAGCTCGCGGCACACGTCGGCGCAGTCGCGCAGCCACGAACTCGGCGCGCGCCCGCGCCCGCACCGCAGCCCCGCCGGGGTGATCGTCACCGAGCAGACCTCCGGGTTGGTGAGCCGGAGCAGCAGCAGCCAGAGTCGGCGCAAGGTCGCCATCGAGGTCAGCGGCAGGTTCGGCCAGTCCGCGCCGCCGCGTTCGGCGTGCAGGCGCGTCATCGTAGCCGCGATCGGCGTCCGGCCATCGCAGGTCGGCTGCGTCGTCGCCGGGGTCGCCACGCAGGTTCGCGCCGGCGCGAGCCATTGCCCCGCGCACGTCGGCCGCTATCACTGCGCCGGTGCATCCCACCGGCGGCGCGGAACCACAGCGGACCGAGGGGTGGCGCGACCTCGGACCGCTGCGCCCGATCGCGGTGGCGAGTGCCGTGTTCCCGACGACCGGCGCGCTCGTCGGGCTCGCGCACCTCGGCGACCTCGCTGCCCACTGGCCGGGCGACGCCCTGGGCCTGGTCGCGGCAGCCGGCGTGATCGCTGCGGCCGTGGCGCTGCTGCTGTTGCCGCCGACGTTCGCAGCGTTCGCCGCGGGATTCGTGCTCGGCCCCCTCGGGGTGGTGCCAGCGGTCCTCGGCATCGGCGGTGGGGCCCTGCTCGGCCTGTGCATCTGGCCGCTGCTGGGGGAACGGCTCTACGCGTTCATGCGGAACCGACCGCGCGTCGTCGCCGTGCGGCAGTTCTGCACGGGCTCGCTGTGGCGCTGCAGCGCCCGGGTGGCCGCGCTGCGGCTCGCCGTGCGCCTGCCGTTCTGCGTGCAGACGCTGCTGCTGTCGGCGGCGTCGACCCGGTCGGCGGCAGTGGCCATCGGCTCGATCGGCGCAGCGTCACCCGTCGCAGCCCTGGCGGGCGGACTCGGTGCGTGCGTTCGGCGCTGGCGCGACGACGGGAGTTGGCCGACGTTCGCCGGCGGCTGCCTGGTCGGCGCGGCCGCCGTGGCCACGGTGGTGGCGACGGTCCGCGCGCGGCGCGCCTGGTTGCACGCGCCGCGCTGAACTCGACTACTTCGGCGCGTGGATCTGGGCCGGCGCCGTCAGCGTGTGCTTGCCCCACGCCAGCGTGAACGTGCCCTTGCCGCCGTCTTCCTGCTTGGCGTCGAAGGTCATCGTCATCTTCTGCACGACGTCCTTCGCCGAGTCCTTGTTCAGCGTCAGCGGGCAGACGATCTCCGGCTTGAAGTCCATGCCGGGGTAGACCTTGTTCTTCATCGCCGTGGTCGAGTCCATCAGCGCCAACGCGAACTTGCCGTCCTTGTCGCAGTGCAGGCCGACGATGTAGCTGCCGGCCGGGATCTTGGCGCCGCCGATCTCGAGATCGCTCATCGTGATCAGCGTCGTGAACCAGTCCTTGCCCAGGCGGTTCACCTTGCCCTTCAGCTTGTCGAGCATCGCGTCGTAGGACGCGTTCCACTCGGGTTGGCCGTAGGTCAACGAGGCCATCGTGAACACCGAGAAGTCCTCGGTCGCCGCCATGAGCCGCGTCTCGCCGCGGGTGCTGCTGGCAGCCATGCCGCCGAGCTTCTGGGCGGCGACGGGAAGGGAGAGGGAGATGGCCGCGATCGCGGCCGTGAGGAATCGAACGTGCATTGGAGTGCTCTTCGTAGGGGGTGGGGGAATCGCTTGGCGCGCAGAGTGGGGCGAGAAGGCTAGGGGCGCGGCAAAGTCGTGCAAGCGATCAGCGGCAGGCGGACCGCAGCAGGTCGAGCACGTGGTCCACTTCTTCCCCGGTGTTGTAGTGCAGCAGGCCGAGCCGCAGCACGCCGTGCGGCTCGAGGCCGAGCGCCTGCGACAGCGCCACGGCGTAGCTGTTGCCGGCCCACGCGTGCACGTGCCGCTGCGCCAAGACCTCCGCGAGGGCGGCCGGGCGGATGCGTGCGGGCACGAACGAGATCGTCGGGCACCGTTCGGCCGCGCGCGCCGGGTCGGCGATGCCGACGATGCGCAGGCCCGGGATCGCGGCGAGTCCGGCCAGCAAGCGGTGCGCGAGGACGCCTTCGTGCCGTTCGATCGCCACGAACGCCGCGTCGAGCGCCTGGCTGCGCGAGCCGCCGCCGCCGACTTCGTGGCCGAGGCGTTCGAGGTACTGCACGGCGGCGAGCGTGCCGGCGATGCCGGCGAAGTTCGCGGTCCCGGTCTGCCACTTCTCGGCGCCGCGGTCCGGCGACGGCCGCACCTTGTCGACCGTGGTCGCCTCGAGCAACGCGCGGCGGCCCCACAAGAGCCCGACGTGCGGCCCGAAGAACTTGTAGGCCGAACAGGCGAGGAAGTCGGCGCCGAGCGTCCGCACGTCGATCCGCAGGTGCGGGGCGAAGTGCACGGCGTCGACGAAGGTCAGGGCATCGTGGGCGCGGGCCATCGCCGCGATGGCCGCGACCGGGTGGATCGTGCCGCTGAGGTTGCTGGCGAGGCCGACGGCGACGAGTCGCGTGCGTGGGCCGATCTTCGCTCGTGCATCGTCGAGGTCGAGCGTGGTGTCGGGCCGCACGGCAATGCGGCGCACCTGGCAGCCGGCGTCGCGCGCGGCGAGCACCCAGGGCATCACGTTCGCGTCGTGGTCGCTGTCGGTGACGACGACCTCGTCGCCGGGCCGCCAGGTGCGCGCGAGCTGGCGTGCGAGCCAGAACGTCAGCGTCGTCATGTTGGCGCCGAACACCACCTCCTCGGGATCGCTCGCACCGAGGAAGTCGGCGCACGCCGCGCGCGCGTCGTGCACCATCGCGTCGGTGGCGCGTGAGGTCGAGAAGGCGCCGCCGTGGTTGGCGTTGCTGTGCAGCAGCCAGTCGCGCATCGCGTCGGCGACGCTGGTGGGCACCTGGCTGCCGGCGGGACCGTCGAAGAACACGGCCTGCCGGCCGTCGCCGCGGCGGGCGAGGCCGGGGAACCGGCGGCGGACCGCGGGGACGTCGAGTTCGTGCACCATCCGGGCAGGGTAGCTGCCGGAGTCCTGGAGGCGTGCGTAGAGTCCGACTCTCTCTCCCAGAGGTTCCATGCGTATCGCTCCGTTCGTGCCCCTGGCACTCTTCGTCGCGCCGATCACGGCGCAGGCGAGTTGGTCGTTGCTCTACTCGCCGACCTCGCCGCCGGCCCGCCTGTCGGCATCGTTCGCAACCCACGAGCGGCTCGGCAGGTCGGCGGTGCTGTTCGGCTGGAATGCCGTCGCCGGATCGCAGGCAACCGATGCCTGGGTCTTCGACGGTGCGGCGTGGTCCGCGACTACGGGAGTGCTGCCGGCATGGCGCCTGCAGCCGGCGATCGCCTTCGATGCCGCGCGCGACGAGGTCGTGCTGTTCGGAGGCGCCTTCGCGGTGCCATACGACGACACGTGGAGATGGAACGGTTTCGCGTGGACCGTGGCCTCGCCAGCCGTGAGCCCCTCGGCGCGCACGGGTGCGGCGATGGCCTTCGATCGGCAACGGAATGTCGTCGTCTTGTTCGGGGGTCGCCAGCCTTCGGGTGGCGTCATTCTCGCCGACACCTGGGAGTGGAACGGCTCGACGTGGCAACAGAGGTTTCCCGTCGTTTCGCCGCCGAGCCGCGAGGTGGCGCTCATGGCTTTCGACCCCGTGGGCGGCGGTGTGCTGTTGCACAGCGGGCTCGGGATCCAAGGGTCCGGCGTCTTGTTCGTCGACACCTGGTCCTTCGACGGCACGACGTGGACGCAGCGGTTCCCGTCGGTGACACCGCCGCCCCGCATCTTGGCGCGAATGGTCACGGACCTGCACCGACAGCGGGTGCTGCTGCTCGGTGGAGATGGCGGCGATCCCTTCGCGTGGGAGTGGAACGGGACGCAATGGAGCGTCTCGTACCAGCCGTGTCCGGCACCTCGCCACAACCAAGGCATGGGCTACGACGCGTCGCAGCGCCGCGTCGTCGTGCACGGCGGGTCCATCACCGTCGGTGGCGTCGGCTACCACTTCAACGACACGTGGCAGTACCGCACCCCGACGCCCGCCAACGTCGTGCCGTTCGGCAGCGGTTGTTCCGGCACCGCTGGCACGCCTGCGCTTGCCGCGGCGCCGTTCACCCTGCCGTGGATCGGCGACACGACGCGCCACGTCGTCACCGCGATTCCTGCTGGCCAGTCCGGCGCGTTCTTCGTCTCGGGCGTCGTGCCGGTGGCACCGCAGTCGCTCGCCCCGTGCGGGATGCCCGGGTGCGAACTGCTGGTGGCGCTCGACGCCTGCGAGTTCCAGCCGGCAGTCGGCGGGACGGCCACGTGGTCGAAGACGATCCCGCTCGCCATGTCGCTCGCTGGTGCTTCGTTCGAACAGCAGGCGTTCGTGCTGAACCCGCGGGCGAATGCGGCCGGACTCGTGGTCAGCAACGCGATTCGCGCGACGGTGGGCGTGCGGTGAGCAGCTGCCGCCAGAAGCCGCGCGGCCCGGTGGCCCCGTTCGCGAGTCCGTAGCGCTCGGGCCACGCCCCGGTCGGCAGCCAGTGGGTGCCGAACAGGCGATCGAGCCACGGCAGGTGCACGGCGAAGTTCACGTCGGGGGGATGCTCCGCGTGGTGCCAGTGGTGGAAGCGCGGCGTGACGAGGAACGGTTCGAGCCAGCCGAGGCGCCAGCGGACGTTGGCGTGCACGAAGGTCGCCTGCGCGCCGACGAACACCAGGTAGATGCCGATCGCCGTCGGCGTGAAGCCGAGCGTGGCGATGCCGGCGTAGACCAGGCCCCGCGTGAGCACCGCGTCGACGACGTGGAGTCGAGAGCCGGCGAGCCAGTCCATCGTCACTGCCGAGTGGTGGATCTCGTGGAATCGCCACAGCCACGGTGCGCGATGGCACGCGCGGTGGACCCAGTACTGCACGATGTCGGCGACGAGCACGATGGCGACGAACTGCAGCGCCAGCGGCTGGGCCGCGACCGCCGTGCCGATGGCGTGCGGGACCATGGCCGCGACCGCGTCCCCGGGAGCCAGCACGAGGAGCGTCGTGACCTGGACTGCCAGCGCGCTGCTCGCGAACCACGCGAGGTCCGTCCACCATTCGTGCCGGAACGTCGGCTGCGCGAGTCGCGGCCAGAGGCGTTCGATCGGCAGGAACACCGCCGGGTAGAGCAGCAGGTTCAGTACGAACACGTCCAGGGCAATGCCGGGCGTGGCGGCCGTCACGTGACCACGCTCGCCGACGAGCAGCAGCGTGGCGGCGACGAAGCTGCTGCCGAGTGCGATCGCGCCGAGGGTCTTCTTGCGCCGCAGGAGGAGTGAGAGGGTGCCGAACGCCAGCGCCAGGCCGGCGACGCCGGCCAGCCACGGCGTCGGGTCCGCCGGGTAGTGCGCGCGAAGTTGTGGGGTCGTCAACGTGTCGGGCCACAGCCAGCACGCCGTGCCGCCGAGTGCCGCGAGGCCGAGCACGGCGCCGAGCGTGCCGCTGATCCAGCCGCTGCCGAAGCGGTGGGGTTCGTCGGTGACGAACCAGCGATCGACGCGCGGCGACGGCGGCATGCGCGCACCCTCGGCGGCGGCGCCGGACAGGGCAAGGGTGCGTCGAGAAACGACGGCGCGCGTCACGGCGCCGGGCGTGACGACGATCCGAAGAACTGCACCGCGGTGCTGTTGGCGACGTCGAACGGGAGCCCGGCGCCCGGGAAGTTGCCGTTGTCCGGTGCCCCGCCATTCGGGCGGGGCGCCGGTGGCAAGGACTGCCGCAGTGAGGATCGTGCGATCGCCGGCAACGGAGTCGTTGCGATCCGGAGGCGACCTCGGCACCTTCGGCGCATGGGCCTGTTCGACTTCCTCAAGCGCGGCTCGACGCCGCCCCCCGCCGACGACAGAGCCGGCGCCTCCAAGCAACCTGCCAACAAGAAGATCGCCGGCCTGGCCAAGGTCGTCGCCGACAAGCGGGCCCAACCGTACGACCGGGCCGACGCCATCCGCGACCTCGCCGCGATGAAGACGCCCGAGGCGGCCGAGGCGCTGCTGAAGCGCTTCACCTTCTCGATCGACCCGTCCATCACNNGTTCTGCCAAAAGGCCGAGGTGCTCACGTGGCCGCTCCGCATCCTGCACGCGATCCTCGACGACGAGGAGTACCGCGACGAGCTCCTGCGCCTCGCCGAGTCGTTCGACACCGAGTACTCGCGGAACGTGGAGCCCAAGCTGCAGGTCGTCTCGGCGCTCGCCGACGTGAAGGGCGACGACATCCACGTGGCGCTCGAGCGGTTCCTCGACGACGCGAACGAGACGGTGCGGTTCCACGCGGTCCAGAGCACGTTCGCCCAGTCGAAAAAAGAGAGCGTCGATCCGCTCCTGTCGCTGCTCTGCGCCGAGGAGTCGGTTCGGATCAAGAACAAGATCTCCGACGGCTTCGTCCTCAAGGGGTGGAAGGCCCCCGAGGCGTCGCTCGCCAAGGTGAAGAAGGCGATGGTCGACGTCGACGACTACGTCGTGGGCGCCGACGGCGCCTTTGCCCGGCGCTGACGGCCCCTTTCGTTGACAGGCCGACGGCCGATCGCCGACCATTCGGCCGCGATGCTGGACCGAGTCGTCACGGGTGTTCGCGCCCGCGGAAACGGGGCCCAAGGCGCGTGAAGCTCACGCGGCGCGCGCTCTTCGCAGCACCGTGCGTGGTCGCGGCGTCGCTCGCCGCGTCCGAAGCGCAGGCCCTCGACGTCGAGCTCTCGGCGACGACCGCTGGGCAGAGCTACGACGTCGGCAGCCCCTGGGGCTACCGCCTCGAGCGCCGCCGTCTGCTGCAGACGGTGGGCTTCAGCATGTACCACCTGCAGGGCGATCACGCGCCGGGCGAGCCCGACTACAACTTGCGATTGCTCGGCCGCATCGACGCCGACTTCGGGNNGGGAGCCGCTTCGTGCCCGGGCTCGCGATCGCGCGCTTCGACCTCATGTACGCGTACATCGAGGGCAAGAACCTCGCTGACGGCTGGTTCGGGTTTCGCGCCGGCCGGCAGTACGTCACCGACGCCCTCGGTTGGTGGTCGTTCGACGGCGGCCTCGTGCGCCTCACCACCCCGTTCTACGTNNAGTCGACGTCGAGCTCTACGGCGGCCTCGAGCAGCGCGGGGGGCTGCCCCTCTCGACGCACCGGTTCGAGTCTCAGGGCGTGTGGCGTGGCTCGCACAGCGGCTTCGATGAAGAGGGGGGCCCGCGGTCGAGCGACTACCCGTCGTATCAGTTCGCAGCCGAGGCTCCCGCGTTCGGCGCCGCGATCGAGAGCGCAGGGCCCAACTGGCTCCACGCGCGACTCACGTATCGGCGCGTGTACAACACCGGCGAGGCGTTCGCGGGCGCTTTCCCGCTCGCTGGCACGACCGGCTACCGCACGGTCGACGGGCTGCGCCTCTCGAGCGAGCGCGTCGGCTGGGCCGGCTACGTCAACAAGACGGATCTCGGCGGGCTCAAGGGCGGCTTCGCGTACGACGTCTACAACGCGACGTTCTCGAACGCTTACGGCGGCCTCGAGGTCTACGCGGGCCCCCGCGTCACCGTCGGCGCCGACGCCGACCACTACAAGCCAACCTTCGACGCCGACTCGATCTTCAACTGGTTCTCGCACGAGCCCAACACGACCGCGACCGGGCGGGTCGCCGTGCGCATCACGAAGGAGATCGACGTCGCCGGCTCCGGCGGCGCCCGGCTCTGGGCGACCCAGGGTGATCCGGACGAGCTCGGCGAGATCGGGTGCAGGGCGATAAACCTCCCCGCCGACTGCGCGGGCGAGAGCTACGTCGACCCCAACCGGCCCGGGGTCATCGACCCCACCGCCCCGGGTGCTCCGCAGGACGCCCGGCTCGCGGAGGCGTCACGCGCCGAGGAGAACCGCGGCACCTCGTACCTGATCGACGGCCTTGGCCAGCTCGTCGGTCGCTACCTGAGCACGAGGGGGAGCGTCGAGCTGCGCAGCATGCTGCAGATCGGCGAGCGCGGGCACCGCGCCGGCGGTGACGCGGGCGGCGAGATATTCTTCGACGGCAAGCGCTACGCCCTCGGCGGCCGGCTCTCGGTCTACGACTTCACCGATCCGCGCGCCGACGCGAACCACACGACGTCGTTCGGCTACGTCGTCGGCGGGGGCTACAAGCCCATCGACATCACCCGCATCGGGGCGGAGTGGGAGCACGACATGAACGAGCGCGTGGGCCACCGGTTCCGCGTGATGGGGCGCCTCGACGTCCTGTGGGTGCGATGACGATGCGCGCGACCTCCCCTGCCCCGCTCTGGTCCGCCGTCGCGCTCGCCCTCGGCGTGGCGCTCGCGTTCATCGCGGGCCTGTCGCTGCCGGCGGCCGACGCCGACCAAGAGCCCGCGAAGGCGACCGTGGGCGCGCCCAAGAAGTACACGTCGGGCTTGCACCCGATGCCGAACGGCGACCCGGTGCCGCTCGAGTGGATGCCCCCCGGCACGAAAGAGAGCCCTGCCCCCAGCGACGAGATCTTTCCCCCCCAGACGCTGACGATCCGCTTCAACCACAAGAAGCACGTCCAGGACCTGAAGATGTCGTGCAAGAGCTCCCACGGCGCGGCTTACCAGAGCGCGGCGGCTTCCGATCGGCTGCTGCCCGAGCCGACCAAGACGTGCGACGCGTGCCACGACGTCAGCCACGCCGATCTGCACCGGGTCGTCGCCGGGACCGAAGAGAACGGGCAGTGCACGTACTGCCACCTGGGTGAGGGCGCCGGCGTCGGCGGCCGCGTCGCCCGGTTCGTGATGCCCTCGCCGAACCTGCGGTTCAACCACAAGAAACACCTCGATCGGAACATCGGGTGCGCGCAGTGCCACGGCCGCGTCGAGGAGCTCGAGCTCGCCACCCGCGAGCAGCTGCCGCGCATGGCCGGCTGCTTCGGCTGCCACGCCCTCCCCGTGCCCGCGCGCGGCGAGGCGAAGGGCGAGTGCACGACTTGTCACCTGACAGAACCGTCAGGAAAGATGGTGCAAGAGTTCGCGACCGGACAGCTCCTCCCGCCCGACTGGCTCCACATGTCCGGCCACACGCCGGACTGGATCGAGCGGCACAAGTCCGTCGCCGGCAGCGACAGCAAGTACTGCGCGAGCTGTCACAGCGAAGAAGACTGCGCCGAGTGCCACGACGGGCGCGTCCGGAACCGAAAGGTCCACCCGAACGACTGGATCACGATGCATCAGGCAGCGGCCCGGCTCGACAACCCGCGCTGCACCAGCTGCCACCAAGAGACGCAGTTCTGTGGCGACTGCCACCGGCGGGTCGGCGTCGCGCGCGATGGTCCAGCCGGCAACCGGCCGACCGGCGCTCGGTTCCACCCGCCGCCGTCCGTCTGGACGAACGCTCCCCGCACCGGCGAGCACCACGCGTGGGAAGCGCAGCGAAACCTGAACGCGTGTGTCTCGTGCCACGCCGAACGCGACTGCGCGACGTGCCACGCGACCAAGGGTATCGCGGGCGGCGGCGGGGTGAGCCCGCACCCGGCCGGCTTCGCCAAGAGCTGCGGACAGCCCCTCTCGCGCAATCCGCGCCCCTGCATGGTCTGCCACGGGCCGGGCGACGGCATGCTGGAGCGGTGCCGATGACCACCAGGCCCTCGAAACCCGTCGGAACGCGGCCCCGGGAATTTTCCGGGGGTATTTCCTTGCCTGCCCTGGGTGCGTCGCCGTATAGCCATGTTCGGTCTCGTCCGAAGGAGAACAAGCGTGAAGGAGCTGGTGCGGTACCTCCTCGAGAACATGTACCTCGACTTTCAGGGCGAGATCTCGCTCGAGACCGTCAGGGGCTTCCTCCGCGAGGACGACGGGAAAGAGGCGCGGCAGCTTCTGGCGAAGCTGATCGAGGACAAGGGTGTCGACGAGATGTTGATCACGCTCGCCGACGTCCTCAAGGACCACATTGCGTCGGGCGTGAGCGACAAGGTCGTGAAAGAGCAGCTGATGCTCTACGCCGAGTCCTGAGCGCGTGCGTCGTCCTCACGGCGTGTGACGTCGACAGCCCCGAGGTCGACGTGCGGGGGCCCGCGGTGAACCTCGTCTCGGTGTCGGTCACGACCGACGGCCCGGTTCAGTCGCCGCTCGTGTCGGGCTCGACGGTGGCGCTCGCCAACACGCGGATCGATCTGCTGTTCGACCGATACCTCGATCCTCGGTCCGTGCTGCGGCAGTCGGTCTGCCTGCGCAGCGACAGCGTCATCCCCACCGCGGCCGAGGAGTGCACCGGGGGCGTGTTCCTCAACCCCGTCTACAACCCCGCGAGCCGCACGGTCAGCTACTTCATCGACCCCGGCAACGCGTCGCCGATCCTGCCGGCGGCCGTCCACTACCTGACGGTGTACCGCGGCACGGGCGACGAGCTCGGGTTCCGCGCGTTCGACGGGGCGCCCCTCGCGCAGGCGCAGGCCTTCTTCTTCGACGTCACCGACCCGGGGGGCCTCCAGCCGCAGGTTCCGGTCGTCGACCCGACGGATTGTCTGCTCGAGCTCGGGACGAGCTGCGGCAACTGCCACGCGGCGCAGACGCCTCTCGGCGAGGCGATCACCCCCGCCATGGGGCTCGAGCTGAACCCGACCGATCGGTTCCTCGCGACCTCGCTGCGACCCGCCCACGGGATGAGCATCGGCAGCACGGGGAACGACCCCCTCGCGCGGCGCCCCGACCGATTCGGCGCGGGCATGCCCGTCATCGCCCCCGGTGACCCCGGCAACAGCTACCTGCTCTACAAGATGCTCGCTCGAGAAGACCCTGCCCCGGCGACACTGGCACCCGGCGAAACGGATCGCCTCCGCGCCTTCATCACCGGCGCGCCGATGCCGCCGTCCAACCAGCTGCCCGACACGCGCCCGCGCGACGAGGGCGGCAACCCCATCGACCTCCAGCTCTACGACAACATCAACAAGTTCATTCGCTGCATCGGGCAATAGGTAGGCAACGCCGTTGGCTACCTTGCGGAGTTCCGCTTTACTTATCGGGTGCGCGCGCCGCCACCCACGTTGACAGCCAGCTGGGAGCTCGTGCGGCTCGCCGGTTCGGGCGGCGCCGCCGATGTTCACCTCGCGCGCGCCGACGACGCCGAGGTCGCGCTCAAGATCGGGCACGACGGAGCGTCGGGCGCGCTCGCTCGCGAGCTCGAGGCGCTCGTCCTGACCGAGGGGCTGCATCTCCCGCACGCGCGGTGGGCGGGGTGGGTGC
>DDSQ01000080.1:2325-3133 GCA_002343845.1 Planctomycetes bacterium UBA2386 | reverse complement strand
GTGGGCAGGTGCTGGATGTAGCGCTGGAAGTACCACTGGCCGCGCTCGACCTCGCTGGGCTTCTCCAGCGCGACGACCCGTGCGCCCCGCGGGTTGAGGTGCTCCATGAAACGCTTGATCGTGCCGCCCTTGCCGGCCGCGTCTCGCCCCTCGAAGAGGATCACGACCCGCTGCCCGGTCTCCTTGACCCAGGCNNGCGGTACTTCTGCTTCTCGTAGGCGCGCCGCGACATCAGGTTCTTGTACGGATAGCCGCCTTCGCGCCAGTCCGGCGCGAGTTCGGCGTCCGGGTCGGGCTGGTCGGCGGCCTTCGGCGCGATGTCGAACAGGGCCCGCTTGATCGACTTGCGCTCGTCGGGCGCCAGTCCGTCGAGCAGCGCCTTCAGCTGCGTCATGCGCTGCGCGGTGACATCCGGGTGCGGCTTCCCGGAGGCCGGGTGCTCCTTGCCGGAGCNNGCAGGTGGCGCACCGCGTCGTCGATCAGCCGCGCGACGGTCATCGCCTGCGCGGTCGACTTGCGGACCTCGGCACGTTCGACCCGGTCGGCCAGCAGGGCCGGCGGGTTCAGGTGCGGCGCGATGTCGCCGGCCGCCGCGCGCCGGGGTTTCGGGCTGGCGCCCCGTGGCTGGCGCGCCGCGGCGCGCTGGCGTGGGCTGGCGGCGGGAGCCGGCGGGGTCTTCGGGGCAGGGCTCTTGCGGGCAGCGGTGGAGGCGGTCTTCGTGGGCATCGCGAGGCGGTCTGGCGCTGGTAAAACCTCGATCTTCACGAGACCCGCAGGCCGAACGCTTGATCGACATCAACACCCCCGG
>DDSQ01000080.1:2063-2245 GCA_002343845.1 Planctomycetes bacterium UBA2386 | reverse complement strand
CTGCGCGACGCGGGCCTGCCGGTCGTCGCGGTGACCGGCCGGCCGATGGGCTGGAGCCGGCCCTTCGCGCGCGACTGGCCGCTCGAGGCGATCGTCGCCGAGAACGGTGCGGTCGCGCTGCGCCGGGACGCCGCCGCGCCAGAGGGCCTGCGCATCGACTACCTGCAGGACGAGGCGACGCG
>DDSQ01000080.1:1778-1972 GCA_002343845.1 Planctomycetes bacterium UBA2386 | reverse complement strand
TCGATCCACGTCAACGGCTGGTACGGCGACCACGGCAAGTGGAGCGGCGCCTGCTGGGCGCTGCAGCTGCTGCACGGGCGCGACCTGCAGGCGGAGGTCGGCCGCTGGCTCTTCGTCGGCGACTCGACCAACGACCAGGTGATGTTCGAGCGTTTCGCGCTGAGCGTCGGCGTGGCCAACCTGCGCCGCTTCGC
>DDSQ01000080.1:213-1696 GCA_002343845.1 Planctomycetes bacterium UBA2386 | reverse complement strand
GCGCGCTTCTCGTACGCGCTGCTGCTGCCCCCGATGCGCGCCGAGCTCGGCTGGAGCTACTTCACGGCGGGCGCGATGAACACGGCGAACGCCGCCGGCTACCTGGCCGGCGCGCTGATCGCACCGGCGGCGCTGCGACGCGTCGACGCGCGCACCTGGATGCTGGCCGGCGGTGCGCTGGCCGCGCTGCTGCTCGCGCTGCACGGCCTGGCGCGCGGCGAGGCCGTGCTGCTGCTGCTGCGGGCGGCCAGCGGCATGGCCAGCGCCGCGAGCTTCGTCGGCGGCGGGCTGCTCGCGGCGCGGCTCGCGGCGGCGACGCCGTCGGCGTCCGGGGTCGTGCTCGGGCTGTACTACGGCGGCGTCGGGCTGGGCATCCTCGTGTCGTCGGCGCTCGTGCCGCCGCTGCTGGCCGCGGGCGATGGCAGCTGGCCTTGGGCCTGGATCGCGCTCGGCGCGGCCGCGGGGCTCGCGACGCTGGCCACGTCGGCCGGCACCGGCGCGCTGACGGCGCCTCCGCCGCCCGGTGCGGCGCGCGTGCGCTTCGCGTGGCGCCCGTTCGCCTACGGGCTGGCCGGCTACACGATGTTCGGCCTGGGCTACATCGGCTACATGACCTTCGTCGTCACGCTGCTGCGCGAAGCGGGCATCGGCGCGACGACCGTCAGCCTGTTCTACGGCGTGCTCGGCTGCGGCGTCGTCGCCTCGTCCTGGCTGTGGGCCGGCCTGCTGCAGCGCCACCGCGGCGGGCTGCCGCTCGCCGTGCTGAACGGGCTGCTCGCGCTGGCCACCGCGCTGCCGGTGCTGTCGACGCGGCTGCCGGTGATCTTCGCCTCCGGCGCGCTGTTCGGCGCGGTCTTCCTGTCGGTCGTCGCGTCGACGACGGCGCTGGTGCGCCACAACTGCGCGCCCGCGGGCTGGCCAGGCGGCATCGCCGCGTTCACGATCGTCTTCGCGGCGGGGCAGATCGTCGGCCCGGGCCTCACCGGCTGGATCGCCGACGGTGCGGGCGGCCTGTCGCGGGGCCTGGCCGTCAGCGCCACGCTGCTGGCCATCGGTGCGCTGCTCGCGTCGCGCCAGCGCGCGCTGCCGCGCGCCGACGGCGGGCGGCGCCTGGCCTGAGCAGCGGGCGTGCCGCGCCCGTCGACCGCAGCTCAGGCCAGCAGCTGGGCCCGCAGGCCCTGCCGCCGCCACAGCGCGGCGAGCGCGAAGAAACCGACGACGAAGATCAGCGAGCCCCACCACTCGGTGACGTTCTCGACGCGGTCCTTCAGCGGGTCGCCGACCAGTGCGCCGACGATCGCGTTGGCCAGGCCGAGCGCGACGAGCAGCGTCGCCAGCGCGCCGGTGGCCAGCTGCAGCGGGCGCGAGAGCACGATCGCGCCGCTGCGCACGGCCCGTTGCAGCGCGCCACTGCAGATCAGCATGCACAGGCACGTGAACCCGAAGTAGACGACGGTGCCGTACTGGCGCAGCCAGCGGTAGG
>DDSQ01000080.1:0-188 GCA_002343845.1 Planctomycetes bacterium UBA2386 | reverse complement strand
CCTGCAGCGCCGCGGCCGGCAGCAACAGCGCGCGGAACAGGTGGTTCGGCAGGTCGTGCCGTGCCGCACGGCTGACCGAGACGCACCCCTCGACGAAGACGTTGCACGCCGGGATCAGCCCGAGCTGTGTCGACAGCGCCCAGGCGAGCAGCGCCGCGACGCAGGGCAGCGCGCCGGCCAGCAGCGGC
>DDSQ01000115.1:6172-7258 GCA_002343845.1 Planctomycetes bacterium UBA2386 | reverse complement strand
CCCTCGACGAACAGCTGGCTGCCCTTCTTGACGTACTGGTTCAAGACCTCGGCCTGGCGCCCGAACGCGGTGAGATCGACGAAACAGACTTCCTCTTTCTGCTCGCCGTTCTGCGTCGAGTACTTGCGGTTGATCGCCATGCCGAACTTCGCGAGGGCCGTGCCGCCCTGCGTGGTGCGGAGTTCGATGTCGCGCGTCAGGTTGCCGAGGAGGATGACTTTGTTGAAGCTGGCCACGGGGATGCTCTCGATGCGTCAGGGTTGCGAAGGGGGCTTGGTCCCGACCGAGGACTGCCGCCCACAGGCATCCTAGAACCGCGTTGCCTCGATCGCTAACGTCGCGGCCGTGACTTCGCCGACCCCCCAGTCCGAGCGCCGGCGCGCGGTGCGCGCAGTGGCCACGTTCCCCGTCCAGATCGGCGCCCAACCCGGAACCGCCGCCGCGCTGCGCGACATCTCCGAGCTCGGGCTGGCCTGCACGGCCAAGGCCGCGATCCCGGAGATGACGCTGGTTGCGCTCGACTTCGCGCTGCCGGGCGCAACCGAACGCCACCACGTGAAGGGCGCGGTCGTGCGCTGCGAGCCGCTGGGCAAGGCGAAGAAGGACTGGGACGTCGCGGTCTACTTCACCGAGCTGACGCCGGTCACGCGCGCGGCGCTCAAGAACTACGTGCAGAAGGCGAAGAAGGTCTGACTCAGGCACGACGCGCGAGCAGGAAGCGGTCGATGCCCTCGTGGTCCTGCCGCAACTGCACCTCGCCGAGGAACGGCTGCGACGCGAGCAGTTCGCGCGCCGGCCCGCTGGCGCCGACCCCGGTCTCGGCGACGAACCAACCGCCCGCGCGCAATCCCGTCGCCAGCCCCGCGACGATCGCGCGGTAGCACGACACGACGTCGCCCTTGCTGGTGAACAACGCCAGCGGCGGCTCGAACGCCCGCACGTCGGCCGCCAGTTCGCCCGACGCGTCGGGATCGATGTACGGCGGGTTGCTGACCACGAGATCGAACACCGCACCCGGTTGCACCGCCTCCCACCACGAGCCGTGCGCGAGCGTCACCCGCTCTGCGAGACCGTGCCGCTGCACGT
>DDSQ01000115.1:0-6098 GCA_002343845.1 Planctomycetes bacterium UBA2386 | reverse complement strand
CGCGTTCGAGCGCGAGATCGACGAGTTGCTCGGTCTCGGGGCGTGGGATCAGCACCGCGGGTCCGACCGCCAGCTCGAGCCCGCGAAAGCTCCACGTGCCGAGCAGGTGCGCGACCGGTTCGCCGCTGGCCCGGCGCTGCACCAGACCGCGCATCGCCGCGCGTTCGTTGCCGTCGAGCGGCCGATCGTGCGCGAGGTAGAGCTGCAGCCGCGTGAGCCCGAGCACCTTGCCGAGCAGCAGCTCGGCAGAACGTCGCGGCGCTTCGGCGCCGCGCTGCTGCAGCCAGCCTTCCGCCGCGCGCAGCACGCTGAGCACCGTGTGCTCGCCGCCAGGCGCGCTCACCGCACGGCTCTCACTTGCGCTTGCGTTCGGCGGCCGCCATCTGCTTGGCCTTCTGCTCCGCCTTGTTGTGCTTGGCGCCGGCGACGATGCCACCGAGGAAGCCGAGCTCCGCGAACAGGGCGCCGAGCGTGGTGTAGAAGTTGCCCGGCCCGAACAGCCGCCAGAACGTCTCCGCGTTGGTGAGGCGCGCAGCGTCGCGCTTGGCGAGGCCGCCGAACATGTCGCCGAGCAGGCCCTTCCAGCCGACACTCGTGGTCGCCGTTTCCGGCAGCCACTTGTTGGTCTTGGCGAGTGCCAGCGCCACTTCGGCGTCGAACGCGACCATGTTCCAGATGCCGCCGATCAGCGGGAACGTGCACAGCAGCAGCCACTTCAGGCTCGCGTTGGTCGAGCGGTTGTTGGCAATCGCCGCCCACCACGTCCACACCATGGCGATGCCGAGCACCAGCACGAACCCGCCGGTCATCGTCTGGTAGCCGGCGCGCGACAGGTCCGCCGACAACGGCATCAGGCTGCCGACGATCAGCAACACGCCGGCGAACAGGAAGCGGTAGAAGGTCTTGTCGCGGCAGTACGGGTTGAAGCCGGGTGCTGGCAGACCCGACCGCATCACCTGCAGCATCGGGTCGCCGCCGGGCTGGCCGCCTTCCGGGCCGCCCGCGTCGAGCGGTTCGAGGGGTTCGAGGGACGCGAGGGCTGGCGCCGGCGAGGGATCGGTCATCGTTCGGTTCCGTCGATTCGAGGGGGTCTGCTGGGCGCGGGATCGTGGCGCAAGCGCGCCCGCCAGTCACGCAGGAACCCGCGCGGGCTTTGCACGGATGCTGCCGCCGTACGGTTCATCGCCGGCGTCACAACGCCTCGATGCGGCGCTCGCGCGCGTCGGCCTGCAGGGCTTGCACGACCGGCTCGAGCTTGCCTTCCATCACCTGCGCCAACGCGAAGTTGCGGTTCAGGCGGTGGTCGGTCATGCGGTCCTGCGGGAAGTTGTAGGTGCGGATGCGGTCGCTGCGGTCGCCGGTGCCGACCTGCTCCTTGCGTTCGGCGGCGCGCGCGGCGTCCGCCGCCCGCTTCTGCGCGTCGTAGATGCGCGACCGGAGCAGGGTCATCGCCCGCTGCCGGTTCTTGAGCTGGCTGCGCTCCTCCTGGCAGGCGACGACGGTGCCGGTCGGGACGTGGGTGATGCGCACCGCGGACTCGGTCTTGTTGACGTGCTGGCCGCCAGCACCACTGGCGCGGAAGGTGTCGACGCGCAGGTCCTCGGGGCGCAGGTTCACTTCGACCTCCTCGGCCTCGGCGAGCACGGCGACCGTCGCCGCCGAGGTGTGCACGCGGCCCTTGGCTTCGGTCTCCGGAACGCGCTGCACGCGGTGCCCGCCCGACTCGAACTGCATCGCCGCGAACACCTGCGTGCCGCGCAGCGCGAACACGATCTCCTTGAAGCCGCCCTGCTCGGCCGGGGTGCTGTCGATCGGCTCGAACGTCCAGCCCATGCGCGTCGCGAAGCGCTGGTAGAGCGTGCACAGGTCGCGGGCGAACAGCGCCGCCTCCTCGCCGCCGGTGCCGGCGCGGATCTCGACGATGCAGTCGCGTCGGTCGTCGCTGCCCTCGGCGAGCAACGAGTCGACCAGGCCGTCGATGGCCGGCTGCACACGCGCGCGCAGCGCGGGCAGTTCGGCGGCGGCCAGTTCGGCCATCTCCCGGTCGGCACCCGCGGCGAGGGCCTCGGTGTCGGCGAGCTCCTGCTGCAGCCGCTGCCAGTCGCGGTAGCGCGTGACGATCGGCGTCGCCTGGCCGAGCTCCTTGTGCAGCGCGGCGAGCCGTTCGGGCCGCTCGAGCACCTTCGGGTCGGCCGACAGGGCGAGCAGTTCCGCCGCTCGCGCCGCCAGGGCGTCGAGCTTCTGCTGGATCTTCGGCCGTAGCGCGGTCATCGACCGTCTCCGTCCGGGGTCAGGGTCCGTGCGCCGCGAGGTCGCACCGCGACCTCACCCCCCTAACCCTTCGCCGCTTCCTTGGCGTAGCGCTTGCGGAACTTGTCGACGCGGCCGGCGGTGTCCACGAACTTCTGCGAGCCGGTGAAGTACGGGTGGCACGACGAGCAGGTGTCGGTGCGGATCTCGGACTTGACCGAGCGGGTCATGAACTTGTTGCCGCACGCGCAGGTGACCGCGCAGTCGACGTACTTGGGATGGATGTCGGCTTTCATGGCGAACGGGCGGCGCGAACGGCGCCGATCGGGGGCGGGGAGTGTAGGGAGGCGCGGCGCCGGGTCAACGGGGCGCGTCCCGCCTGCACCTCCCTCGTTCGCGGGCTCGGTCGCCCGCCCAGGTCCCACTCACTCCCGAACCTTGGCCGAGCCCTCGAAGTAGGCCCGGTACCGCGGCCAGGACAGGTTCGCCACCTGCCGACCCAGCTCGAGCGCGGCGATGTTGTCCGACTGGATGTGGTAGCCGCCCATCACCCGCGAGATGCCCGCCATCTCGGCGGTCGCCGTGAACGTCGGCAGTTCCAGCAGCACCGGCGCGTCCATCGGTTCGTGCGTGATCGAGCCCGGCACGCGCGGCGCCACGAAGCCGAACCAGTCGGAACCGGAAAACAGCTTCAGGATCGTCGACGCGCCGGCACTCACCGTGCTGTGTCCCGACGGATACGCGGGGAACGGCGGGCACGGGAAGTACGCCGGCGAGTAGTTGCTCCAGTCTTCCGCGCGCACCATGCCGACCCCGCGCCCGTAGCCGAGCCAGCCGGGGATCTCCTGGCCCGCGTAGAAGTGGCGGACCAACGTCATCGGCCGCGAACTGTCGTAGGCGTACTTCGCCTCCCAGCAGGCGATGAACGTGTCCATGCAGACGTTGGCGATGCAGAAGAACAGCTTCACGTCCTGTTCGAGGTCGTAGCCGTCGCGCCGCGACAGGTCCTGGGCGAAGCGCAGCCAGTGGCCGCTCTGCCCGGTCGAACGCGGCCCGTCGCGCATGAACTCGACGATCGCCTTCTGCATCGGCGTCATGCCGGCGTGGTAGCGGATCACTTCGTCGACCTCGGCCTTCAACCGCGGATCGCCGACCTTCGGCGGCGGCCCCGGGCGGAACTGGTCGCTGCGGTCCATCGCGAACGTCGTCACCTTCCCCCAGTGCGGAGTGAGCGCGCCTGGCGCGAACGTGCGGCCGTCGGGCGCGGTGAACACCTTGGGCTGCCAGCAGTCGGGGTCGACGACGCGATCCGGCGCGTTCCTCGGGCGGTAGCCGGTGTAGTCGGAGTACGGCTCGCCGCTGCTCGCGGGTTCGTCGCCGTGCTGGTTGGCGCCGTCGCGCCGCCGGTACTCGATCAACGCATCGGCGACCAGGTTGCCGACGCCCGCGGGGCTCGCCGGGTCGCGGCTCGTGTCGTCGGGATCGTGGCCCATCGCGAGCATCGCCGACCGCACGTAGTCGGCCTCGCCGGGAAACACGTAGAGCAGGGCGCGGTGCACGGCGTGGGCGATCGCCTTCTCGCGGTTGGCGGGCGTTCGCTCCCCGGCGGGGCGCCGCAGCGTGCCGCCGAGCCGCGTGCCGACCGCGTGTTCGTCATAGGCAGCCCACGCGTCGTACATCGCCGTCATCGGAATCGCCATCTGTCGCGAGATGATGGTCGGCCGCGCGCCGACCTTGTCGACGTCGCGCGCCGTGGTCTCCTGCAGCACGTCGAGCCAGCGGTAGGCGGCGGTCGCGTTCGGATGTTCGGGGTAGACCGCAGAACCATCGCGCGTGGCGTAGGCGTAGTGCATGCGGGCGGGATCCAGCGACAGCCGACCGAGCGGTTGCCCGTCGAACGAGGCGACGTTGCTGTGTGGGCCCGCGCAGGCGGCGAACATCGCCAGCACGGCCACGATGGCGGGGACGACGTGACGAACGGGAGTCTGCATGCAGTGGAACGGCGTGACGAGGACCAACGGTCCTTCGGCCGAGTCCCGGTGTCAACGCGGCGGCGGAGGGCGCCGAAGCTACGGCACCCAGGAACCGACGAACTGCACCTGCGCCGCCGAGAGCACGTCGTCGACCACGCGCACGCGCGAACGATCGAGGGGTCGCTGCGGCATCCAGACCCCGAGCAGTTCGACGAGCGCGGTGCGCGCCGCGGGCGACCATTCGCCGATCGGCGTGCGCGGCAACACGACGCCGACGTTCGCCGTCGCCACCGGACCCGGCGCCGCCGGGGGCCGCGGCCCGCGGCGCACGAGCACCGCCCCATCGACGGTCACTTGCAGCACCGGCGCCACGTCGGGCGCGAACGCATCGGCGCGGGCGGCCAGCAGCACGGCGCCCTCGATCGTGGCCAGCGGGAACGGCAGCCCCGCGAGCGGCGACGGCGGCGGTGCNNATCGCCGGCTGCGCGCGTTCGTGCGCGGCGACGAACGTCTGCAGCGCGGCGATCGCCGCCGCGGCGACGAGCAGGGCGATCGCGACGCGCGTCGCCAGGCTTCGCGCCGCGGGCGTCACCCGGACTCCGCGCGCAGAAGCGCGAGCAGTTCGACGACCGCCGGCACGTGCAACCCCACCACCGTGTCGTAGGCCCCGGCGACCACGCGGAAGAACCCCTGCGCCTCGTCCTGCACGCCGTAGCTGCCGGCCTTGCCGCGCCACTGGCCGGAGTCGAGGTAGCGCTCGAGCGCGCCGGGCGCGTGCTCGCCGCAGGCGACGACCGCGGTCGCGACCCGGCTCCACGAACGACCCCCGAGGCCGAGCCAGTGCGCCGTGTGCACACGATGCGTGCGTCCGGCCAACTCCCGCAGCATCGCCTCGGCCTGCGCGCGATCCCGCGGCTTGCCGAGTTCGCGGCCGTCGAGATCGACCACTGTGTCGACCGCGAGCACCGGCACGGCGGGGTCCGGCACGGTCGCACCTGCGCCCTTGCGCGCCGCGCGCTGCAGCGCCAGCGCCGACGGCTCGCCGCGTTCGCTGCCGTGCTCGTCGCCGCCCGCTGCATACTCGGGGCCGGGCTCGCAGCACGCGAAGCGGATGCCGGCGCGCGCCAGCAGGTCGCTGCGGCGCGGCGACGTCGACGCGAGCCAGAGCTCGGGCGCAGTCATGGCCGCAATGCTCGCCGCGCGCGCCCCGCAGGCAAGCGACGGCCGCGATCTCAGAGGGTGAGAAACAACCGGTTTCGAACCCTCTGCGCGGCCGCGAATGCGGCCGCAGAGGGCAACCTGAGAGCCTGTATCATGGTTCTCTTCTCAGGCTCTCAGTCGCGGCGGCGCTTGCCCGGCGGCGCCAGCCGCAGCAGCACGCAGGCCGGCGACAGCGGGTGCGTCAGGTTCGGCTTCCTGCCCGGCAGGTTCGGTCCGACGTCGAGCGGCAGGCGGCCGTACGGCTTCATCAGCGCGCGCAGTTCGTCGAGGAACTTGCCGGAGACGCCTGGGTCGAGTCCGAGGCGCTGTTGCGCCCGCTGCGTCGACTTGTCCGAGAAGCACAGCTCCTCGAAGGTCAGCAGGTTGGTCAGGAAGTGGACGACGTGACTCTGCAGGGCCGGCACGCGCTGGAAGAACGTGTTGCGATCGCTGATGCCGGCGTCGCGCAGGAACGCGAGGTTCACGCCGTTCTGGTCGTTGTAGATCTGNNGCGCCACCGAATCGCGCACCGCGAGGCAGCGATCGAACAGGCCGGGGATCGGGAGGTCCCGCAGCATGTCCTCGACCTCGAACGCCTCGGTGACGCGGAACTCGTTGCGATCCACGAAACCGTCGGCGATGCGCCGGCGCGCTTCCTGGCCGTAGCCGCACGGC
>DDSQ01000155.1:20676-38794 GCA_002343845.1 Planctomycetes bacterium UBA2386 | reverse complement strand
CATCATCGCGATCCTCGGCATCGAGGAACTCAGCGAAGACGACAAGCTGGTGGTCGCGCGCGCGCGCCGCATCCAGCGCTTCCTGTCGCAGCCGTTCTTCGTCGCCGAGGCCTTCACCGGCACGCCGGGCAAGTTCGTCAAGCGCGAGGACACGGTGCGTTCCTTCAAGGAGATCCTGGAGGGCAAGCACGACGGCCTGCCGGAGTCGGCCTTCTACATGGTCGGCTCGATCGAGGAAGCGGTCGCGCGCGGCAACAAGTGAGCGCCATGGCCGCCGAACTGCATCTCCGCATCGTCACGCCCGACCGCACGATCGTCGACCGCAAGGTCGCGGGCGTGGCGTTCGCCGGCGTCGACGGCAGCTACGGCATCCTGCCGCACCACGCGCCGCTGCTGACCGCGATCAGCCAGACCGGCACCGCCACGATCACCGAGCTCGACGGCAAGCAGCTGAGCCTGTTCGTCAGCGACGGCTTCGCGCAGGTGCAGCACAACGTGCTCACCCTCGTCTGCGAGGCCGGCGAATTCGCGCACGAGATCGATCTCGAGCGCGTGAAGGCCGCGGAAGCGAAGGCACGCGAGAAGATGGCCGGGCTCGACCGGCTGTCGGTCGAGTTCGTGAAGGCCGAGGCGTCGCTGCGCAAGGCGCTGGCGCGCGAGATGCTGGCCCGGCGCGGTTCGGGCACGGGCAACGTGCACTGAGCTGCCGCCTCCCCCGGCACTGGGGGGCCGCAGGCAGCGCTCGGATCTCGCGATCAGCTTGCCGCGTCGGCGAGTGCGCGCGCCAGGAGATCCGTGACCGCGATCTCGACTGCCCATTGCCGCAAGTAGGGGAGATCCAGCTTGCCGGCCTGGACACGCAGCACGCCGAGGATGTCCGACCACTGCCGTTCGCTGGTCTCGCCGCCCTTGCGGTACCAGTCCAACTTCGACAGCACGACATCCTCCGGCGTGGCGAACCGGAACTCGCGCGTCGAGCCACTGTTCGCCAACCTTGCCAACGTGTGGCGATGCAAGGCTCCTTGCGCGTAGGCCGTGTCCTTGACGACGAACACGTCGACCTTGAAGTACTGCGGCAGGTAGATGAGGTTGAAGCTGCTGCGATGGCGCACGGCGTCGAGGATCAGTTCCTCGTCGGCGTAGTAGGTGCCACGCAGTGCTGCGGTGATCGCCGCGACTTCACGCGGTTCGATGGCGGCGACGAGGTCGACATCGAGCGTGGAGCGAGCCTCGCCGAACGTCGACGCCGCCACGGAGCCGCCGATTTGGTAGGGGATGGCGAGCCGTTCGAACAGATCGACCACCGGTTCGAGGGCGGCGAGAACCCGGTCGCCAGTCATGACGGCCGCGTTGCCAGGAAGGTGCGCAGGCGATCGGTGAGGTCCTTGCCGTAGTGCAGTTCACACCATCGCAGATGGATCGCCTGCCGCGTTGCGCCCGGCATCGTCTTGCCGATCGCGGCCAGCGACTGCTCGCACACGAAGTCCGTCAACTCGCACGCCATCGCGAAACGCTGGGCCGGCGTCATGTCCGCGAGCATTCGCGTCATGACGGCGCGCACGCGGGGATGGGTGTCGTCGAGAGGCACGCGACGACAATAGGGAGACGATCTGCCGGTCGGCCAGCCCCCCGGCGTTCGGGGGGAACGAAACCAGCAACCCCGCCCGCGCCGACGGTTCCAGGTGCGTCGGGCGATCGCCGGGCCAGCCTCTCGGGGCTCGCGTTGGGGGCGGTACACGAACGGGGGTGCGGGGGCAGGTATCGGCAGCGTGACCCATCGACCGGGGCTCGGTAGATTGCTCGCCCCATTCCCGCCCCGCACGCCAGCATGACCTCACCGTCCGCCGTCCGCGCGACCACGCCATGGATCGCCGTTCTCGCTTTTGCCTCGTTGCTCACCGCGCAAGGCGGCATCCCCGAGTGCGCGGACATGCAGAAGACCGCGTCCGGTCTGGAGTACGGCTTCTTGAAGCGCGGTTCCGCCGACGCCCCGCCGAGCCGCGACGACTCCGTCGAAGTGCACTACACGGGCTGGCTCACCGACGGCACCGAGTTCGACAGCTCGCGCAAGAGCGGTCAACCGGCGACGTTCGGCGTCACCCAGGTGATCGCCGGCTGGACCGAAGGGCTGCAGCTGATGACCCCGGGCTCCCGCTGCAAGTTCGTGATCCCCGGCAACCTCGCCTACGGTGAGGCCGGCAGCCCGCCGAAGATCGGCCCCAACGCGACGCTGGTGTTCGACGTCGAACTGCTGAAGGTGGTGCGTATGCCGAAACTGCGGCCCAGCAAGCCCGAGGCGCAGCAGACGCTGGAGAGCGGCGTGAAGTGGGAGGCGGTTGCCGCCGGTGCCGGCGAGAAGGTGACCGAAGCCGACGGCCTCGCGTTCCGCTACGCGATCTGGAAGCAGACCGGCGAGCTCGTCGACTGCAGCGAACGCCAGCGCGACCACCGCATCAGCGGCCCCATGGCGTCGCTGCCGTTCCCGTTCATGAAGGAGCTCGCGGCGAAGTGCAAGCTGGGCACGATCCTTCGCGCCGAAGTGCCGCAGAAGGTGTTCCCGAACGTCGGCGCCGACACGGTCTGGGAGCTGGAGCTGACCGCGATCAACAAGTTGCCGGCGTTCCGCCTGCTCGATCCGACGAAGACCGTCAAGACGCAGAGCGGTCTCGAGTACGAGGTGATCGCGACCGGCGAAGGCACGTCGCCGCGCGTGAGCGACACCGTCGTCGCGCACTACTCGGGCTGGCTCACCGACGGCACGCCGTTCGACAGTTCGTACAGCCGCGGCCAACCCAGCGAGTTCCCGCTGAGCCGCGTCATCAAGGGCTGGACCGAAGGCCTGCAGCTGATGAAGCCGGGCGGCAAGTTCCTGTTCTCGATCCCGGGCGACCTTGCCTACGGCACGCGCGGTTCGCCGCCGAAGATCCCGGCCAACGCCACGCTGGTGTTCCTGGTCGAGCTGGTCGCGGTCAAGGCGCAGTAGCCGCCGGGCCGCCGAGCTGGCCGCAAGCGGCCATCACCGAACGGCCCTTGGTCACGCGCGTGCGCACGGCGAGGCCCTGCGCGCGCAGCCGCGCGGTGAACGCCGCGACTTCGTCGGCGGTCGGCGCGCGCGCGATCGGCGCGCTGCCCGGGTTGTAGGGGATCACGTGCACCAACGTGCGACCGAGCGGCTGCACGAACGCGGCGATCGCGCGCGCGTCGGCGTCGGCATCGTTGATGCCCGGCAGCAGGCACCAGTGGATGCCCAGCGCCAGGTTGGCGCGCTGGCGGTAGGTGACGAGGGCCTGCTGGATCTCGCGCAGCGGGTAGCGCACCGAGTGCGGCATCAGCGCAGCCCGCAGGTCGTCNNACGCCAGCCCGAGCCGCTTCCAGCCGAGTTCGCGCAACGCGGCGATGCCGGGCACGTGGCCGACGGTGCACACCGTGAGCCGTTCCTGCGCGTAGGCGAGGCCATGGCGATCGGTGAGCACGCGCAGTGCTTGCAGCAGGCCCTCGAGGTTGTCGAGCGGTTCGCCCATGCCCATGAACACCAGCGTGTCGGGGCGGCGTTGCCGGCACTGCAGGGTGACCTGCGCCACGATTTCGCCGGCGGTGAGGTTGCGCACCAGGCCGAGTCTGCCGGTCTCGCAGAACGTGCAGGCGCGGGCGCAACCGACCTGCGTCGACACGCAGAGGCTGCTGCGGCCGCGTCCCATCGGCAGGTGCACGCTCTCGATCGTGCGGCCGTCGTGCAGCCGCAGACGCCGCTTCTGGACGGTGCCGTTGGCGGTCGATTCGGTGGCCTCGGCGTCGATCGTCGGCAGCGACATCGTCGCGAAGGAGCGCCACGCGGCGGTGGCGCGCGGTCCGGCGCCGAGTTGTTCCGGCGTGAACTCGCCGCGGCACACGGCCGCGCGGTGCACGGCCGAGGCGAGCCCGGCGCCCTTCTTGCCGGCGAAGTGTCGCGCGGCGGCGGCGTGCAGCCCGGCGGCAGGGAGCGAGAGCAGGTCGAGCGGCATCGGCGGCGTCTGCGTCTGCTTACCGGCACGACGGGACCGAGGCAAAGGCCGTCGTGCGGTCGAAGGGCGGCGTTGCAGTTGCGCGCGGCGCGGCGCCCAGGGTTCACGCACGCGTTGGCATGGGAGCCAGCGGCGCCGTGCGTCGAGTCTTGACGCCATCTACTTGGCGCGGCAAAGTAACTGCGCCGACCCTGGCTGCCTCGCTGCATGACCCCCGCCCAAGCCGCTGACTCCACGCCGCCGTCGTCGACCGTGCCCGTGCTCGAAGCCAGGGGCCTGTTCCGCTTCCGCGCGAACGACGGCCAGCAGGTTCCGGTGGTGCGCGACGTCAGCTTCGCGCTGCGGCCGGGCGAGTTCGCGACGATCATGGGCCCGTCGGGCTCGGGCAAGTCGACGCTGCTGCACATGCTCGCCGGCCTCGATCGCCCGTCGGCCGGCCAGGTGCTGCTCGACGGCACCGACCTCGGGGCCGGCGACGAGGAGCACCGCGCCGCCATCCGCCGTCGGCGGATCGGCTTCATCTTCCAGTTCTTCAACCTGCTGCCCGACCTCACCGTCGACGAGAACGTGACGCTGCCGCTGCGCATCGTCGGCGAGCGACCGAAGAAGCACCGCGCCCGCATCGACGGGCTGCTCGACCTGCTCGGCATCAAGGCGCTGAAGAACCGCCTGCCGCCGTCGTTGTCGGGCGGCGAGATGCAGCGGGTGTCGATCGCGCGCGCGCTGGCGACGCAGCCGCCGCTCGTGCTCGCCGACGAGCCGACCGGCAATCTGTCGAGCAAGGCCGGCGAAGAAGTGGTCGCGCTGCTGCGCTCGGTCGGGCAGAAGCTCGGCACCTCGATCCTGCTGGTGACGCACAACCCCCGCGACGCCGCGGCGGGGGATCGCGTGCTGTTCTTGCACGACGGCGCGCTCCGCAAGGACGCCGAACTCACCGGAGGTCCGTTCCGTGTCGCTGACGTCTTTCATCGTCTCCAGGAACTGGGCATCTAGCTGGCTCCGCGTCCTGTTGACGCTGCTCGGCATCGCGCTCGGCGTCGCGATCGTCGTGGCCATCTACGTGATGGACCACAACACGATCCAGAGCCGGCTGCTGGCGGCGCAACCGCTGCGTGGGCAGGTCGACCTCGAAGTGCTGCCGCTGCGGCCGGAGCGTGCGGTGGCCGAAGTCGTCGACGAACTGCGCGGCCATGCCGGCGTGCGCGACGTCGCGATCTGGCGCGAGTCCCGCGGGGTGCTCAGCGCCGGCACAGGCGGCCAGGAAGTCGTCGTGTTCGGACTCGGGCCGTTGCCGGCGGGTGCCTTCGCGCACTACGTCGTCGCCAGCGGTCGTGACCTCGTGGCAGCCGACGCGGATCCGGCGACGACGGGCGTGCTGCTCGGCGCCGCGGCCGCGCAGGCCCTCGGCGTCGACGTCGGCGGCGAGATCACGGTCGCCGAGCCTCCCGCGTTGCAGCGCGTCGAGTGCAAGGACGGCGTGCTGACGCCCGCACCGGTCCCTGCGAACGCGACGCCGTTCGTGCGCCGCTGCACCGTGGTTGGCGTGATCGCCGCCGAACGGCTCGGCAAGCGCGAGCAAGGGCTCGTGGTCGTGGCGCCGATCGACGTCGCCGATCGCCTGCGTCCGCTCGGTGGCAGCATCTACCACCTGCTGCGCGACGAAGGCGCGGATCTCGATCGGCTGCGCCACGAACTGCGCAGCGGCTTCGTCGTCCAGGACGCGCGCAGCGCCATGATCGGCGAGGGCGCCGACGAACGCGCGTTCCGCAACGGTCTCAAGGTGCTCGGCGGGTTGGCGCTGCTGCTGGGCATGTACGTCGTGTTCCAGACGCTGTCGCACGGTCTGGTCTCCCGCGTCCGCCAACTCGGGCTGCTGCGGTGCCTCGGAGCTGGTACCGGCGCGATCACGCGCATCTTCCTGCTCGATGCGCTGCTGCTCGGCGTGATCGGCAGCGGGCTCGGCGTCCTGCTCGGGATGTTGCTCGCGCGCGTGCTGCAGCAGAACCGCATCAGCTCGCTGGGCCTCGGCAAGGAATGGTCGACGTTTCTGATCCCGGTGTTTCCGGTGGCGTGGACGTTCACGCTCGGCGTGTTGTTCACGCTCGGCGGCGCGATGTTCCCACTGGTTCGCGCGCGGCAGGTCTCGGCGCTCGACATCCTGCGGGCGCGCGGCCTGGCACCGGGCAAGGACGACGGCATCGACCTGTTGCGCGGCGTGCACCTGTGGATGTTCGGCCTGCTGGTGCTGGCGCTGCCGTTCGCCTACCTGGCGATGACGCCGCTCGCCGCCGAGGAAGGCAGCGAGATGCGCATGGTGCTGCTGCAACTCGCCGGCATCCTTGGGCTGTTCGGCAGCGTGCTGCTGCTGGCGCCCGGCCTCACGTCGCTGCTCGGGCGGGCCCTGGTGCTGCCGCTGCGGCCGCTGCTGCCGATGTCGTCATGGCTGGTCGCCAAGGTGCTCGGGCGCGCGTCGGGACGCATCGCGGCCTCGGTCTGCGGGCTGTCCGCCGTGCTGCTGGCCGTGCTGGGCCTCAAGAGCATCACGCATTCGCTGCATGCCGACGTCGGCAACTTCGCCGCCGCGGCCCTGCACGAGCGTGTCTTCGTGCGCTGCCAGCCGACGACGCCGGCTGCGGCGCAGGCGCTCGCGGCCCTGCCCGGGGTCGCCGCCGTCGAGGCGTTCGAAGGCGAGGAGCGGGGCGCGGGCTTCCTGCTGCGCGGCGTCGCGCCGGCGGCGGCAGCGGGCCGCGACGGGCCGCTCGAAGGCGATCCGGCGCTGGTGCGTCGCTACAGCGACGAACGCGTCCGCACGCTGGTCGTCAGTCGCCGGCTCGCGAAGAGCCGGCAGTGGCAGGCCGGCGATCTGGTCGCGATGCGCGACAAGAACGGCGTGCCGGTTTCGTACGAGGTGCTGCTCGTCGACGACCGCGTCGGGTTCGACGGCGACGAACGCGCGTTCGCGTTCGCGTCCCCGCACTGGTTGCGGCAGGACTTCTGCATCCCGGCGACCAGCGTGGCGATGGTGACGCTGCGGCTGCAGCCCGGCGCCGACGCCACGGCGGTCGGCGACGCGGCGAAGGCGGCGCTGCCGGGCATCTCCGGCTGGAAGGACGGCGCGGCGATCGAGGCCTACATGCGGCGCGACGTCGGCAAGGACTTCCGCCTCTTCGACCTGCTGCTGTTCTTGATGCTGGTGCTCGCGGGCGTCGGCCTGCTGAACGGCATGACGATCGCGATGCTCGGCCGCGCGCGCGAACTCGGCGTGCTGCGCGCGCTCGGCATCACGCGCGGGGCGCTCGGCGGCAGCTTCGTGCTCGAGGGTGCCGTCGTCGCCGCACTCGCCAGCATCCTCTCGTGCGGGCTCGGCGCAGTGCTGGCGACGGTGCTCGTGCTCGGCATGAACCAGGTTGCGCGGCTCGATGCGCCGGTGACCTTGCCGTGGCCGTGGTTCCTGCTGGTGCCCGTGCTCGCGTTCGTCACGGCACTGCTGGCGTCGGTGGTACCGGCCGTGCGCGCGCTGCGCGAGAGTCCGGCGGAGTCGGTGCGCTACGAGTGAGCGTGCGCTGCTAGCATCGGCGCGGTGCCACGAACTGCGTCGCTGCTGGCGGTCGCACTCAGCGCCTTGGCCGGCGCGCAGGACTTCGTCCGCGTCGAGGTGACGTTGCCGCCGCCGGTCGTGCACGCCGAGGTGCGGCCCGGCATCACGTTCCTGCTGACACCGGAGTACGCGGCCATCCGCCGCGGTGCCGAAGTCCGGAAGCTCGACAGCACCACGCCGACCGGCGCCTGGCACGAACTCGCGGTGCTGCCGTGGGGCATGGTCGTCGTCGCGTGCGAGCGCGGCCTGTTCGTCGGCGACGCCGAGCAGCCGGTGCTCGATGCGGCGGATCTGCGCGACGGCGCGCCGTCGGCGGGCGTACGCAGCGTCGCCGCCGACGCGCGGGGGCGGTTGTGGTGGTGCAGCGAGAACGAGTTCGGGGTCCTCGACCCGCGGCTGCGCTTCGGTCGTGTGTTCCACCGCGCCGACGGTCTGCCCGCTCCGCCCTACGAACGGCTGGCCCTCGGCGCCGACGGTCGCGTGCTGCTCGCGACGGCGCAGGGCACCTTCGCCTACCAGCCCGACGCCGGTCCTGCACCGCGAGCGACGACGGCGCCCACCGTCGACATGGTTGGCAGCGCGGCCGACGAGTACGCCCTGGTCCTCGACGTGCAGGCGCGGGGCGGTGCCTCGCTCCGCGTGCGCCGCCAGCATCACCACCTGCTGCAGCCGCTGCCCGACGGCCGCATCCGCGGGCTGCGCCCCGGGCGGCACACGCTGGAAGTGCACGCCTTCGACCGCGATCTGCGCAGCACCCTCGCCGGGCGCGTGCCGATCGTGGTGCCGTCCCCGGGACCGTTCGATCCGCGGTTCCTGCTGGCAGGCGCGGCAGTCCTCGCGGCGTCGTTCTTCGCCTGGGGCTGGTCGCGAGCACGCGGGCGGGCGTTCGCGGGCCGGCTCGCGCACGTCGCACTGCGCACGGCCGTGCTCGGCGTCGTGCTGCTGCAACTGCTCGCCGCAGCACTCGGCTACGGGCGTGGCTGGCCGTTCGTCGGGTTCTCGATGTACACCGAGACGTGGCGCGAGAACGACGTCATCTACCGGCCGCGCATCACCGGCATCCGTGCCGACGGCGAACGTGTGGCGCTGCACGAGCACGATGTCGGCGTGCACCAGGACGGCTACTGGCAGATGCTCGCCGAGGTCGCCTTCGGCGGCGAGGACGCGGCGCGCGCGTTCTTCGCGAAGGTCGAATCCGCGCAAGTGCCGGGAGCGCCGCCGTTCGTCGGGTTCGTGCTGGCCGACGGCCGCATCCGCCTCACCGCCGACGGCCCGGTCGACGTGGCGCCGACCGTGCTGGTCGATTGGCGGCGGCCATGAACACGCCCGCAGCGCCGCCGGCGTTCGCGTGGCTCGAACGGTGGTTCTTCGGCGACGTGCCGGCCACGCGCCTCGCGGCGTTCCGCGTGCTCGTCTGCTTCACGGCGCTCTACGACCTGTGGCTCTACGCGCCGGTGGTCCTGCGCGACGCCGCGCTGGTCGATGCGGGCGGGCCGCTGCGGCCGTGGACGCCGCTGTTGTTCGTGCAGGTGCTCGGCATCGCGCCGCTCGGCAGCGACGCCGCGCACGCGGTGCTGCTCGGCGGCACGATCGCGCTGCTCGCCGGCATGCTCGGCATCGCGTCGCGCACGAGCTGTGCGCTCGGCGCCGTCGCGTTCTTCTGGACGACCGGGCTCGCCTACTCGTTCGGCAAGCCGCACCACGACAAGGTCGCGCTGGCGTTCGCGCTGCTGGCGCTGCCGTTCGCGCCGGTCGGCGCCGCCGGCTCGCTCGATGCGTTCTGGCGGCGGTGGCGTCGCCGCCCCGAGGCTTCGCGTCTCGGCAGCGGCCTGCCGCTGCTGTTGACGCAGTTCACGCTCGCGGTCGGCTACGCCGGTGCTGGGATCGCGAAGGCCGTGCTCGGCGGCCCGGAGTGGTTCAACGGCTACACGCTGCAGGGGATCATGCTCGGCCACGACGGCCCGTGGTCGCGGCTGGCGGCGGGCAGCGTCGGCCTCTGCCAACTGCAGAGCTTCGGCGTGGTGCTCACGCAGGCCGCGTTCCCTCTGGTGTTCGTCTGGCCACGCTCGCGGTGGTTCTTGCTGCCGGCGGTGACGGCGTTCCATCTGCTGACCTGGCAGACGATGGACACCGGGCCCTACATGCGCGTGTGGCTGCTGCTGTGGGCCTTCGTGCCGCTCGAGCATGTGCCGACCACGCTGCGGCGGTGGTGGAGCGAGCGCCGCTGGGTCGCCGCGGCCGCCAGCGTTGCGCTGCTGGCGTACGGCGCACTCGTCGTCGAGGTAGCTGCCCAGGTGCTGCCGCGACCAGCCCTGCTGGGGGGTGTTGGCATCGTCGTGGCGATCGGCTGGCGCGCGAGCCGCGTCGCTGGATTGAGGCCCTGAACGCGGTTACGACCTTCGCCCCGAATGACGACCAAGCGTTCTCCGTGGCAGCGCACGCACACCTGCGGCGAGTTGACGATCCGCGAACAGGGGCAGGACGTGGTCCTGAACGGCTGGATCGAGAACCACCGGCACCACGGCCAGTTGGTGTTCCTCGACCTGCGCGACCGCTACGGCGTGACGCAGATCGTGGTCGACAGCGAGGCTCCGGGCATGGCGGCCGGCACCTTCGAGACCGTGCGGCGGCTCGGCGCCGAAGACGTGATCGCGGTGCGCGGCCGGGTGCGACCGCGTGACGCCGACAAGATCAACAAGAACCGCAGCACGGGCGAGATCGAACTGGTGGCGCACGTCGTCACCGTGCTCGGCGAAGCGGAGACGCCGCCGTTCGAGATCCTGGACAAGGCCGAGGCGAACGAGGAGCTGCGCATGCAGTACCGCTACCTCGACCTGCGGCGCCGGCCGTTGCAGGAGGCGCTGCAGAAGCGCTCGCGCTTCGTCACCGCGGTCCGCACGTTCCTGCAGGGCCAGCGGTTCCTCGACATCGAGACGCCGATCCTCACCAAGAGCACGCCCGAAGGCGCGCGCGACTACCTGGTGCCGAGCCGCGTGCATCCCGGCAAGTTCTTCGCGCTGCCGCAGAGCCCGCAGATCTTCAAGCAGCTCTGCATGGTGGGCGGGCTCGATCGCTACTACCAGATCGCGCGCTGCTTCCGCGACGAGGACCTGCGGGCCGACCGCCAGCCCGAGTTCACGCAGATCGACCTCGAGATGGCGTTCGTCGAGGAGCACGACGTGCTCGACGTGGTCGAGGCGATGTTCGTGCACGGCATGAAGGAGGGGTTCGGCATCGACGTGCCGCAGCCGTTCCCGCGCTTCGACTTCTTCGAGGCGATGGACAAGTACGGGTGCGACAAGCCGGACCTGCGGTTCGGCATGACCCTGGTCGATTGCACGGAGCTGGCGAAGACCAGCGACTTCAAGGTGTTCCGGGGTGCTGTCGAGACCGGCGGCATCGTCAAGGGCATCTGCGCCGAGGGCGCGGCCGAGAAGTTCTCGCGCAAGGGCATCGACGAGCTGACGGCGTTCGTCACGCAACTCGGCGCCAAGGGCCTGGCCTGGGCCAAGGTCACCGCCACGGGGCTCGAGGGCTCGATCGCGAAGTTCTTCGAAGGCGACAAGGGCAAGGCGCTCGTCGCGCACATGGGCGGCAAGCCCGGCGACCTGCTGCTGTTCGTCGCCGACCAGAAGAAGGTCGTGCACAAGGCACTCGGCGACCTGCGGCTCAAGGTCGGCGGTCTGCTGGGGCTCCGCGACAGCAAGGTGTTCCGCTGCTGCTGGGTGCTCAACTTCCCGATGTTCGAGTGGAACGACGAGAAGGCGCGCTGGCAGTTCGCGCACAACCCGTTCAGTGCACCCGTGAACTGGGACATCGAGGACTTCGGCCAGGACACCGCCAACATCCGCAGCCGCGCCTACGACTTCGTGATGAACGGCTGGGAGCTGGGTTCCGGCTCGATCCGCATCCACCGTCCGGCCCTGCAGGCGAAGGTGTTCGAGTTCCTCGGCATCAGCAAGGAGCAGCAGCGCGCGAACTTCGGCTTCCTGCTCGATGCGTACAAGTACGGCGGTCCGCCGCACGGCGGCATCGCGCTCGGCGTCGACCGCATCGTCACGCTGGCACTCGGCCGCGAGGGCATCCGCGACGTGATCGCGTTCCCGAAGACGGCGACGGCGTTCGACCTGATGGCCGAGGCGCCGGGCGACGCGTCGCCCGAGCAGCTCGCCGAACTGCAGATCCTCAGCACCGCGAAGAAGAGCTGAGGGTCGGCGCGGAGGCTGGTCGGTGGGCGGGCGGCGCCAAGGGCGCGAAGATCGTGTCCGCTGCGGTGCTGGGCCTTCGTTCGTGGCGTCCTCGGCCGGATGATGCCCGGCCCTTCCCATCCTCAGGAGAACGCCATGTGCACCGGTAGCAGTTCCGAGCAGCCCAAGACCCAACCCGCCGCCAAGTCGATGCCGCGCATCGGCGACAAGGCCCCCGACTTCAAGGCGATGACCACGCATGGCGAGCTGCAGTTCCACGAGTGGCTCGGCGGCAAGTGGGCGCTGCTGTTCTCGCATCCGGCCGACTTCACGCCGGTGTGCTCGACCGAGTTGACCGAGTTCGCGCGCCGCAGCGCCGAGTTCGACCAGCGCAACTGCAAGCTGATCGGCGTGTCGATCGATTCGATCCACAGCCACCTCGCCTGGGTCGAGAACCTCGACCAGATCCTGAAGGTGCGCCTGCCGTATCCACTGATCGCCGACACCGACAAGAAGGTCGCGGAGCTCTACGGGATGATGCACCCGGGCGAGTCGGCCACGGTCACCGTGCGCGCGCTGTTCTGCATCGACCCCAAGGGCACGATCCGGGCGATCATCTACTACCCGCTCAACGTCGGCCGCAACGTCGACGAAGTGGTGCGCGTGCTCGATGCGCTGCAGACCGCCGACGGCAACGGCGTCGCCTGCCCGGTCAACTGGAAGAAGGGCGACAAGGTGATCGTGCCGCCGCCCAAGAGCGAGAAGGAAGTCGCCGCGCGCAAGGCGCTGACCGGCGTCGACCGGCTCGACTTCTACCTGATCAAGAAGTCGCTGTAGGGGCGGCCCGCGCGAGCGGCAGGTGGTTCTGCCGCCAGCCGCGCATGCCGTCGTGCACGTTGTGCAGCGCGGTGAAGCCGGCCGAGCGCAGCGTGGCGAGCGCCGCGCTGCTGCGGTAACCGCCTTCGCACAGCACCGCGGTCGGGCGCGTCGGGTCGAGTCCACCCGTCGCCATCGTCTCGCCGAGTTCGACGTGCACGGCGCCGGCAACGTGGCCAGCGGCGAACTCGTCGGGGCGCCGCACGTCGATCACCTGGAACGGCACAGCGCCGCCGGGCGTGAACAGGTCGAGTGCCTCGAGCTGGGGCACGCGGCCTGGCCGTTCGGGCAGCGTCGTCGTGAAGCCACGAACGTCGTCGAGACCGACGCGCAACAGGCGCAACTGGGCTTCGGCGGCACGCGCCGCCGAGGTGGCATGGAGGACGAGCGGGCGGTCGGCGGGGATCAGCGCCCCGGCCCACGGCTCGAACTCGCCGCCATCCAGCCCGATGTTCGTCGCCGACGGCCAGTGACCGCGCCCGAACTCGGTCCACGAACGGCAGTCCAGCACCATCGCCCCGGCAGCGCACGCGGACGCAACCGCCGCCGCGTCGAGCGCCGACGGCGGCAACAGGACTCCGAGCGGTGTCGCGCCGTCGTGGTTGATCGCAGCCAGCCGCGGGAAGTGGCGGGGCGGGGGGCGCAGCGATCGCAGCAGTTGGGCCACGAAGGCGTCGCGGTCCCTGCAGCGGAACGCCCAGTTGTCGGCACGTTCCGCCGCCAGCGTCGACGACGAAGCGCCGCCGATGCACGAGCCGCACGCCGACCCGGCCCCGTGCGCGGGCCAGACCTCGACGTCGCCGGGCAGCGCGGCGAGCCGTTCGTGCAGCGTGTGGTGCAGCAGCGCCGCCATCGCCGATGGCGCCATGCCCGCCCCCTGCGCGAGGTCGGGTCGGCCGACGTCGCCGACGAACAGCGCGTCACCGCTGAGCAGGCGCGCGGGTGCGTCGGCGTGCGCGTGCACGTGGAACGAGACGCTCTCGAGGGTGTGGCCAGGCGTCGCCAGCACCTCGATCGTGGCATCGCCGACGCGCAGCGTTTGGCCGTCGGCCAGCGGCGTGTGCGGCAGTCGCCCGCGGAACCGTTCGCCGAGACCGATGCGTGCGCCGGTCGCCGCGGCGACTTCGTGCAGGCCGGCGACGAAGTCGGCGTGAACGTGCGTCGCCACGACCCACGTCGCGCGCAACTTCTCGGCGGCAAGCAACGCCAGCAGGTCGTCGACGTCGCGGCGCGGATCGACGACCAGCGCCTCGCCGCCGTGCGCGAGCACGTAGGCGTTCTGCGCGAGACCCTTGCAGGTGAGGCGACGGAGCAGCATGGCCTGCGCGCATGCTAGCGCCGCCGTCGTCTTGGTCGGGACCCGCGCTCGCGCCGATCCGGCGAGGCAACTATGGTGCGGCGATGGAGCCCGCCCTCGTGGACCAGCGATCGCCGTGGCGGTCGTTGTCGTGCTTCGTGCTGCGCCACGTGCTCCGTCGCGAACAACTCACCGCGACGATCCCCGGGCTCGACCTGCGCGTGCGGGCCTATGCGCGCGACGTGATGGGGCGGCACCTCTACAAGCGCGGCCTGCACGAGCAGGTGCTCAGCACCTTCGTGCTGCGCGAACTGCGCCTGCGCGACGACGCGGTCGCGCTCGACATCGGCGCCAACCTCGGCTGGTACTCGCTGCTGTTGGCGCGACGCTGGCCGCGCGCGCGCATCCATGCGTTCGAACCGGAGCCGCGCAACCTGGCGCTGCTGCGCAGCAACCTGCAGCGGAACGGCATCACGAACGTCACCGTGCACGGGGCCGCGGTCGCCGAACGCGACGGCGCGATGCAGTTCTTCCCGTATGCCGAGAAGAACATGGGGCGCCATTCGCTGGTCCCGCAAGCGGGTTGCACGCCGATCACGGTGCCGGTGGTGACGCTGGACGGCTTCCTGCAGCAGCAACGCCTCGACCCGGCCGACGTGCAGTTCGTGAAGATCGACGTCGAGGGCTACGAACTGCCGGCCTTGCAGGGCGCGCGGTCGCTGCTCGCGGCGAAGCCGCGCATCCTCGCCGAGTTCGCGCCGAAGTACGTGCGGTCTGACGGTGATCGGGGACGTGGATACGCACCGCGTCTATCGCGTGATCCTGCCGCAGGGCGGCATCGGGAGCGCCTTCACGGTGCAGATGTTCGCGCTGCTCGCGTTCGACCCCGTCGGACCTGGCGGTGCGTGCTTCTCGTACGCCGCGGCAAGTCCGGCGATGTTCCTGCAGTTCTGAGGTGACGCATGGCGATGCGCGCAAGGACGGACTCTCCACGAGCTGCGGCCATAGCGGCTGCGGTTCTCATCGTTTCGGCGACCTTGCCGGCGCAGAGCTCCGTAGTGCACTGGGGAGCGTGGGGTAGCCACACGGACTCCATGCGGGGATCCGTGGCGTTTGCCACGGCCAACTTCGTGATGACGGGCATCGTCGATTTGCATGGCGACGTCTTCCTCAGCGGCCAGACCCCTCGCATCCGGCAGATACCTGCCTTCGCAGCGGGTTCGGTGGTGCAGCTTGCGATCACGTTGGACGTCGCCGCGGCCCTGTTGTCGGACGGCACCATCACGGTCTGGGGCCAGTCGCCGATCCTGCCCGCGACTCCGGCTCCGGCACTTCCGCCGGGCGTGACCTACGTGAGCATCGAAGCAGGCATGGCCCACTTCCTCGCGGTGCGTTCGGACGGCGCGGTGGTGGCGTGGGGATACAACGCCTATGGCGAGTGCAATGTGCCGCCACTTGCCGGCCCGGCGGTACAGGTGGAAGGGGGGACCGGGTGGTCGATGGCGTTGCTGGCGAACGGTTCGATCGTTGCCTGGGGGAACAACAGCGACGGGCAATGCGTGCCTCCGCCGCCTCCGCCGGGCATGACCTACAAGCGGGTCAGTGCTGGTAGCTCCCATGGGCTCGCACTGCGTTCGGACGGCGAGATCGTGGCGTGGGGATCGAACGCCAGCGGCCAGTGCAACGTGCCCCCGCGACCACCGGGCATCTGGCATCTGCTGTGTGCTGCCGGCCAGCACCACAGCGTCGCGTACCGGTCCGATGGCCTGCTCGTCGCCTGGGGCGGCAACCATGTCGGCCAACTCAACGTGCCCGTGCTGACGGAGCGTCTGCGGGCGCTGACGAGCGGCTTGCAGCATGTGCTGGCGGTGACCGTCTCGGGTCGGGTGCATGCCTGGGGCGACAACGGCTTCCACCAGGCGGCGGTCCCGTACCTCCCGGAGTCGCCCGCGGGTGTTCGCCACCGAGCCATCGCCACGACCAACCTGCATGCGGTCGTGGTGCTGAGCGATGGTTCGATCCAGTCCTGGGGCGACAACTACTACAACCAGATCCCGGTGCCGGCAGCTCTTGCCTCATCGCGCTTCACGAAGGTCGGCGCCGGCTTCACGCACACCATCGCGTTGCGCGACGATGGCAACCTCTTTGCCTGGGGCGCCAACAACTTCGGGCAGTGCAACGTCCCGCCGTTGCCGCCTCTGGTCACCTACCGCGACATGGCGGTCAGCGACAACCACGCCGTGGCCCTTCGATCGGACGGCAGTGCCGTGGCATTCGGGCCCGATGCGTTCGGCTGCACGGCGATCCCGGCGCTGCCGACGGGCGTGACCTACACCGACGTCGATGTGCGGTACGGGAAGTCGCTACTCGTGCGGTCCGATGGCGCGTTGGCCTACGCAGGAACGCAGTGGCACGGTGACCACCTGATTCCACCGCTTCCCTCGGGCCTGCGATACGTCGAAGCGTCGTGTGCCCACACCTACAGCCTTGCGTTGCGATCCGACGGGACGGTCGTGGCATGGGGTTCGTTCGTCTCGTCGTCGCTCGCCTGGCGTCCAATTCCAACGCTACCTACCGGCGTGTACTACGTCGAAGTCGATGGCGGGTACGGCTTCACGATTCTCCGCCGCTCGGATGGACAGGTCGTGACGTGCGGCATTGTTGGGGACGTGTTCACGGCACCTCCGCTACAACCCGGAACCTCGTACGTCGAAGTCACCGCCGGCAACGACACGTGCGCAGCACGCGTCGGCCCCACCTCCACGTACGTCGGCATCGCTCCTGGTTGTTCCGGCTCTCGGCCCGCAGCGCGCCTCGTTCCGCGCGACACCCCGCACATCGGCCGAACGCTCGAAGTCACCCTGTTCGACGTGCCCGAAGACCTCGCCCTGCTCGCCTTCGGGTGGCAACAGATCGCGCCGCTGTCGCTCGCATCGGTGGGCGCGCCGGGTTGCCTCGTGCACGTTCAGGTCGATGCCACGGCGTTGCTGTCGGGCCAGGGCAACCAGGTGCGGTGGCAGTTGCCGATCCCGTTCGTTCCGTCGCTGGTCGGCATCCGCTTCTACAACCAGGCACTCGTTCTCGATGCCAACGCCGGCAACGGTCTCGGCGCGGTGCTGTCGGACGCAGCGGAAGCCGTCGTAGGGGCCGGGTAGGACCGCTACAGCTGGAACGCCGCGTCCGTCGGCCGGCAGACGCGCTTCAGGTGCAGCGGCCGCCGCAGCCCATCGGTGCCGAACTGGCCCGCGGGCCGCGCTTTCGCGAGCCACTCCTCGAACACCGCCATCGACTTCGCGGTGTCGACGAACACGTCGCCGTAGCGATCGCCCGCCTCGGCCTTCGTCACCACGACCTTCTGGTGCCAGCAGTGCATGCCGGAGACCGGGTCGGGCTGCACCGGGAACGTCATGTTCTGGTGCACCCCGCCGCTCGACCACCACACCTTCGCGCTGTCCTTGTCCTTGCTCGCGAACGCACCCGTCGGCTTGGTGCGCCGCATCAGCCACGCCGTCGGCGTCACCTTGCGCAGGTCGACGTCGTGGAGTTGCCAGTGGTTGCCCGACACCTGGTCGCCCGACACCGTCCAGCGCCCCATGTGGTGGCTGCAGGCGACCACGCCGGGACGCACGCCCTCGGTGACCCACGCCGCGTTCACGTAGTAGCCCGTGCGCGTGCTGACGCGCAGCAGGTCGCCCATCTGCACGCCGAGGCGAGTCGCGTCGGTGGGGTGGATCCACACCGGGTTGGTGTTCGACAGCTCGGTGAGCCACTTGCTGTTCGCGGAGCGCGTGTGGATCAGCGTCGGCAGCCGGAACGTGCCGACCAGCACCATCTCGCCGGCCGCGCGGTCGAGCTTGCCTTCGTCGACGTGGCTCTTGGCGTAGACCGGCGTCGCGAACTCGGGCCAGCCCCATTCGGCCATGGTCGGTGAGAACAGTTCGAGCTTCTTGCTCGGCGTCGGGAAGCCGACGCGCGCCTTGCCGCCGGCGAAGACGCCCGCGACCTTGCCGTCCTTGGTGACGATGCCGCGGTGGGCATCGACGGCGAAGTCGCCGCGCAGCTCGCTCTCGTGGGTCTTGTAGACCTGGTCCTGCACCAGGAAGCAGCCGTGGCGCTGCATGTACTCGAGCGGCGAGAGGCCTTCCTTCTGCGCGGCCTC
>DDSQ01000155.1:9022-20635 GCA_002343845.1 Planctomycetes bacterium UBA2386 | reverse complement strand
TCGGTACGGCGACTCGAAGTGCTTGCGGATGCCGAGCGAGCCGTCGGGATCGACGTGCCAGCTCAACGCGATCCAGAACTCGTCCTCTTCCCAGACTTCACCGGGGTTGGTCTCGTAGGTCCACGTCACCTGCTTGCCCTGGCGCTCGGCGAGCACGCGGTGCACCGGCTGGCGGAAGCCGATCCAGGTCGCGGCGTGGGTCTCCTGCGACATCAGGTCGTGGCGTTCGGTCGCGTGGCCCATCGGCAGCACGAAGTCGGCCCAGCGCGCCGTTTCGTTCCACGTCGGCGACAGCACCGCGTGGCAGCCGACCGCCTGCTCGTCGGACAGCATCTCGATCCACATCGCCCCGTCGGGATTCGTCCAGACCGGGTTGTAGACGCGCGTGAAGTAGGTGTCGACGCGGCCACGGCCGCTCTTCACCAGGTGCGGCAGCAGGTAGCTCAGTTCGTGGTGCGCGAGCGGCCACTCGCGCGGGTAGAGCAACTCGCTCCACACGTCTTGCGGGCGCGGCTTGCTGAACGTCGCCGGCACGAACTTGTTGGTCGCCGAGCCGGCGGTGCCGCCGATGGTGCCGACGGCGCCGACCAGCACCGACACGAACTGCAGGTTGCGCGCGGTCGACCAGCCGCCCTCGTTGCCGGCGGCGGTGTTGCGCCAGACGTGCGAAGCGAACGCGCTGCCGGCCTCGCCGATCTCGCGGCCGATGGTCTCGACCATGGCGGCGTCGAGGCCGCAGACCTCGCCGACGTGCTGTGGCGTCGCGAACGCGTAGTCGGCGCGCAGGCCCTGCTGGAACGCGGCGAACTCCTCGGGCCGGCCCTTGCTGCGTTGGTAGGCGCGCCACTCGACCCAGTCGTGCACGAAGTCCCAGGCGACCAGGTTCTCGCGCAGGATCACGTGCGCGAAGCCGAGCAGCATCAGCGGCTCGGTGCCCGGCCGGGGCGCGAGCCAGTAGTCGCCCATGCTCGCGGTGTTCGACAGCCGGATGTCGCAGACGGCGAGTTTGCCGCCCTTCATCTTGCCGTCGATGATCCGCTGCGCGTGCGGGTTGAAGTAGTGCCCGGTCTCGAGGTGCGAGGAGATCAGCAACGTGAACTTCGCGTTCTCGTAGTCGGGCGACGGCCGGTCGTAGCCGCTCCACAGCGTGTAGCCGAGCCGCGCGGCGGCGCTGCAGACGTTGGTGTGGCTGTTGTGGCCGTCGACGCCCCAAGCCTGCAGCACGCGCTCGACGTAGCCGTCGTGGCCGGGCCGCCCGACGTGGTACATGACCTCGGTCTTGCGTCCCTCGACGATCGCGTTGCGGATGCGCGCACCGAGCGTCCGCAGCACCTCGTCCCACGACACCCGCTCGAAGCGGCCGCTGCCGCGCGGGCCCTGGCGCTTCATCGGGTAGAGGATGCGCTCGGGGTCGTTCACCTGGTTGATCGTCGCCGGCCCCTTCGCGCAGTTGCGTCCGCGCGACCCGGGGTGGAACGGGTTGCCCTCGACCTTGCGGATCGAGCCGTCGCTCTGGTCGACGTAGGCGACGAGCCCGCAGGCCGCCTCGCAGTTGAAGCAGATCGTCGGCACCAGCGAGTACTTCTTGGTGACGCGGCGCGGCCAGGCCTTGGCGTCGAGTTCCTCCCAGTCGTCCCACCGCTCCGGCGGCGGGAAGTTCTCGAGCGGCGTGGTGCGCAGCGTGGCGTGGTCCATGCGGGAGCCAGCGTAGGCGGCGCCCGAGAGGCGGTCCACGTCGTGGCCAGCCGAGCCGCACGCGGATTGCGAACCGGGCGCACTCCGAGCAAGCTGCAGCGATGAAGCGATCGTGCGCCGGCGTCCTTGCGGTCGGTCGACGTGGCGCTGGCGTCACGGCCGCGGTGTTCACGCTGTTCGTGGCGGTGGGCCGTGCACAGGGTCCTCCGGCCGCCAGCAAGAGGGTGCTCGACGACGCCTGGTTGCGCGGCGTGGTCGCGCGGATCCAGCCGGTGGTCGAGCGGGAATGCGGCCGCACGTTCCGTACGCCGCCGCAGATCGGCACGGCCGATGTCGTCGACGTGGCGAAGGCCCTGCAGGCGGACCTGGCGCCGAGCGTGGAGGTGTTCCTGCAGGGCCAGCCGCGGGCGCGCATCGACCGGGCCATCCGCCTGCGCGCGGAGTTGTTCGCCGGCGCGATCCTCGGCAAGTACGGCTTCGCCAGCAAGGAGGTCTACGTGGTGCCGCAGGTCGCGCGCAGCCAGTTGGCGCGCGTGCAGAGGTCGGATGCCGACGTCGAGACGTTGCTGCAACTGGTCATCGCCCACGAACTCGTGCATGCGCTGCAGGATCAGGAGCTCGACCTGATGGCGCGGCAGCGCGGCGGCGCCGACAACGACCGCCTCGAAGCGCTCGCGATGCTGATCGAGGGCCACGCCGTGTTCTGCAGCGAGCGCGTCGCGCACACGTTGGGGCTGCAGGACGCCATCGAGCCCCTTCGCAGCGTGATGGTGGGGAACCACGATCCGGCGCATGTGCCGGTCGCCAGCCTGGTGACGCGACGCGTCCGCGGCTCTGGCATCGTCACGTACCTGAACATGGCCGAGTTCTTCGCGCGTGAGCATGCACGCGGCGGACACGATGGCCTGTGGCAGTTGCTCGCGGCGACGACGCCGACGACCCGCGCGTTGATCCTGGAGCAGCCGGCCACGGCGTGCGCGGACGCCTCGGCGGCGTTCGCCGGACTCGACGCCACCTTCGCGGGCGGTTCGTGGACCATCGGCCGCTCGATCCTCACCGAACGCCTGTTGCTGAGCGAGAACCTGCCGCGGGCCGCCGACCTGCGCGCGCTGTTGCCCAAGCTGCGCGCCACCGGCGAGTGGTTCGCGATCTCGCCGAGCCCGTCGTCGTGGCGCTCGGTCTACGCGCTGCGCTTCGACGATGCCGAAGCAGCCAGCGCCTTCGTCGCGCTCGCGGTCGAGGTCACCAAGGGCGACGCGGGGCAGGCAGGGATCGACATCGTGTCGGACGCCGAGCTGGCGTGGGACGGCGTGCCGGTGACGCGCTTCGTGCAGACGCCGACGGGACCGATCGGCGACCGCGGGATCTTGGCGTTCTTCCGGCGCGGCGCCGACGTCGTGCAGGTGGCGATCGCCAACGCGCCGTTGCCCGACGACGAACTGGTCGCCTCGGTGCGCTCGGTGTTCGAGCGGCTCGTCGACTGACGCCTACGGCGCGTGCCGCAGCGCCATGTGATCCTGCAGCTTCTCGTAGTTCGACTTCGGCCGGTGCTGGTAGAGCTGCTGCAGCGCCCGGAGCACGTCACCGCGTGAGACGATGCCGAGGATGCGCCGTTGGCCGTCGACCACGGGCACGCGCCGGATCGGGTTGTCGCGGAACACCGACGCGACCTCGTAGATGTCGGCGGTGGGGCCGACGACGTCGAAGTCGCGACGCATGTGCTGCGCCACGGTGCCGGGCGGCTCGTCTTCGTAGTGCGCGGCCGCCAGCGCCGTCAGCGCGTCGCGCTCGCTGAACACGCCGACCACGCGGCTGTCGACGACCACGGGAGCGCCGGAGAAGCCCCGCTGCACGAGTTCTCGCACGGCGTCGAGAACGGGCATGTCGGGGAAGAGGACGAAAACGGTCCGTTGCATGACGTGCCCCGCCGTGAGCACGGTACGGCTCGTGTCCATTCCCCTAGCCTACGCCGTCTTCACCGGCGCGGGCAGCCCCGCCGGTCAGGGCTGCGTGCCGAGTGCCGAACGGGCACGATCGACGGCGCGGCCCAATCGCTGCACGCAGGGGTCGCAGTTGCTGCCGCAGCACCAGCGCCACGTGCTGTCGTTGGCATCGAGGTGGCGGGCGACGAACGCGAGGTAGCTGCCGTCGAGCCCTTCGTCCTGCAGAGCGGCGGCGATCGCGGTCCTTGCCGAGGCGGGCAGGTCGGCGGGGTCCATTTGCACCGTTGTGGATACCGCAACTCCCCGCCGAGGCAAGCACTGGGGCCGTCCTCCGGTGGCTGCGGACCCGCGAGTCGCCGTTGCCAGCGGGGTATGGTCCCGACCCATGCACACCCTCGCCGGCGTGGTTCTCGGTCCGTTGTCGTGCGTGCTGGCCGCAGTCCTGCCAGCCCAGCAAGAGGCCAGGGCGCAGAACGGCCTGACGGTGGCGCAGGCGCTGGCCGTGCGCACCGTCACCAACCCGCGCCTCGGCGACGACTTCGTCGCCTTCACCCTGGTGGTGCCGCGGCCGCTCGCCGACGGCCCGGGCGGCGCCTACCAGCACCTCGGCGTGATCGACGAACTGAGCAAGCAGAACGGACGCGAAGTGCCGGCGGTGCGTTGGCTGGTTGCCGGCAAGGACAGCGCGCCTGCGATGCAGGTGCGGCCGAAGCACCGCGAGGTGTCGTTCCTGCGTGCGGTCGACGGCGGCATGCAACTGTTCGTGCAGTCGATCGACGGCGGCGAGGCGCGGCGGTGGGGGATGGCGTCGTCGATCAGCTCGTACCGCTGGCGGCCCGACGGCCTGGCGATCTCGTTCACTTCGCTCGACCCGCTGCCAGAGACGCGCGCGGCGGCGCAGGCGAGCGGCATCCGGCCCGTGATCGTCGACGAGGACTGGCGGCATCTGTCGCTGTGGCTCGCGATCGAAGACCTCGTCCCGACCCAACTCACGCGGGGCACCACGGTGTTCGAGCACGAATGGGCGCCCGACGGCAAGCGCATCGCGTGCGCGTGCGCGCCGCGCAACCTCGTCGACGACAGCTACATGTTCCAGCGGCTGCACGTGCTGGACGTCGACGCCGGCGCGCTGACGAGGCAGGGCGGGCTGACGAAGCTGGTCGACAACCCGGGCAAGCTCGGTGCGTTCGCCTGGTCGCCCGACGGCAGCAAGCTCGCCTACGTCACCGCGGCCGATCGCAACGACCCGCACGCCGGCATGCTCGCGTTCGTCGACGTCGCGACGGGGCAGAGCCGGCCGTGGCCCCGTTCGCGCACCAGCGGTGCGGGCATGCCCACGCACATGATCGTCGATCTGCAGTGGGTCGGCGACAGCCCGCACTGCATCGAGCACGTCGGCGTCACCAGCGCGGTGCGCACGGCCGGTGAGTTCGGGCCCCGGTCGTTTGGCGGCGACGCGAGGCGAAGTGGTGACCGGACCGGCCACGTCACGGCGTTCGCGGTGTCGTCGCGACATCTCGTGAAGGTCGTCGGCACGGCGACGCACCCGCCGGAACTGTTCCTCGAAGGGGCTGGCCGCCTGACGATCAGCAACCCGGAAGTCGCCGACGTGGCGCTGGGCGAGCAGACGATCGAAGTCGTGCGCGCGCGCGACGGCCTCGAGATCGAGGGCATCCTGATCAAGCCGGTCGGCTACACGCCCGGCACGAAGTACCCGTTCGTGATCGTCGCGCACGGCGGCCCCGAGGCGCACTTCAGCGACGGCTGGATCACCAACTACGCCGACTGGGGCCAACTGCTCGCCGCGCGCGGCTACGTGTCGTGGTACCCGAACTACCGCAGTTCGACCGGCTACGGCACCGCGTTCTGCAAGCACGACCACGGCGACCCGATGGGCAAGGAGTTCCTCGACCACCTCGACGCGATCGCGCACTTCGCCGCGCAGGGACTGATCGACAAGGAACGTGTCGGCATCGGCGGCGGCAGCTACGGCGGCTACACCGCGGCGTGGGCGGCGACGAAGCACAGCGCGCATTTCGCGGCCGCGGTCAGCTTCGTGCCGTTCGTCGACATCCGCACCAAGTGGCTGACGAGCGACATCCCGTGGGAGTTCTTCTACGTCCACTACCAGGAACAGTGGCCGTGGCAGCAGCCGGGCCTGATGGCGGACCGCAGTCCGCTGACGTGGGCCGCCGACTGCCGCACGCCGCTGCTGCTGCTCGGCGGCACCGCGGATCCACGCGTGCACCACAGCCAGCCGTTCCTGCTGTATCGGGCCGTGAAGTTCGCGACCGACACGCCGGTGCGCTACGTGCAGTATCCGGGCGAGGGCCACGGCAACCGCACCAACGTCTACCGCCTCGACTACACCCTGCGCACGCTGCAGTGGTTCGACTGGTACCTGCAGGGGGACGGCGAACGGCGTAAGAAGGCGATGCCGTCGTTCGATCTCGACTACGCGAAGTGAGTCCGAGCCCGAGCGCTTCTCAACGGCTGCCGACGGTCACGGTGCCCGCGTTGCCGACGACGAATCCGGTGGCGTTCGCGCCCGGGTCGCTGACGAGGGGCTGGGCCGCCACGGAGGTGCCGAGCAACGCCACTGCCGGCGGGATCGGCAGCACGACGTCGGCGATCCCGCCGAGCCCGGCCGCCGAACGCAGGTTCTCGCCGGCGACGAGCAGCGTGCAGCCCGGCATGCCGTAGGGACCCAGCGGTGCGGGCAGCGGAACCGCGCCCCATTGCGTCGTCGAGCCGAAGAACACGAACGCGGACTCGCCCGGCGGAACGGCGGTGACGCGCAGCACGAACGTGTCGCCGAGCCATGCGAGCGCGAACGGCGCCGGGGCCATCGTCGGCGTGCCGGCAGTGCCTGGACAGCCCGCGCCGAATCCGACCCAGGTCGCCGGCGAGGTCGGCCCGTACTCCCACGTGTCGTCCTTGGTGCCGGCGTTGATGCCGCTGAACAGCACCAGGCGATCGCGCCCGGCGTCGTAGGCGAGTCCGCCGTCCTGGCGCGGCACCGGGGTGAGGGAGGTCGGGCGTGCGGTCCAGTTCACGCCGTCCCACTCCCATGCCGACGTCGTGTTGCCGAACAGGACGATGCGGGCGCGGGCGCGGTCGTAGCTCATCATCGGCCAGCCCGCAGGCGGGCTGGTGGCGGGGAAACGCTGCACCCAGGTCGTGCCGTCGTACTCCCAGGTGTCGCCGAGGTTCAACCCGCCGAACAACACCACGCGCTGGCGCGCCTCGTCGTAGGCCATCGCCGGGTACTGGCGCGCCGACGGGCTGGTCGTGGGGAAGCGCTGCAGCCAGGCCGTTCCATCCCACTCGTAGGTGGAGTTCGAGTTGCCGCCGGTCCAGCCACCGAACAAGACGACCCGGTCACGACCGCGGTCGTAGGCGAGCCCGTGGCCGTAGCGGGCCGGCGGCGGACTCGCCGGCGTGCGTTGGAGCCAGGTCGTGCCGTTGAAGACCCACGTGTCGCCGAGGGTGCCGCCGCCGGGACCCTGCCCGCCGAACAGCACGATCTCGCCGCGCGAGGTGTGTTCGACCATGCGGGTGGTGAAGCGACCCGGCGGTGACGTCGCCGGCGCGAGCTGCGACCAACTCGCTCCGTCCCACTGCCAGGTGTCGGTGTAGAGCGCGCCGTTGCTGCCGCCGAACATCACGACGCGCTGGCTCGGCGTGAAGAACGCCAAGCCGTGACCGAATCGCGGCACGGGCTTCGGCACCGGCGGCGGCCCGAGGTTGGTCCAGGTGGTGCCGTCCCATTCCCATGTCTGCCGCACCGTGCCGCCGTGCCAGAGCACGATGCGGTTGCGGCCGCTGTCGTAGGCGAGCGGCGAGGCGAAGACGTTCGGCGGCGGATACTGCGGCGAGACGACGGCGGTCCACGTGGTGCCGTCCCACTCCCAGTGCGTCGCCGAGGCGTTCGCCCCGGTGGCGGCGTTCCAGACCAGCACGCGGTTTCGCTGCAGGTGCGTGGTCGCGGTCAGCGCGTGCGTCGGCGGCAGCGCCGGCGTGGGCATCGCGGTCCACTGCACGCCATCCCACTCCCATTGATCCAAGATCTGCGTGAGGAACACCCCGGTGTTGACCAAGCCGCCCAGCAGCAGCACGCGCTGCCGGACCGGATCGAACGCCATCGCGGGCGAGAAGCGGCCCGAGGGTGCGGTCGGCGACGCGACGTTCGTCCACGTCGTGCCGTTCCACTCCCAGGTGTCATTCAGCTGGGCCCACGGCGTGAGCGTCACCCCGCCGAACAGCACGGCGCGCGAACGTGCACGATCGTAGGCGACCCGGAAGCTCAGACGCGGGGGCGGCGACGTGGTCGGTTGGCGCTGCGTCCAGTTCGTGCCGTCGTACTCCCAGAGCTGCGATGGATCCGGGTCGCCGATCGCGAGCACGACCGCACGCGCCACGTCGTAGAGAAGCTGGAAGCGGGTGGCGGGAGGGGATTGCGCCGGGAACTGCTGCTGCCAGGCGACACCGTCCCATGCCCACGTATCGGTGTGCCAGCCACCGGTCCCGGTCGGTCCACCGAACAGGATCGTGCGGCCCATCTGCTCGTGGAACGCAAGCTGCCATTCGGTGCGTGGCGCGGGGCCGGGCGACAGCAGCGGGTGCTCGTGCCAGGCGACTTGCGCCGTTGCCGTGACGCAGGGGAGCAGGAGCAGGATGCTGCGCAGCCAGGGCAGTCGCGGTGGCATGAGGCGCGGATCATCGCCGCCGAGGCGAAGGTCGGCCACCCCCGGGCGCCTGGGCGCTCGGCGCGTGCTACTTGCCCGACTCGGCGGGCTTCGCCGCCGGCTTCGGCGTCAGCTCGGCGACCGCGTCCTTGCCGGCGAACACCGCCGCGACGAAGCGCAGCGAGTGCGCGACGTTGTCCTTCATCGCCGGACTGCCGAACGCATGCCCGCCGCCTTCGACCCGGCGGAACAGGTGCTTGTGCCCGTGCGTGGTCATCACCTTGCTGAGCTGCTCGTTCGGCGGGCAGAAGCCGTAGTCGTCGTCGGTGCCGGCGTCGAAGTAGATCTGCAGGCCCTCGAGCTCCTCGGGCTTCTTCGCCGCGACGAGCGCGAGCGGCATGTGCTGCGCCCACTTCGCCGGGTCGATCGGATCGCCGAGTTGCTCGGCGAGGCCGCCGCGCACGAAGCGCTGCACGACCTGTTCGTTCATGCCGCCGACCTCGTTCGGATCCGCGGGCAGGATCGCGGCGGAGTGCGCGGCGACTGCCGCGAAGAACTCCGGATGGCGCAGCGCGATCTTCAGGGCGCCAAAGCCGCCGGCGCTGAGCCCGATCACGGCGCGGCCCTTGCGGTCGCTCGCGAGGCGGTACTTCTCCTGCAGGAACTTCGGCAGGTCGCCGACCAGCAGGTCCTCGGTGTCGCACGCCGCCTCGCCGTTCATGTAGACGGAACGGCCGCGGCGTCCGGGCGCGCGGTAGACGACGAACGCGAGCTCCGGGATCGCCTTCTCCTCGCGCAGCCGGTCGAGCACCGCCGGGCCGCCGCCGTTCTGGAACTCGTTGCTGCCGCCGAAGCCCGACAGCCACAGCACCCACGGCCAGGTCTTGTCCTTGTTCGCCTCGTCGCCGTGGCCCTTGGGCAGCCAGATCGTGTAGCGCGCCTCGCCGTCGCGCACCGACTTGCTCGGCACCACGCCGTCCTCGACGGAGAAGTGCTGCAGCGGCGCGGCCGCCGGGCGGTCCTGTGCTGGCAGTGCGGCCGCGGCGGCGATCGAGAACGAAACGAGCAGGGGGAGTCGGCGCATCGGTGGGGACCTCAGGACAACGGCGGCAGCTGGCCGGCGCGCACGTAGGCCTGTTCGTAGAGGAACAGGCCGCCAGCGCCGAGCAGCGCACAGAGGACCAGCGGTGCCGGATGGGTGGCGCCGCCGAGCACGAGCAGCATCGCCAACAGCGCGGCGATCGTCGACGTCGCCATGCCGAGGTGGAACGCCGACCAGCGGCTGCCGCGCCACGCCGGCACGGTCGGCAGCAGAGCCGCGGCCATGCGGGCGTTGTGCGAGGCGTGCGGCAGCAGCCGTTCGGCGAGCCCGAAGCCGTGGTGCAGCAGCGCCAGCACGAAGCCGGCGACCGCGAGCTTCTGGTCGGGTACGAACGGCAGCAGCAACGCGCTGCCGAGCAGCAGTGCCTGCACGAGCAGGTGCGGCAGCAGCGCGCGCGTGTTCTGCCAGAGGTCGCGCCCCTCACACTGCGCGAACAGGAACGCCGTGTAGGCCGCGGCCAGCGAACCGGTCACGAGGTTGGTCCACCGCAGGCCGTCGGCGAGTTCGTCGAAGCCGAGGAGCCGGGCGACCACGATCGCCGACGTCAGCGCGCCGAACGCCATCAGCACCCAAGCGCCCTTGACCAGCCAGCTGCGTGTGTTCGGGCGCAGCACGATCGACAGGAACTGCTTGGGGCGCTTCAGGTCGGCGACCAGCAGCACGTTCGTCACGGCGAGGAAGAGCAGCGCTGCGATCTCCGGCAACCAGGCGCGGGCCAGCGGCGAGCTGCTCGGCATGAACAGGACGAACGGCGCCCACAACGCGGCACCGGCGGCGATGCCCTTGGTGACGAGGTAGGCGGAGACCTTCCAGCCCCAGTGCACCTTGTGATCGACGTCGAGCGCCACGCGGGCGTCGCTCCGCTGCAACACGGCCTGGTCGGCGGCCGGCAACGGGGGCTTCGGCAGCCGGCGATCGCTCCACAGGTAGGTGTCCTCTTCGCGCGCCGTGCCCGGCTCGAGCGAGGCGGGGTGGGCGCCGAGGTAGAACACGTTCGGGCCGGTGCCTTGCTCGGTGCGGCGAGCGGTCGCACCCGGCACCTCGCGCAGCAGGCGCGAGGCGGGGCTCTGTGGATCGTGCAGGTCGCCGCTGATGATCGCGGTCTCGGGGCAGACGACTTCGCACGCGGGCTTCAGGCCCTGCTCGACGCGGTGGGCGCAGAAGTGGCACTTCTCGGCGCCGCCGGTGTCCTCGTTCAGGTAGAGCGCGTCGTAGGGGCACGCCTGCATGCAGGCCTTGCAGCCGATGCAGATGTCCTTGTCGAGGTCGACGATCCCGTCCGGGCGCTTTTCGAGCGCCGTGACGGGACAGATCGTGACACAGGGCGCCGACGTGCACTGGTTGCACCGCAGCACCGCGAAGTGCCGGCGCACCGCCGGGAAGCTGCCCACTTCCGTGTACTTGACCCAGGTCCGGAAGTCGCCGAGCGGAACCTCGTTCTCCGACTTGCAGGCCACGGTGCAGGCGTGGCAACCGATGCAGCGACGCTGGTCGAGGACGAATCCGTATTGCATGGCGGCCGGCGGCGGGGCGCACCATAGCGGCCGACCTTCGCCGCGCTACCGTGCCCTGACCCGAGGCAAGGGGGGGGGCGCCGCCCCGCGGCGGCAGGAAAACCGGCCAGCCCTTGCGTCCGCCGGGGCGGAACTGCATCGTTCTGCCGTTCGCGACCTCGTCGGGCTCGTCTTGGTTGGTCTGCTTCGCTTGCCGATCGATCCGGGAACCCTGGTAGGACTCGCTTTCCCGTTCGTTTCTGGCAGTGCGGGGCTTCGCCCCTCGACCTGTGCTGCTCCGTGTCCGCCAAGGGGTGAAGTGATCGTTCGATGGGTACGAGACTGTACGTTGGCAACCTTTCCTTCCAGACCACCGAAGACTCGCTGCGCGCAGCGTTCGGTGGTGACGGCCGCCAGGTGACGGAGGTCAAGATCATGCTCGACCGCGACACCGGCCGTTCGCGTGGCTTCGCCTTCGTCGAGATGGCGACCGACCAGGACGCGCAGGGCGCGATCCAGGCGATGAACGGCGCTGACCTCGATGGTCGCCCGCTCAAGGTGAACGAGGCCCAGCCCCGCCAGGATGGCGGTGGCCGTGGTGGCTTCGGTGGTGGTGGTGGCGGTGGCCGCGGTGGCTACGGCGGCGGTGGTGGTGGTCGCGGCGGCTACGGCGGCGGCGGCGGTGGTCGCGG
>DDSQ01000155.1:0-8949 GCA_002343845.1 Planctomycetes bacterium UBA2386 | reverse complement strand
CGGCGGCGGCGGTGGCGGCGGCGACGAGTGGTAATGCACTCGTCGGTTCGCTGAACCGACGCGCACTGCGCATGCAACCTGCCTGATCCTGCGAGGGGTCGGGCACTTTGCTGTACGGCCTCATGCGCCGTACGGCGGGAACTCGTGGAAGTCGTGGCCCGGCACGGCGGCGCGCGTCGCCCGATGCGCGCACAGGATCCGCTGCGTCCGCGGTGCGGCGGCTACTGGCGCGGCAGCGCCCAGGTCTCGGCCAGCAGCGGCATGTGGAGGCCGGCGGCGAGCAGGTAGAAGAACACGAGGATGCCGACGCCGATCGCCACGCCGAAGCCGGCGGGGACCAGTTCCTTGGGATCGATCAGGGGCTTGCTGTCGCTCATGGGACGGCGCGCAGCGTAGCGTCGGCGGCGAAGCGTGCGAGGGTGCGCCGGCTCATTTCGGCTGCCAGCCGAGCATCGCGTCGAGCGTGCCCTTGCTGACGGCGTGGTACCGCGGCCGCGCCCTCGTGTAGATCGCCAGCGCGCGCTCCTTGCCGCCGGGCGAAGCGAGCAGCGCCTGGTAGAGCGGGCGCAGGAACTTGCGCCGCCCGACCGTCATCAAGAACAGGTCGAGCCGGCGATCGACAGCGCGGTAGTCGTTCTGGATCGCCAGCACGAGCCACGCGCACAGCACCTCGCTGTTGCCGCTGCGCGTGAACGCGAAGGCCTCGTCGAGTTCGGCGAGTCGCGCCGCACTCGTCTTGCCGAGGCCGGCGAGGAAGCGCAGCCACTGCTGGGTGACCCAGCGCTCGGTCGCGAGCTCGCGGACCGGCGTGCCGCCGGCGAACAGCGCGAGCTGTGCGTCGACGGCCTCGAACATCTCGCTGCTCGGCACGGGAGCATCGGCGGGCACGCCCGGGTCCTCGACCCACGCCGCGACGTCGATCTGCTTCGCCTTCTCGGGTTCGGTCGCGAGCAGCTCCCGTTCGAGGAACTGCAGGAACGTCCCGGTGGTCACGCTCTGGAACGCGTGGGCGTCGAACCACTGCCGCAGGAAGGCGCCGACGCGTGGTCGGCCGAACACCTCCTCGAGCCGCCGCAGGAACGCGGCGCCCTTCTGGTAGGGCACCACGGTCACGGCGTCGTCGGGATTGCGGCCGCGCAGGTCGACGTGCAGGCGCTGGTCGGCGATCGACAAGTCTCGCAGCTCGGTCGCCAGTTCCTGCATGCCGAGCGCCTGCTCCATCGCCGCGCGGTCGCTGCCGAACACGCGCTCCATGATGCGGCCCTCGAGGTAGACGGTGAATCCCTCGTTGAGCCAGAAGTCGCGCCAGGTGGCGTTGCCGACCAGGTTGCCCGACCACCCGTGCGCGAGTTCGTGGGCGATCAGCGACACCAGCGAACGGTCGCCGGCGAGGATCGTCGGCGTCGCGAAGGTCAGGCACGGGTTCTCCATGCCGCCGAACGGGAAGCTCGGCGGCAACACCAGCACGTCGTAGCGGCCCCAGCGGTACGGCCCGAACAACCGTTCGCACGCGCTGACCATCGCCTCGGTGTCGGCGAGTTCCTGCGCGGCGAGTTCGATCACGCCCGGCTCGGACCACACGGCGCAGCGGTGGCTGAGGTCGCGCGACACGAGGTCGCCGCACGCCAGCGCGATCAGGTAGCTCGGCACCGGATGCGCCATCGCGAAGGTGGCGACCTCGCCGTCGCTGCCGCGCTCGGACGCGCTCATCACCGGCACCAGCCCCGCGGGGGCCTTGATGCGCGCGTTCCAGGTCAGGCGCACGGCCGGCGTGTCCTGCAGCGGGATCCACGAACGCGTCAGGATCGCCTGGCCCTGCGTGAACAGGAACGGCTGCTTGCCGCCCTGCGTCTGTTCCGGCGTCAACCACTGCATCGCCTCGGCATCCGGCGCGGTCTCGTAGTGCACGCGCACGCGCTCGGTCGCCGGCAGCAGTTGGATGGTCAACGGCTTGCCGAGCACGGGGTCGGCGCGGTCAGGCTGCTCCCACGACAGCGGCATGCCGTCCTGGTCGGTGATCCCGTGGATCACGATGCCGTCGGTGTCGAGCACCAGCGGAGCCGCGGGATCGCGGCGCAGCAGATGGTGGGTGACCGAGCCGCGCGCGACGTGCTTGTCGAAGTCGAGCGCGAGGTCGAGGTCGAGGTGGACCGTTCGCACCCGCCAGGGTTCGGCGTGGCTGTGGAGGTCGCGTTCGACCGGTGGTCGGATCACGGGCGCGGTGGCACAGCCGGCGAGGAGGCAGAGCAGCAGCGGGCGCATGGGGGGGCGTTGTAGCCGCCGCAACGGGCCACCGCACGCGCGGCGCGGTAGCAGCGGCGCCCGGACGCGGCAAACCGCGGGTCGGCATCGAGGGGAAGCCCCGAGGGTGGCGTTACCATCCCAGCCCGTGTCCCAGACCTCCGAGCACGTCGAACTCGCCTTGGCTGGGGATGCCGCCGCGCTCGAACTGCTGCTGCGCGAAGCGACGCCGTCCCTGCGCGCCGGACTCACGATCGACGCGCGCTTCCGCCGCAGCCTCGACATCGACGACGTGCTGCAGGTGACGTTCCTCGAGGCGTACCTGCGCATCCGCAGTCTCGAGCAGCGAACGCTCGCGGGGTTCCGGGCGTGGCTCTCGCGCATCGCCGAACACAACCTCGCCGACGCCGTGCGTTCGCTCCAGCGCGGCAAACGTCCCGACGCGCGCCATCGCGTGACGCATGGAGGGAACGGGGAGTCGGCGCGCACGCTGCTGCTCGCGGTCGCCGACGCGGCGACGACGGCGGGGGCCGCGGCGGACCGTGCCGAGGAGATCGCGCGGCTGCACCGCGCCATCGCCGAGTTGCCGGCGAGCTACCGTGCGGTGATCGAGCAGGTCGACCTCGCCGAACGACCGGTTGCGGAGGTGGCGGCAGGACTGCAGCGCAGCGAAGGGGCCGTGCACATGCTGCGGGCGCGCGCGCGGGCCCGGCTGCAGGAGTTGCTGCGCCGCTGATCGGGCGTTGGGCTCCGCGGCGGCGGAGGACGTGTGCCTTCCGCAGCGCTTGGACTTCCGCGCGCTCGGCGTCGGGCAGCGTCGCGCTGCATGGAAGACGTCGGCGGCGCTGCGACTCATCCCTTGCCGCGGGGATCGGCCGGCGCGGGAACCGCCGCCCGAGCAGCTTCGAGCTTGCTGCGCCATGCCGCGGCCTCGGCTTCGTTGCCCTGGGCCGCGTACACCTTGACCAGGCGCTCGAGTGCTTCGGGGATGCGCACCCTGCCATTCGGCGGGATCGCAGCCTCGCGCTCCTGCATGCCTTGGTAGCCCGCGAGCAACAGCGGCTCGGCCAGCGCGAACTTCTTCTGGCCCAGCAGCGCGCCGCCGAGCATCGACTTCGTGTTGAACGTGCGCCAATCGTGGGGCGCGGTCTTCTCGCGGATCGCCAGGCACTCGCGCAGCAGCGGTTCGGCCTCGTCCCACGCCTGGAGCGTGAGCAGGGTCACGCTGATCGTGGCGAGCTGCCCGGCGAGTTCGGGGCTGTCCTTGGGGAGCGTGGCGCGCGCATCCGCGACCAACTCTCGCGCCAGCGTCGTCGCTCTGGCGACCGTTTCCGGCTTGGCCGCATCGGCCGCTTTGACGTAGGCGTCGAACAGCTGCGGGACAAGCCAGGCCATCGTTGGGTCCCGCCTGGTTGCCCGATACGCCTCTTCGAGCAACGGGATCGCTTCGCTGAGTCGGCCCGCATCCTTGTAGTTCACGCCCAGGTTCGCCACGGTCAGGAGCGTCGACGGGTGCTGCCGCCCGACGGCCGTCTCCAGCAACACGAGGGCCTCCTCGAACATCGGGATCGACTGATCGAGTTTGCCCTGCCGCCAGTAGAGCGCCGCGAGGTTGTTCAAGCTCTCGGGGATCTGCGGGTGCCCGGCGGGGAGGGCTGCGCGGTTGATCTGCAGCGCTTCGCGGTAGAGCAGCTCGGCCTCGGCGAGCTTGTTCTGGGCCCGCAGGAGCCCCGCGAGGTTGTTCAGGCCGGAGGCGATGTTCGGGTGCCCGGCGGGGAGGGCCGCTCGCCAGGTCTGCAGCGCTTCGCGGTAGAGCGGCTCGGCCTCGGCGGGCTTGTTCTGGGCCTGCAGGAGCCCCGCGAGGTTGTTCAGGCTCTCGGCGATCTGCGGGTGCCCGGCGGGGAGGGCCGCGCGGTTGATCTGCAGCGCTTCGCGGTGGAGCGGCTCGGCCTCGGCGAGCTTGTTCTGGTCCTCCAGGAGCGAAGCGAGGTTGTTCAGGCTCAGGGCGAGGTCCGGGTGCCCGGCGGGGAAGGCCGCGCGGTAGATCTCCAGCGCTTCGCGGTAGAGCGGCTCGGCCTCGGCCAGCTTGTTCTGGGTATGCAGAAGCGACGCGAGGCTGGCCAGGCCCTTGGGGATGTGCGGGTGCCCGGCAGGGAGGGCCGCGCGCGCGATGTCCAGCGCTTCGCGGGAGAGCAGCTCGGCTTCGGCGAGTTTGTTCTGGGCCTGCAGCAACACCGCGAGGTGGTTCAGACCTACGGCGATGTTCGGATGCCCGGTGGGGAGGGACGAGCGGCGGAGCGCCAGCGACTTCCGCAGGTTCGGCTCCGCTTCGGCGTAGCGGCCCAGCCCCAGCAGCGTTCGGCCGATCGTGCCGCGCACGTCGGCTTCCACCATGGGCTGGTCCTCGAGGTTGCCCTCGTCCAGCACCTTCACCGCCGCCGTCATCGCCTGCACCACCGTCACGGCGTCCTTCAGCGGCTCCTTCGTCACCGGGTCCACGGGCAGCTGGCTCGGATCGACCGCCGCGAGCATGTCCGTCTGGAACTTCGCCACCGCCTCGGCGATCGCTGCCTGCTTCTTGGCTTCGGCTTCCTGCTTCCGTGCTTCCTCCGCGTGCTTCTTCGCTTCGGCTTCCTGCGCCTCCGCGATGCTCTGTTGCTTCTGTGCCTCGGTGCGCGCGAGGTCGGCGATCTTGCGCTGCTCCGCTTCGGCGTCCTTCGCGAGCACGGCCGCATCGCGCTGCTCGCTCGCTTCCTTGGCCTGCCACGCGAACGCAACGACACCGAGCAGCAGCGCCACCACCACGGCGCCGCCCGCGAGCACCTGCACGCGATTGCGCTTCACGAACTTCCGCATGCGGTAGCTCGCACTCGGCGCGCCCGCGGTCACCGGTTCGTCGTTGAGGTGACGTCGGATGTCCGCCGCGAGCCCGTTCGCGGTCTCGTAGCGGCGCGAACGGTCCTTCTCGAGGCACTTCATCACGATCCAGTCGACGTCGCCGCGCAGCAGCGTGCCGAGCTTCTTCACGTCGACGCGGCGCTGCAGGGCGGTGCGCGTGCCGGTGTCGCCGAGGGTGGAGATGCGCGTGCTCGGCTTGTGCGGCTCGTCCTCGCGGATCGTGCGCATCATCTCGGCGTAGCCCTTCGCAAGCAGGTCCCTCATGTCGAAGGGCGTCGTGCCGGTCAGCAGTTCGTAGAGGAGCACGCCGAGGCTGTAGATGTCGCTGCGCGTGTCGATGTCGAGGCCCGACATCTCGGCTTGCTCGGGCGACATGTAGGCCGGCGTGCCGATCATCTGCCGGTGCTCGGTGAACAGCGTCTTGCTGGTGAGCTCGCTGTTGGTCGCCTTGGCGATGCCGAAGTCGATCACCTTCGTCACCGGCACGCCGTCGTGCAGCGTGACCAGCACGTTCGTCGGCTTGATGTCGCGGTGGATGATCCCCTTCTGGTGCGCGTGCTGGATCGCGTGGCAGACCGACGTGAACAGTTCGAGTCGCGCCTTCGTGTCGATCTTCTCGTGGTCGCAGTACTCGAGGATCGGGATGCCCTTGATGTACTCCATCACGAAGTACGGCCGTCCCGTCGAGGTCGCGCCCGCATCGAGCACCTTGGCGATGTGGGGGTGGTCCATCATCGCCAGCGCCTGGCGCTCGGCTTCGAAGCGGGCGACCACCTGCTTCGTGTCCATGCCGAGCTTGATGATCTTGAGTGCGACGCGGCGCTTGACCGGCTCCTTCTGCTCGGCCATCCAGACCGTGCCCATGCCGCCTTCGCCGAGTTCTTCGAGCAGCTTGTAGCGATCGATCAGGTCGCCGGGCCGCTCGCCGGGGGCCTTGGTGTCCGCTGGCCGCACGCCCTGCGACATGACTTCGTCGCGGGCGGCGCGGATCGGGTCGGGGGGCACGGTGTCGTCGGGCCTGTCGGCGGCGTTGCGGGTCATCACCTGCCTCCGCTGCCGGTTGGTGCAGCCACCGCCGCTCGCGCGGTTTCGAGCTTGCTGCGCCATGTCGCGGCCTCGGCCTCGTTGCCTTGGGCCTCGTACACCTTCACCAGGCGCTCGAGGGCTTCGGGGATGCGCACCCTGCCCGACGGCGGGATCGCAGCCTCGCGTTCCTTCATCCCTTGGTAGCCCGCGAGCAAGAGCGGCTCGGCCTGCGCGAGTTTCTTCTGGCCCAGCAGCGCGCCGCCAAGCATCGACCTCGTGTTGAACGTACGCCAGTCGTCGGGATGGATCTTCTCACGGATCGTCAGGCACTCGCGCAAGAGCGACTCGGCCTCGTCCAACGCCTCGAGAGTGAGCAGCGACAGTCCGAAGTAGCCGAGCAGCCCGGCCCGTTCGGGACTGTCCTCCGGCAACGCGGAGCGACGTGACTCGAACCACTCCCGAATGGAGGACACTGCCTGGTCGCGCTTCCCCTGTTGCGCGTAGAGATCGACAAGCCAGCACTCCGACGCGAGCAGCGACACGTCTGTTGCGGGCAGCGCCGCGCGTCCGATCTCGACCGCCTCGCGCATGATGGGCTCGGCCTCGGCTAGCCTGTTCTGGACTTGGAGGAGCCCGGCGAGACCGCTCAGGTAATAGGCGATGTGCGGATGTCCGACGCGCAGGGCGGCGCGCCCGACCTCGAGTGCCTCGCGCAAGCAAGACTCGGCGTCGGCGGGCTTTCCTCGACCTCGAAGGAGCAACCCGAGGTTGTACAGGCTCTGGGCGATCTCCGGATGCCCGGCGGTCAACGCTCTGCGGCGGATCTCCAACGCCTCGCGCATGAGCGGCTCGGCCTCCGCGAGCTTGTTCTCTGCCTCGAGGAGCTTCGCGAGGTTGTTCAAGGCCGACGCGATGTTCGGGTGTCCAGCGGGATGGGCTGCGCGAAGGATCGTCACGGCTTCCCGCAAGAGCGGCTCGGCCTCCGCGAGCTTGTCCTGGTCCTGCAGCAGCGACGCGAGATTGACCAGGCCGATGGCGATGTGCGGGTGCCCGGCGGGCAAGGCCGCGCGTTTGATCTGCAGCGCTTCGCGGTAGAGCGGCTCGGCCTCGGCGAGGTTGTTCCGCGCCTGCAGGAGCCCCGCGAGGTGGTTCAGGCCCTGGGCGATGCCCGGGTGCCCGGCGGGGAGGGACGCGCGGTCGATCTCCAGGGTTTCGCGGATGAGCGGCTCGGCCTCGGCGAGTCGATTCTCGTCCAGCAGGAGCTGCGCGAGGTGGTTCAGGCTCAGGGCGATGTCAGGGTGCCCGGCGGGAAGGACTGCGCGTCGGAGCTCCAGCGACTTCCGTAGGTTCGGCTCGGCGTCGGCGTAGCGGGCCAGACTCCGCAACGTGGTGCCAATCGTGTTGCGCACGTTGGCCTCCACCAGCGGCTGGTCCTCGAGGTTGCCCCCGTCCAGCACCTTCACCGCCGCCGTCATCGCCTGCAGCACCGTCACGGCGTCCTTCAGCGGCTCCTTCGTCACCGGGTCCACGGGCAGCTGGCTCGGATCGACCGCCGCGAGCATGTCGGTCTGGAACTTCGCCACCGCCTCGGCGATCGCTGCCTGCTTCTTGGCTTCGGCCTCCTGCTTCCGTGCTTCCTCAGCCTGCTTCTTCGCCTCGGCTTCCTGAGCCTCCGCGATGCCCTGCTGCTTCACTGCCTCGGCGCGCGCGAGGTCGGCGATCCTGCGCTGCTCAGCTTCGGCGTCCTTCGCGAGCACGGCCGCATCGCGCTGCTCGCTCGCTTCTTTGGCCTGCCACGCGAACGCGACGACACCGAGCAGCAGAGCCACCACCACGGCGCCGCCCGCGAGCACCTGCACGCGATTGCGCTTCACGAACTTGCGCAGGCGGTAGCTGGCACTCGGCGCGCCCGCCGTCACCGGCTCGTTGGCGAGGTGGCGCTTGATGTCGGCGGCGAGGCCGTTCGCCGTCTCGTAGCGGCGCGTGCGGTCCTTCTCGAGGCACTTCATCACGATCCAGTCGATGTCGCCGCGCAGCAGCGTGCCGAGCTTCTTCAGGTCGACTCTGCGCTCCAGGGCGGTGCGCGTGCCGGTGTCGCCGAGGGTGGAGATGCGCGTGCTCGGCTTGTGCGGCTCGTCCTCGCGGATCGTGCGCATCATCTCGGCGTAGCCCTTCGCCAGCAGGTCCTTCATGTCGAAGGGCGTCGTGCCGGTCAGCAGTTCGTAGAGCAGCACGCCGAGGCTGTAGATGTCGCTGCGCGTGTCGATGTCCAACCCCGACATCTCCGCCTGCTCGGGCGACATGTAGGCCGGCGTGCCGATCATCTGCCGGTGCTCGGTGAACAGCGTCTTGGAGGTGAGCTCGCTGTTGGTCGCCTTGGCGATGCCGAAGTCGATCACCTTCGTCACCGGCACGCCGTCGTGCATCGTCACCAGCACGTTCGTCGGCTTGATGTCGCGGTGGATGATGCCCTTCTGGTGCGCGTGCTGGATCGCGTGGCAGACCGATGTGAACAGTTCGAGGCGCGCCTTGGTGTCGACCTTCTCGTGGTCGCAGTACTCGAGGATCGGGATGCCCTTGATGTACTCCATCACGAAGTACGGCCGTCCCGTCGACGTCGCGCCCGCATCGAGGACCTTGGCAATGTGCGGGTGGTCCATCATCGCCAGCGCCTGGCGCTCGGCTTCGAAGCGGGCGACCACCTGCTTCGTGTCCATGCCGAGCTTGATGATCTTGAGCGCGACGCGGCGCTTCACCGGTTCCTTCTGCTCGGCCATCCAGACC
>DDSQ01000100.1 GCA_002343845.1 Planctomycetes bacterium UBA2386 | reverse complement strand
AGGTCGAGCACCCGGTGACCGAGATGGTCACCGACACCGACCTGATCCGCGAGATGATCCTGGTCGCGAACGGCAACAAGCTGTCGTTCAAGCAGGAGGACATCCGGATGCGCGGCCACGCGATGGAGTTCCGGATCAACGCCGAGGATCCCGACCACAACTTCAAGCCGAGCCCCGGCAAGATCACGCAGTTCGTCGCGCCAGCGGGCCCCGGCGTGCGGTGGGACAGCCACGTCTACCAGGGCTACACCGTGCCGCCGCACTACGACTCGATGGTCGGCAAGCTGATCGTGTGGCGGCACGACCGCAAACGCACGCTCGAGGTGGCGCGCCGGGCGCTGCAGGAACTGACGCTCGAGGGCATCACCACGACGGCGGGCTTGTTCCTGCGCATCCTCGAGCACAGCGACTTCTGCGCGGGCGAAGTCGACACCGGGTTCATCGACCGCTACTTCACGCCGCGGTGAGGCGATGGGCGGCAGTCGTCACCGCGTGTTCGATCGTTTGTTGCTGGTGACGAACCTGGTCGCTGCGAACGCGGCGGCGGCGTGCGTTGTCGTGGTGTTCGTGCAGCCGCGCGCGCTGGCCGGCATCGACCTCCAGCCCTTGGCGTCGCTCGGCGACGGGCGCATCGCGCTTGCACCGCTGCACACGCCGCTGGCCTGGCTCGTGCTGGCGGTTGCCATCGGGCTGCTGGTCTGGAACTTCGCGTGGCTCGTGCGCCGTCAGCCGTCGGCGCCGCCGAGCAACTGGGTGATCAGCGACACGCCGTCCGGGCCGGTGCGCATCGCGCGCGAGGCCATCGAGAACGGTCTGCAGAAGGCCGGCGAAGCGCTGCCGGAAGTCACGCGCGTGCGCGTGCAGGTGGACGTGCGCCAGCCCAAGCGCCTGCTCGTCACGGCGCAGTTCCATTGCGCCGAAGGCCAGAACAACCTCGCGGCGAGCCAGCGCCTGCGCGCGGCGATGAGCGACCGCCTGCGCGAGATGGTGCGCGTCGCCGACAGTTCGCGGGTCGAGATCGAACTCGAGTTCCAGGGCTTCGCCGGCAAGCTCGGCAAGAAGGCGGCGGAGGTGCCGCCGCACACGGAGCCGCCGTTCACCGGTCCGCAGTACCCGATCGACGACGAGCAGGGGACACCATGACGCTTCGTGTTGGCGTGCTGACCGGCGGCGGGGATGCCCCGGGTCTCAATGCGGCGATCTGCGGGCTCGGGCGCCGCCTGCTGGCGGCCGGCGCCGACTTGATCGGGTTCGAGGACGGCTGGCGCGGGCTGATCGTCGACGCCACGCGCTCGCTGCAGCACGAGAACTTCCAGCGCCTGCTCGTCTACGGCGGCACGCTGCTCGGCAGCAGCGGCGACAACCCGTACCGCGATCCCGCAGTCCAGGTGCCGAAGGTGTTGGCGACCCTGCAGCGGCATCGGCTCGACGCGCTCGTCGCGATCGGCGGCGAAGGCACGCTCGGCGCCGCCGACCGGCTGTTCCGCGAACATGGCGTGCCGGTGGTCGGCGTGCCGAAGACCATCGACAACGACCTCGACGCGACGGACTTCACCTTCGGGTTCTTCTCGGCGGTGGAGGTCGCGACGCGCGCGATGGACGATCTGCGCAGCACCGCCGAATCCCACCACCGCATCATCGTCGTCGAGTGCATGGGCCGGCACGCCGGCTGGATCACGGCGTACGCGGGCGCTGCCGCCGGTGCGGAAGTGGTGCTGGTGCCCGAACGCCCGGTCGCGATCGAAGCGCTGTGCGCGGACCTCGACCGCCTGCGCCGTAGCGGCGCCCGTTCGGCGATCGTCGCGGTGGCGGAGGGCGCCCGACTGTTCGAGGACGGCGTCTGCCTGTCGTCGATGGAGAAGGACGAGTTCGGCGAGTTCCGGACCGGTGGTGCTGCGGCGACGATCGCCAAGCGCATCCAGGCGCGGCTGCAGTGGGATGCCCGGCCGCTGGTGCTCGGGCACCTGCAGCGCGCGGGCAAGCCGATCGCCTTCGACCGGTTGTTCGCGCTGCGCCTGGGCGCGCGGGCGGCGCGGCTGGTGCTCGAGGGCCGGTTCGGGTACATGGCGGCGATGCGTGCGGGCGAGATCGTCGAGGTGCCGCTGCAGGCCGCGGTCGCGGCCCGAAAGACGTTGCCCGACCAGTTCCTCGATCGGTACGGGGGTTTCTTCATGCCGATAGGTGGGCCATGAACCGTTCGCTCGCGCGGCTCTGCTGCACGGTCGCCGCACTCGCAGCGCATGCCGAGGCCCAGCAGCCGGCCCTGCCGTCCTCGCCGAGCACCGGCTCGCCGGCGGCCCAGGGCGGCCAGGGTGGGGCGACGGCGCAGCCGCAGAATCCGGCGTTCCCCGCCAGCACCGAGACCACGGGGCAACTGCCGAGTCTGTTGCAGTCGCCCTACGGCGCCGATCCGGCGAACTCGATCTGGGTGCTGCCGCGCAACCTGCCGACCTTCCAGGGCTGGCCGGTGTTCCCCTCGCAACTCAGCGGCTACGGCGGCTACCCGGCCGCAGTCGGCCTGCCGACGACGCTGCCAGAAGGCGGCGCCAAGCCCACGCTGCCGGTGCTGCCGCTCGGCCCAGGCCTCACCGAAGTGCCGCCCGAACTGCCGCCGGGTTGGGCCGGTTGGTCGCGGATCGAAGGCGCAGCGCCGCTGCCGTTCGCTCCGGACCTCGGACTGCTGGTGCGACACGCCGAACGGGTGTGGTGGAAGGCCGACGCCGAAGAGCCGTTCGTGCCGCTGTCGTTCCACGACAAGCTGCGCACCGTCCGGTCCGGCGCCGCCATCGAAGTCCGCCAGGCGGGCGAGTTCGAGTTGCTGCTGCACGACAGCACGCGGCTGTTCGCGAGCGGATCGACCGCGCTGCAGATCGTGCAACTCGCCGCCGATGGCGTGCGCATCGATGTCAGCCGTTTGACCTGGCTGCGGCTGGGCGCCGTCGGTCGTGCGCACACGTTGCTGCTGCCGGACGGCTCGACGGTCGTCGTCGCCGCGACGAAGCCCGCCGAGGGCGAGGCGCCCTTCATGCCGTCGCCGTCGCCCGTGTCGCCGCCGGCGGCCAGCGTGACCGATCTGGTGTTCGAACGCGCCGACGAACCGGCATGGCTGGGTGGACGCGCGACCATGACCAACCTCGGCACCACCGAGGTCACCTGGCGCCATCGCGCCGGCGACGTGGTGCTGGCGCCGATGCACCGCGTGACGTTCTTCCTGACGGCGGGGGCGGCACCGATCGCGCCCGAGGTCGTCGTCACCGGGGGCAGCGCCGAGCAGGACGGCGCCCGGACCATCTGCCGCGCGCCGAACGGCGGCACCGCGGCGTGGTCGGGCGCGCGGTTCGAACTGCCGCCCGGCGGCAGCGTCGCCTTCGACCCGCTGGTCGGCGACCGCAAGACGCCGTGACGCGGCAAGCGCTCGCCGCTGCCGTCGCCGCCGCGGCCGAACGCCTGCGCGGCATCGTGGTCCAGACGCCGACCGTGCCCTCGGCGTGGTTGTCGGCGGCGACCGGGGGCGAGGTGCGCTGCAAGCTCGAGAACGTGCAGACGACCGGCAGCTTCAAGCTGCGTGGGGCTTCGCACGCGCTGCTGGCGATGCCGGCCGCCGACCGCGCGCGCGGAGTCGTCGCCGCGTCGTCCGGCAACCATGGCCTCGCACTCGCGGCGGCAGCGCAACGACTCGCGGTGCCGGTGACGGTGTTCGTGCCGAGCAGCACGCCGCCCGAGAAGCGCGCCCGCATCGCCGCGCGCGGCGCCACCGTGCACGTGCACGGCGACGACTGCGTCGACACCGAAGCGCACGCGCGCGCCGTCGCCGGCTCGACCGGCCGCCGCTACGTGTCGCCGTACAACGATGCCGACGTCGTCGCCGGGCAGGGCACCGTGATGGTGGAGCTGCTCGAGCAGTGGCCCGAAGTGCAGACGGTCTACGTCGCCGTCGGCGGCGGGGGGCTCGTGGCGGGCATGGCGGCCTACGGCAAGGCGCGCCGGCCCGCTCTCGAGTTCGTCGGTTGCTCCCCGGCGCAGTCGCCGGCGATGGCAGACTGCGTGCGTGCTGGCCGCATCGTCGACGTGCCGTGCGGGCCGACGTTGTCCGACAGCACCGCCGGCGGCGTCGAGCCGGGCGCGCTCACGTTCGCGCTGTGCCGGGAACTCGTCGATCGTTGGCTCGAGGTCGACGAAGCCGCGATCGCCGCCGCGATGCGCGGCATGCTCGAACACGAACACCAGCTCGTCGAAGGCGCAGCCGGCGTCGCGATCGCCGCGTGCCTCGCCGACGCCCGCGCGCGCGGCCGCCGCAGCGCCGTCGTCGTCTGCGGCGCCAACGTGCCGCTCGTCACGCTGCGCTCGTTGCTCGCCGACTGACGGCGCCGACGCGCGCCGTCACAAGCAGCGGGCCATGATCGCGAGGTCGTTCTCGTACGAGTCCGCGGTCAACGGCCCGAACGAGAAGCGCACCAAGCTCCCGAGCGGGCCGTGGTCGCCGCGGCGCGCCATGTCGCAGAGCCGGCCGGGCAGGATCGCGGCGTCGTGCTTCATCAGCCGTTCGTTGAACGCATCGCCGGTGAGTCCCTTCGGCAGCCGTCCCCAGTGGTAGAAGCCGCCGTCGCCGGTGAACAGCTCGAAGCCGAGGTTGCGCAGCCCCTCGCCATAGCGCTTGCGTTGGCTGCCGTAGAACGTCGCGACCGCCTGGCGCGCCTGGGCGACCCGTTCGGGCTGCAGCAGCTGCGTGACGTAGAGCTGCGAGGCGCGCGACACGCCGCCCATCGCGATCGAACTGAAGTTGCGGAAGATCTCGATGTGCTTCTTCGCCGCGACGATCCAGCCGATGCGCATGCCGGGCACCTGCAGGCCCTTGGTCGCGGCACCGCTGAGGAACAGGTTGGTGGCGTCGATGTCGTCGACGTACCGCAGCGCACTGACGCTGTCGCTGGCGTGGAAGAACTCGTAGGCCTCGTCGACCAATGCCGCGCGGCGCGGATCGCTGTAGTGCCGAACGAGCTGCTGCAGCTCCTTGCCGCTCCACGTCACCCCGGTCGGGTTGCACGGGTTGCTCTTGATCAGCAGCGTGTGGTCGGCGGTCGGGTGGTCGGCGAGGGTCGGCCGGAAGTTGTTGCCCGGGTTGCTCGGGATCAGCACGGTGGGGCGGCGCAGCAGCTTCAACGCGTCCCAGTACGGCGTGTACTCGGTCTCCTCGATCGTGCACTGCCAGTCCTCGAGCAGGAACGCGAGGATCGCCCAGATCCCCGGCCGCCCGCCGGCGAACACGGCGACGTGGTCGGCGGTGATCTTCGCGCCGTGGAAGCGACGGTAGTACGCGGCGATCGCTTCGCGCAGCGGCGGCTGGCCGTCGGCCTTCGGGTACATGCGATCGGTCGCGGTGATCGCGATCGAGTCGGGCAGGCTCGGGCCGCCGGGCAGTTGCGTCGTCAGCGGGAAGCCCTGCGCCCACGGATGGGTGCCGGGATCGCCCATGTACTTGTGGCTGACCTCGGCGAAGCGGAACAGGGTCTCGTAGACCCCCATGGGTGGGAACTGGCGCAGGACCACGCGCGCACCATACGGCGGCACCCTGTGCGTTCCATCGCCGCGAGCGGGCGGGGCCGACGGCGAGCGAACCCGACGGGCGAGCAATTCGCGGGGGCGGGGGGCCGTTCCTGAGCGGATGAAGGTCGTGATTCCAGGCGGCTCCGGCCAGGTCGGCACGCTGCTGGCGCGTGCGTTCCTTGCCACCGGCGACGAAGTCGTCGAACTCGGGCGCACGCCGCGCAGCGTGCCGTGGCGCACCGCGACCTGGGACGCCGGTGCTGCGTTCGTCGCGGGCGGGGACCTCGGGGCCTGGGCCCACGAACTCGAAGGCGCCGACGTCGTGATCGGCCTCGCCGGGCGTTCCGTCGACTGTCGCTACACGGCGAGCAACCGCGCGGCGATCCTGCGGTCGCGCGTCGACAGCACGCGCGCTCTCGGGGCGGCGATCGCGGCGGCGCGGCGACCGCCGCGCGTCTGGCTGCAGGCGAGCACGGCGACGATCTACGCGCACCGCCACGATGCGGCGAACGACGAAGCGACCGGCGTGCTCGGCGGCGACGAGCCGTCGGTGCCCGCGACCTGGCGGTTCTCGATCGACGTCGCCAAGGCCTGGGAGGCGGCAGCGCAGGAACGTCCGCTGCCGCGTACGCGGCTCGTGCTGCTGCGTTCGGCGATGACGATGACGCCCGATCGCGGCGGCATCTTCGACGTGCTCTTGCGGCTCGTGCGGTTCGGCCTCGGTGGCACCCCCGGCGACGGGCGGCAGTTCGTGTCGTGGATCCACGGCGACGACTTCGTGAGCGCGGTGCGCTGGTTGATCGCCCACGAGATCGCCGGACCGGTCAACATCGCAGCGCCCGCACCGCTGCCGTTCGCCGACTTCCTGCGGGCGTTGCGCAGCGCATGGGGGACGCGCCTGGGTCTGCCGGCGACACGTTGGATGCTCGAAGTCGGCGCGTTCTTGCTGCGCACCGAGACGGAGCTCGTGCTGAAGAGCCGCCGCGTCGTGCCCGGGCGCCTGCTCGCGCACGGGTTCCGCTTCGCGTGGCCCGAGTGGGCGGGCGCCGCGAAGGACCTGGTGCAGCGTTGGCGAACGCAGCGTTGATCGCCGCGCCTGCACGGCGGCGGTGTCGTGCGTAGAGTGCCGCCGCATGAACGACTCGTGGCGCCGTCCCGTGTTCCTGGTCGCGCTGCTCCTGGCCGAGGTGGTGGCCCAGGAGCCACGCAACGTCTCGGGCGGCCCCTTGCGCGCGGACCAGGCGTGCTACGACGTGCGGCACTACCGCCTCGAACTGGACGTCGACGTCGCCGCCAAGTCGATCGCCGGCACCCTGACGATGCGCGCCTCGCTGCTGGCGCCGGCGGCGACGCTGGGGCTCGACCTCGATGCGGCGTTGTCGGTGCACGACGTGACCGTCGACGGCAAGCCGGCGAAGTTCGAGCGGGTGCCCGGCCGCATCCTCGTCACTCCCGAGCCCGCCATCGCCGCTGGCGCTCTGTTCGAGGTCGCGGTGCGCTACGGCGGCGCGCCGCGCGTCGCCAAGAACCCACCCTGGGACGGCGGCTTCACCTGGAAGACCACCAAGGACGGCGCGCCGTGGATCGCGACGAGCTGCCAGGGCGAGGGGGCCGACCTGTGGTGGCCGTGCAAGGACCACCCGTCCGACAAGCCCGACGGCTTCGACCTCGTCTGCACGATCCCGAAGGGGCTCGTGCTCGCGAGCAACGGCGTGCTCGTCGGCGAACCAGCGACGAGCGGCGAACGCACGACGTTCCACTGGCGAACGCAGCAGCCGATCGCCAACTACAACATCGCCCTCAACATCGCGCCGTACGTCGAGATCGCGGACTCCTACACCTGCATCGACGGCACCGTGATGCCGTTCGTGCTGTGGGTGCTGCCGGAGAGCGTCGAGCGCGCGAAACGCTGCGCCCCGCAGTTCCGGGACCACCTGCGCGTGTTCGAGGAACTGCTCGGGCCGTACCCGTTCCGCGCCGAGAAGTACGGGATCGCCGAGACCCCGCACCTCGGCATGGAGCACCAGACGATCATCGCCTACGGCAACGGCTTCCGGGACGAGCAGTACGACTGGCTGCACAACCACGAACTCGCGCACGAGTGGTGGGGCAACCTGGTCACCTGCAGCGACTGGAAGGACATGTGGCTGCACGAGGGTTTTGGCACCTACATGCAGCCGCTCTACCGCGAGCGGCGGTTCGGCAAGCAGGCCTATGCCGACGAGATCGGCAAGTACCGGCACGGCAACCGTTCGCCGATCGCGCCGCGCGAGAGCAAGACCAGCGCGCAGATCTACTTCGCCGGCGGCAGCAACGACCTCTACTACAAGGGCAGCCACGTGCTGCACACGCTGCGCTGGCTGCTCGGCGACCAGCGGTTCTTCACGGCGCTGCGGCAGTTCTGCTACCCGACCGAGGCGGCGGCGAAGGCGACCGACGGCTCGCAGGTGCGCTTCGCCGACACCGACGACTTCGTGCGGCTGTGCAGCGAACTGGCGGGTGAGGACCTGGGCTGGTTCTTCGAGGTCTACGTGCGGTCCGCCGGTCTGCCGACGCTGGCCAGGGAGGTGGTCGCCGGGGATCTGGTGCTGCGCTGGCAGGTGCCCGGGGATCGGCCGTTCTCGCTGCCGGTGCCGGTGCGTCTGCGCGGTGAGGAGGTGCGCGTCGAGATGACCGGCGGCACCGGCCGGCTGCGCGTCGGCGACCACGAGTGGTTCGTCGATCCGGACCAGCGCATCCTGATGTTGCGGCCACGGCGCTGACGGCGCGACGGCGCGGGCGGGTATCCTGCGCCGATCCATGGTCCCCCGGTTCGCTGCATTGCTGCTGCTCGGCGCCACGTCGGCGCAGCAGGTGCCCGAGGGTGCCGAGCCGAACGCATCGGTCGCGACCGCGACCGTGCTGCCGATCGGCCGCGAAGCGCTCGGCGGGCTCGCGAACGCCGCCGACAGCGACTGGTGGCGCGTGGTGCTGGTCGCCACCCGCGATCTGCGGCTCGAGACCGGCCCGGGCGTGACCACCGAGATCGGCGACACGCGACTCGTGCTGCTCGATGGCTCGGGTTCGCCGCTCGCTGCGAACGACGACGGCGTCGGCTGCGGGCGCTACTCGCGGCTGCACGTCCGTGCGTTGCCGGCCGGCACCTACCACGTCGCCGTCGAGGCCGGGGCGTTCGCCGCGACTTCCGGCAGCTACGTGCTCGACGTGCGGGCCAGTGTGCCGACGACCTTCGCCGTGCCGCCGATCGTCGCCGAAGGTCCGGAGAACAACGACCCGCGCAGCGGCGGCACCGCCACGTTCGTGACGCTGCCGGTGCGCGGCAACGGCGTGCTGGCCAGCGTCGGGGCGGCGGGGGACTGGGACTTCTGGCGGTTCCAACTCGCGAACGAGACCTTCGTGCGCGCCAACCTCGCGGCGACGGCGACGCATCCGTTGACGCCGCGCGCCGACGACCCGGTGCTCTACCTGTTCGACGGCAGCACGCCGCCGAACCTGCTGGCCGGCCCGTTCCATGCGCGGGACTACGGCGTCTGGGACACGCCGCTCGACGTGCGCCTGCCGGCGGGCACCTACCAGGTCGCGATCCGCGGGTGGGCTGGCAGCGTCGGGGGTCGCTACTACCTGGATCTCCACGCCGGGCCGGCCGCCGGCGTCACCGTGCATGCCGGCGGGTGCGGCGGTCGCGTCGCCTCGGTGGCGACGACGCTGGTCGGCCCGGGCGCGCCGCTGCGCGTCGAACGGCCGGCGATCGGCACCACCTACGCCGTGCGCGGCAGCAACCTCGACGCCGGCGGCATCGCCCTGCACGTGATCGGCTTCGCGGCGACGTTCCTCGACCTCACGTCGAACGGAGCCCCAGGCTGCGTGCTCGAAGTCGTGTTCGTCGACACGCCGGTGCAGATCGCCGACGGCGCGGGCAACACGACGTTCGTGCTGCCGATCCCCGAGACGTTGTCGCTCGCGGGCGCGACCATCGAGAGCCAGATCGCGGTCTACGACCAGTCGAACGCGCTCGGCGCGACGATCAGCAACCGGGTCTCCGCGATCGTCGGGCCATGATCAGCGGCCGTCGGCTGGCAGCCGCACGGTGAACGCGGCGCCTCGCCCGGTGTTGGCGGCGCGGACTTCGCCGCCGTGGCCGGTCACGATGCGATGCACGATCGCGAGCCCGAGGCCGGTGCCCTTGCCGGGTTCCTTGGTCGTGAAGAAGGGTTCGAAGATGCGTTCGAAGTCCCCGGCGGCGATGCCTGGGCCTTCGTCGCTCACGATCAGATCGACCATGCCGTCGCGGCGCGCCAACTCGATCGTGATCGCCCCGCCGCGTGGACTGACATCCAGTGCGTTGCGCAGCAGGTTGAACAGCACCTGGCGCAGTTCCGACGCATCGCCGAGAACCGTGGTCGCCATCGCGCCGTCGCCGCGCCACCGCAGTTCCACGGCGGCGTCCTGCAGTTGATGCTGGAACATCGCAGCGACCTCGCGTGCCTCGGCAGTCAGGTCCACTGGCACGCGTTGTCCCCGGTCCTGGCGCGCGAAGCGCAGCAGGCGGGCCGTGATGTCGCGGGCGCGCATCGCCTCCTTGCGCAGCAACTGCAGGTACTCGCGAAGTTCGACCGGGTCGGCTGCGGTGCCCGTCGCCAGGCCGCGGAGCATGCCATCGGTGCCGGCGACGATGCTGGCCAGCGGGTTGTTGATCTCGTGGGCCACCCCTGCGGCGAGCGTGCCGAGCTGCGCGAGCTTGGCGCTGCGCAGGACTTCCTTCGACCGCTCCTCGACGCGCTGCTCGAGGTCCTTCTGATTGCGCCGCAGCCGTTCGGCCATCGAGTGGAAGGTGACCGCCAGATCCCCGAGTTCATCGTCGTGCATCACCGCCGTCGGCGCTTCCCACTCGCCGGCGCCGAACCGCACTGCGGCGTGGCGCAGCGCGCGAACGGGACGCAGAACGCGGCGGAGCAGCCACAGGCCGAGTCCTCCGACCGTCAGCAGCGTCGCGAGCCCGCACAGGAGCAGGAACTGCGCCATGTCGCCACTGCGCTGGTCGAGGTGGCCGCCGATCTCGCGGATCTCGTTGTCGACGAGGGCCGTCAAGGCGATGGCGTCCTGCCGCGCAGCTGTCGCTTGATCGCGCAGTTCGCGCAGCGGAGCCTTGCCCAGCCGGGCGTCGATCGCCTGCAGCGTGGTTTCGAGGCGTGCAGTGATGCCCCGCTCGGCGGAGTCGTGAAGCGGTCGCGATGGATCGTCGGGGGTCGAGAACCGCGTCAGCGTCGTGCGCGCGGCGTCGTGATGCTGGCGTACGTCGGCGATGACGAGTGGCTGCGTGTCCGCGGTCGCGAGCGGTGCCGCCTGCACCCAGGTGGCTACGCCGCGCAACTCGTCGACGAGCGTCCGGGCGTTCGCCACCTCGCGAAGCTCTTCGAACAGCCTGCGCACGTCGTGGTGCATGGTGCGCGCCAGGAAGAACTGAAGGGCCGCCGCCGCGGCCAAGACGGTGCACAGCGGCGCGAAGACCAGGAACAACGCGCGGGCCAGCGACCGCCGCGGCGAGCCGTTCCCGTCAGTCCTGACGTGGTCGCCGGAAGGCGAGGTCGAGGCCGAGGGTGAAGTGGGCGGGTGCATCGAGGAAGGAGAACAGGCCACGGCGCGGCAGGCCATAGTCGCTGGCCGGCACGGTGCCGTGCCCTTGCAGTCGGAACGGGCGCCCCGGCAGGAAACACGTCCAGGTCTCGAGCAGCTGCCGACGCACCTGCGAGCCGAAGGTCAACGTGCCGACCCAGGTGCGGGCTGTGACGCCGGGCAAGTCGCTCGTGGTCGTGGCGGCCAGGTTGGCGCGCAACGCGATCTCGTCCCCGCGATGTACGCCGAGCAACCGCGGCAGGTCGATGGGTGGGCCATCGTCGTCGGTATGCAGCGCCGTCAGAGGGATGTGAAGTTCCAGTCGCGCCGTGCCATCGGCATCGAAGTGCAGCGTGCCGAGCACGCCCTCGCAGCGCAGTCGGCGATCACCATCGCCGTCGTGCACGAGGATGCCCACCGAGGACGCTTCAGCGTCGAGTTCGAAGGAACTGGGACGTTTCGGGTCGGGCAGTCCGTGCAGGCGCGGCATCGCGACTGGCGAGGCTGCTCCGATCGCCGGTGGCCTCGGTGCGGGCAGGGCGTGCGGCAGGCAGGCCAGCACTGCGATCGCGAGCGGCCCAAGCACCTTGCCGTGGAGGGCGATGTTCACAGAGCCCTCCGGAAGTCGCGCCAGAACGAAGGCCGCCAGAGTTCGCGCGGGTGGATGGTGTCCCCCGTCAGCGTCACGACCAGGTCGCAGAGCGCCGGCCAGCGCTCGAGCGCGCGCAGGCCGCTGCGTACGACGAACGGATGGCGCAAGGCGCGTTGCAGCAGGCTGGCGGCGCGCATACGCGGTCCGAGTTCACGGCGTCGGGCCGCCGCGTAGCCGGCGAGCGCGTCGGCTTCGGCGTCAGGATCCGCGAGTGCCGCGATCACGGCACCCGCCAGCGCCCTCGCGCCGAACAGCGCGTAGTAGATGCCTTCCCCGGTCATCGGATCGACGTAGCCCGCCGCATCTCCGACCAACGCCACGCCGGGTTGCCACACCGTCGTCGTGCGATGACCGAACGGGCCGCAACCTCGCCACGGTCCGCAGCGTCGCGCCGCCGCCAGCCGCGCCGCGATCCGTTCGGAGCCGGCTACGTGTGCCTGCACGAAGGCATCCCAGTCCCCGGTCGTCCGGCCGCGGAATCGTGTACGCGGCAACACCAGGTTGAAGCTGAAGATGCCCTCGCCGACGCCGGTGGTGGCGGCGAACCCGCTCGGCAGCAGGTGCACGTCCGCGTCGTCGTGTGGCTCGGCGGTCGCGTAGTGCGTGGTGAGCGCGAATTGGTCGAGCCACGCGACGCGACGGTGCACACCCATGGACCGCGCGACGCGCGAGTGCAGTCCGTCCGCGCCGACGACGAATCGGGCAGGGAGGCGGGTCGTGGTCGCGCCGTTCTGCACCGCAGCCCCCGCGACGCGTCCGTTGCCGTCCCGCAGGAGTGCGAGGAACTCCGTTCGTGGCGTGAAGCGAGCGCCGGCGGCTTCGGCGGCGCGCAGCAGGCGCTCGTCGAGTACGGACCGGCGGATTCCGAAGCCGGGTGCCGACGCGTCGGGGCGCCCTGGCAGGTGCCGGAATCGGCCGGTCGCAGTGACCCCGAAGCCGCCGAGGCACATGCTGCGCACCGGCGTCGCACCGAGTTGTGCGCAGGGGTCGTCGAAGCCGAGTTCGCGCAGATGCCCGGCACATGCCGGGCTCAGGAATTCGCCACACGGCTTCGACCGCGGGAAGTCGGCGCGGTCGGCGATGCGCACGCGCAGCCCGGCACGGGCGAGGCGCCATGCGAGGGTCGATCCGGCCGGCCCGGCACCGAGGATCAGGACATCGTCGCTCATGCCGGGGCTCCGACCGCATCGCGCATCGCACCCCTGTCGTCCTCGTCGCTCAGCAGCAGCGGCAGCACGATCGCCGTTGCGAACCAGGCGATGCCGATCGTCGCCGCGGCGAGCACGGCGAACTCGACGGTCGTCCCGAGGCCGCTGATCGTGGTTGCCAGGAACCCGAGCATCAGCACCAGGCTGCTGGTGTGGATCGCCGGTCCTCGGCGGGCGAGCGCTTCGGCGACGCCATGTGGATGCCTGGCGGCGCCACGCGACGGCAGGATGGCGTGCAGCAGGTGGATCGTGTTGTCGACGATGATCCCGAGCAGGGTGCTGCCGATCATGGCGGTCGCGACCGACACCGGTCGTCCGATCCAACCCATGCCGCCGTACAACCAGATCGCCGGCAGCAGGTTGGGCAGCAACGCCAGTATCGCCAGGCGCCAGGAACGCAGTGCAAATGCCATCGCGAGCCACAGACTCGGAATGGTGAGGAACACGCTCGTGCCCAACGTCTGGAGCAAGCGGTCGGAGTCCCGGGCGATCTGCACGGCCGCTCCGGCGACGCGGACGTTCTCGAGGCCGAGTGCACGCGCCGTGCGGTCGATGTCGTCGAACAGCGCCGTGCGCTGGGCGCTGCCGCCCGGTGCCAGCAGCAGGGGGATTGCCAGCGCACCGCTCGGGCTGCGCACCATTTCCCCGGCCAGGCCGGCGATGCCGGGCTCGGCTCGTACTGCCGCAACGAACGGCAGCAGGCGCGACGGCTCGGCAGCGCGGCTGCGCTCGGGCACCAGCAAGTGGCAGACCTCGATGCCGCCGAGGCGCGTGGCGAGTGCTTCGTGGTCCCGCTGTGCACGTTCGCCGGCCGGCAACACGCGCAGCGGGTCGTTGTCGCCGCGCAACGCGAAGACGCCGGCGAGCAGCCATGCCGTGGCCGCCGTCGTGCCGACCAGGATCGGCACCCGCCATCGGCGCACGTTCGCGCTGCGTTGCCTTGCGGACGTGCTGCCAGCGACCGCAGGCGGCGCGAACGACCCGAGAACGCCCGGCAGCAGCCAGAACGCGAAGGCGTTGGTGAGGGCGACACCCAGCGCGCCGCGCATGCCGAAGTCGACCACGGCCGGGATGCTGCTGATACCGACGGACCACAGACCGATCATCGTGGTGGCGGTCGCGAGCAATGCGGGGTGCAGAACGTCGCGGGCGGCGCTCGCCGCGGCGGCGGCGTTGGTGAGCCCTGCCGCCTGCCCCAGGCGGAACGACTGGATGAAGTGCGCGGAACCGCCGACGCCGATCGTGAGCAGCACCGGATCGAGCATCGACGCGATCGGGTCGAGCGGATGTCCGAGCCAGCCGAGGGCGCCTTCGAGCGTCACGATCGCGGCGATCGCGGGCAGCAGGGCGGCGACCACGAGCGTGGCGTGGCGGTAGATGCAAGCGAGCGCGAGCGCCAGCACCGCGATGACGATCGGCACCACGCGCGCCCGCTCGGCGGCGATTCGCGCAGCGATGGTCCCTTCCAGGTGCGACAAGCCGGCGGCGTGTACGTCGACAGTCGGCGGTTTCTCGGCGTCGGCGGTGGCGATGGCCCGTTCCCCGGCGGCGTGCGCCTCGTCGCCGGTGAGTTCGAGCGAGAAGACGGCCAGGCCTTCGTCCGCCAGCGGGATCGCGGTTGCTGCCCGCACGTCGGGCTGCGTGGCGAGCTGCACTCGCAGCCGTTCGAGGTGACCGCGGTCGGCGTCGGCCATCGGCAGACCGCCCCGCGTCGTGAATCCGAGCAGCAGGATCGGGTCGTCGCCGACGACTTCGTGCAGCTCACGCAGCGCGTCGGCATCGCGGCTGGTCGGGTCCTTGAGCGCGTGGTTCGTCGGGTCGACCCGTTGTCGGAGCATGCCCACGGTCGCGACGCCGAGCAGCAGCACGAACGAGAGCCATGGGAGGTGGCGGGGCCAGGATCTCGTCACGTCGTTCGCCACGCAGGTGGCAGCCGCATGGCACACGCCGTGCCGCCACCATGCCGAGGGGGGCGGGTCGAAGGACCATGCAGGTCCTACACGCCAGTGCGCAAGGAATGCACGGTCCGCACCCCATGCACCGAGCAGCGCGCCGTGCGACCGTGGGTGCGTGCCGTGGGTACGGGCCTTGCCTCGCGTCCGGCATGGCGAGGCTGCTGCAGTGGTTGGGCGTCCTGTTCGTGTTGTCGCTGGTTGGTGGGGCCACGGCGGGCTTCGTCGTGCTGCGCGATCGCGTGAACGTCGTGATCAGCGAGGATGCGGCACGTGAAGCCGTCGATCCCGTGGCCCTGCTGCGCGACGACGTCGCTGGCTTGGGTCGCACCGTGAGCGAGTTGCAGCAGGCGATCGCCGACAACTTCGGGAAGCTCGGTCGTGGCCTCGAAGCCGGCGCAGCGCAGCGTACCGACGAACTCCGCCAGCGGCTGGTGGCGCTGGGGGCGGCGAACTCCGAACTGACGACGCGGCTGTCGCGGCTCGAAGACCGCCTTGCCGCCAACGCGCCCGCGCTGGCAGGCGGCGGCACCGTGCCGGTGGCGCCCCCCGGCCCCGTGGTTGCATCGCCGGAATCGTCGAAGGGCGGTGCGGCGACGGCGAACGCTCCCGATGTCTCGCCGGCTCCGCCTCCGGCGATCGAACCGGTTGCTCCTGCGCCTACGACGACGTTCCTGTCCTTCACCGTGCCGAAGGCCGTGTTCGCCTTCGACGTCGTCCACGACTTCGATGTCGTGCCAGAACTGTCGCGTGTCGGCTTCGACGCGAAGAGCACGTTGCACGACTTCAGCGGTGTCACGTCGCAGTTGCGAGGTTCGTTCCGGGCCGACCTGGCGGGCAAGGATGGAGCCTGGAGCGGTGGCATCGAGGTGCAGGCGGCAACCCTCGGCACCGGGGTCGACGGCCGCGACACGAACATGCGGGAACACCTGGAGGTGACGGCGCACCCCACGATCTCGTTCGCCGTGGCCCGCTTCGTCGCCGCAGCCGATGGCGTCGACATCGCCGGCCGGACGTCGCGTGGCACGGTGCACGGGCGCATGACGATCCGCGGCGTGAGTCGCGAAGTGGAGATGCCGATCCGGATCGAGGTGGACCCCCAGCAGCGCGTGGTGGTCACCGGTCAGGTGCCATTGCTGCTCAGTGACTACGGCGTGCCGGTGCCGAGCCAACTCGGGCTGGTCAACATGCAGGACGAAGTGAAGGTGTGGATCGCCCTCAGGGCGCGCGCCCGCGCCGGCGCCGTCGCTGGAGCCGCCAAGTGAACGCCTCCAAGTGCGTCGTGCTCGCGACGATGGTGCTGTCGGGTTGCATCGCCTCGAACGTCGTCGACCCCGGCCTGCGGCTCGTCGCCACCGGCACCGAGTCGTTGGCGTTCGTGCCGGCGCCGGAGTTCGCGTGGGCGGGGCTCTACATGTCGGTCGAAGTCCAAGGTGAAGCGGCAGCGTCCCTGCGTCGCATCTGGTACTGGTTCCGGGCCGACGGAACCTACACCGCAGCGGCGCTGATCGAGACCGACGTCGTCGCGTTCCAGACGCGCGACGGAACCTGGCGCCATGCGGGCGGCCAACTGCACCTCGATGACGGGCCGCCGGTGGCGGTCGAGGTCGTCGGCGAGTTCGTACGGTTGACGTCGGGGGCGGGTCGCGTGGTCCTGCGGCACGAGGCGCTGCAGTGAAGGACCTTCCTGCGGTGGACGCGCACTTCGATCGCGGGGGCTGGTGGGACCCTGGTTGCCGTGCCTTCGCGTCGTTGCGCGCGGTCACCACGTTCCGGCTCGGCCTGCTCCGGGACTGGCTGCCGGCGGCGCAGCGGAGACTGGTCGTCGATCTTGGTTGTGGCGGCGGTCTGCTGGCGGTGCCGCTGGCACAGGACGGCGCCCGGGTCGTGGCGGTCGACATCGCCGGGAAAGCACTCCGCGAACTGCAGGCCCGGCAGCAGCCTGGGGTGGCGCCGGTGCGGGGGGCCATCGACGAGGCGCCCGTGGCGGACGGCTGCGCCGACTTGGTACTGCTGGCGGATGTCCTCGAACACGTGGCGCCGAGCCGGATCGCGCCCACCCTCGCCGAGGCGGCCCGGGTGCTTGCTGTCGGCGGGCACCTGTTCGTCAACACCATTGCGCGAACGCAGCGTGCCCGCTGGCTCGCGATCTGGCTCGCCGAGGGGCTCGGTTTCGTGCCGCGAGGCACGCACCGCTACGACCACTTCGTCGCTCCCGACGAACTCGAAACCCACGCGACTCGTGCGGGACTCGTGCGGGTCCAACGCTGCGGGGAACGCCCGCGCCTGCTCCGCTCCCTGCGCCACGGGGTCATCCAACTCGAGCGCAGCGAGGACTTGCGCGTCGGCTATGCGGCCCTCTACCGGCGGAGTGCAGCGTGACACTCGCCCCACGAGTTGCAGCGGCAGCGATGGCGGTCACCAGCTTGGCCGCGTTCGGCGGTGCCGTCGCCGCGATGGCGGTGTCCCTCGCGACCGGTCTGCAGGTGGGGCTCGGCAGCGTGGACGGCGGGCTGGCAATCGTCGCGAATCTGCTGCTCGTCGCGCAGTTCCCCTTGTTGCACAGCTGGCTGCTGGGTGCGCGCGGCCGGCACGTCGTCGCGCGGTTGTCGCCGTTCGGCCACGGCCGGACGTTGGCCTCGTCGACGTACGCGTTGATCACGTCGCTGCAGTTGCTGCTGGTGTTCGGCCTGTGGACGCCCTCGGGCATCGTGTGGCACACGCCAACGGGGTGGCTCGGCGCCGCGCAGTGGATCGCCTTCGTGTTGGCCTGGGCGTTCCTCGGCAAGGCGATGCATGACGCTGGCCTCGGCCTGCAGACCGGCGCCGCCGGCTGGCTGGCGCTGTGGCGCAGGCACCCGGTCGACTACGGCGGCATGCCGACCGACGGCCTGTTCCGCGCCTGCCGGCAGCCGATCTACCTGGGTTTCGGCCTGGTGCTGCTGACGGCACCGACCTGGTCGCTCGACTGGCTGCTGTTGGCCGGGGGGTGGCTGCTGTACTGCGTCTTGGGTCCGCTGCACAAGGAAGCGCGGTGGTTGCGTCACCACGGTTCGAAGTTCGCGGCCTACAAAGCGACCGTTCCGTATCTGCTGCCCAGGCTCTGGCCATGAAGATCGCTGCCGTGCGTACTGCATTCCCTGCGCACTGGTATCCGCAGTCTGTGCTGACCGAGGAGATCGTGCGGATCGTCGGCGCCGACGACAGGCTGGCCGCCCGCATCCGCTCGTTGCATGCGAACTCGGGGATCGAGGGGCGCTACCTGACGTTGCCGCTCGAACGTTACGCACGGCTCGGCGACTTCACCGCGGCGAACGCGGCGTGGCTGGGCGGTGCGATCGAACTCGGCGAGGCCGCGTGCACGCGATCCCTGGCCGCGGCGAAGGTCGCGCCCGCCGAGGTCGACGCGATCTTCTTCTCGACGGTGACCGGCCTCGCCAGCCCGTCGATCGATGCCCACCTCGTCACGCGGCTCGGGCTGCGTCCCGACGTCAAGCGCGTGCCGATGTTCGGGCTGGGTTGCGTTGCCGGCGCCGCGGCGGTTTCGCGCGCCACCGACTACGTGCGCGGGCACCCCGGTGGCGTGGCCTTGGTGCTGACGGTCGAACAGTGCTCACTGACGCTGCAGCCGCAGGATCGTTCGATCGCGAACCTGATCAGCATGGGTCTGTTCGGCGACGGAGCGGCGGCTG
>DDSQ01000032.1:2721-5223 GCA_002343845.1 Planctomycetes bacterium UBA2386 | reverse complement strand
TCGGATCCCGGTTCGGGTGCCGGCTCGGCCGGCAGTCCGGTGTGTTCGCCGCTCATTCGCGCGGCTCGAGGATGGCCATCGTGAGGCGCGAGACGCAGGTCGGCCGGCCGGCCTCGTCCACCAGCTCGATCTGCCAGACCTGGGTGCGGCGGCCGATGTGCAGCGGCCGTGCCGTGCCGGTGACCCAGCCGCTGGAGGTGGCGCGCAGGTGGCTGGCGCTGATCTCCAGGCCCACGGCGCGCGAGCCCGGCGGGCAGGTGCGCGCGGCACCGCACGAACCCAGCGTCTCGGCCAGCACCACCGAGACGCCGCCGTGCAGCAGGCCGTAGGGCTGGCGCGTGCGCTCGTCGACGGGCACCCGCGCGCGGATGAAGTCGGGACCGACCTCGAGGAACTCGATGCCCAGCCGCTCGACGGCGGTGCCGCGGGACACGGCGGTCAGGCTCTCGACGGAAATCTCTTGTGTCCAGATCGGTGTCATGGGTGGGCGGCGGATCGCAGGCTGCCGCAAGCGTACTGCAGGCGCGGCCGCGTGACGTCTTGACACGACTTGCCACGACCGCGTCACGAGATCCGGGCCCTCGGGATGGCAGGATCCGGCCTCGTTCCCCGCGAACGGGGGGTCCCATGAAGCCGCGACGTCAAGCCAGCCCACCAGCATCCGCAACCGATTCCGAGCTCGCCCCGCTGGTGGCCGGCTTCTACGAAGAGGCGCCGGTGGCCGTGCGCAAGCGGCTGCTGAAGGCCATGCTCCAACCGGTGGGCCCGCTGGCCCTGGTGGCGGTGGCGGCGGGTGCGTTCTCGCGCCTGCTTCCGGCCCGCCCCTCGCAGCCGGTGGAGCTGACCCCCGAGGTGCTGGACACCATCCGCGGCGAGCAGGTCTTCGAGCTCACCCGCTACGTCGAGCAGAAGTCGCCCGAGCTGCTCGGCCAGCTGCCCGACCTGGTCGGCAGCCCGCAGGTCTGGATGGCCACCGTCAGCGGCGCGCTGCTGCTGATCGCGCTGAAGACCCTGCGCGCTTCGCCGCGTCGTTGAGGCCGGGCAGCTCCCGGCGGCTTGCGGGAGGGCGCCGGGTTTGTCAATCCAAAACGATGGCGGGAAACTCCGCGCCCGCCGTCCACCCCCCGGACCTATGATTGCCGGCTGTCCAAGGTCTTGGGCGCGCGGGCACGGCCGGGGTCGGCGATGCCGCGGGGCGCCGGAATTTCAAGGAGAACGCATGCGATCCAACCTGCGCACGAGCGGCGCCTGGGCCCGTGCAGCGCTGACGGCCGTCGCGGCCGCCGCCCTGCTGGCCGGCTGCGGCGGCGGCAGCGACTCGATCCCGCTGCCCACCATCCGCACCGTCAAGGTCATGGGCGACAGCCTGGCCGATGTCGGCACCTTCGGCGGCATCCGCGCGACGGTGCAAGGCCCGGCGGGCGCGCCGCAGCCGGTGTTCCCGGAGCTGGTGGCCACGAGCTACCGGNNTGGCGCAGCACTGCAACTTCTACACCTTCACCGGCACGACCTTCGCGCCGAACCCCACCGCGGGCTGCACCAACTTCGCGATCGGCGGCGGGCGCATCAACGGCGCCACGGCCGGCATGTCGGCGGCCGATCCGCGCAATGTCGTCGTGCAGCTGCAGACGGCGGTGGCCGCCGGCAACCACACGGCCAACGACCTGCTGCTGATCGACGGTGGCGGCAACGACGCGGCGGACATCGTCGGGCTGTACCTCGCGATCGGCCAGGCAGCCCCCGGCACGCCCGCACAGCTGGCCGCGGTGACGAGCTACGGCAACGCGCTGAAGACGGTGCTGCCGGCGGCCACGGTCGATCCGCGCCTGGCCACCGCGCAGGGCCTGGCCGACCTGGGCGGCCTGTACATGCAGGCCCTGGCGGCGCGCTTCTTCGACCAGATCAAGACGCACGCGCTCGACAAGGGCGCCCGCTACGTCGTGCTGCTGAACATGCCGGCGATCACCAACACGCCGCGCTTCCAGATGGTGCTCAACGGCATCGCCGCGGCCAACGGCGGCGGCGCCACCGGCACGGCCGCGCGCACGGCAGCCGAGACGCTGTTCAAGAACTGGGTCGTCGCGTTCAACAACGAGCTGGCCGCCAAGGTCGCCGGCAACGCCAGCATCCTGCTGGTCGACTTCTACGGCTTCTTCAACGACGCGGTCGCGCGCCCGGCGCTGTACGGCCTGACCAACGTCACGACGACGGCCTGCCCGGCCACCGGCCTCGGCTCCGACGGCCTGCCGACCTACAGCTTCCCCACCTGCACGACCGCCGCGCTGAGCGCGACCACGCCGCCGGCGGGCGCGACCGGCGGGGCCGACTGGTGGCGCACCTACCTCTTCTCCGACGGCTTCCACCCGACGCCGTACGGCCACGCGCTGCTGGCCAACCAGATCCGCACGGCGCTGTTCAACAACAGCTGGCAGTGACGCGGCTGCCGGGGCGCGCCGCGGCGCGCCCCGCCTGACACGACAACGGCGCCCGCGGGCGCCGTTG
>DDSQ01000032.1:1447-2705 GCA_002343845.1 Planctomycetes bacterium UBA2386 | reverse complement strand
CCGCAGTGGACTGTCTTGCGTCCACGCTCAGCCCCACACCTCGCGCGCGGTCTCGACGACGAGGGCCAGCTTGCGGCGCTGGTCTTCCACCGCGATGTTGTTGCCGTGCACGGTGCTCGAGAAGCCGCATTGCGGGCTCAGGCACAGCTGCTCCAGCGGCACGTACTGCGCGGCCTCGCCGATGCGGCGCTTCAGGTCATCCTTGTGCTCGAGCTGGCCGAACTTGGTCGTCACCAGGCCCAGCACGACGATCTTGCCGGGCTTCAGGAAACGCAGCGGGCGGAAGTCGCCCGAGCGGTCGTCGTCGTACTCCAGGAAGAAGGCGTCGAGGTTCATCTCGGCCAGCAGGGCCTCGGCCACCGGCTCGTAGTTGCCCTGGGCCGCGAAGGTGCTCTTGAAGTTGCCGCGGCACAGGTGCATCGCCAGCGTCATGCCCGCGGGCTTGCGCGCCACCACCTTGTTGATGAAGGCCGCGTAGCGGTGCGGCAGCTCGTTCGGGTCGTCGCCGCGCTGGCGGGCCGCCTCGCGCATCTTCTCGTCGCACAGGTAGGCCATGTTCGTGTCGTCCATCTGCACGTAGGTGCAGCCGGCGTCGGCCAGCGACTGCAGCTCGTCGCCATAGGCCTTGGCCACGTCGTCGTAGAAGGTGGGGTCGAGCTCGGGGTAGGCCTCCCTGCTGATGCCGGCGCGGCCGCCGCGGAAGTGCAGCATCGTCGGGCTCGGGATGGTCACCTTCGGCGTCAGGCCGCCCGCGCCCAGCGCCTGGACCTGCGCCTTCAGGTACTGGAAGTCGGCCAGCTGGATGTTCTTCGCGTGGCGCACCTTGTCGATCACGCGGATCACCGGCGGCGCGAGCTCCTCGGTGCCGTCGGGCTTCTTCACCGTCACCGGGATGTCGGTCTTCACGCCGCCGAGCTGCTCGAGGAAGTCGATGTGGAAGTAGGTGCGGCGGAACTCGCCGTCGGTGATCGACTGCAGGCCGACGTCGTGCTGGAACTTGACGATCTCGGCGATGGCGCGGTCCTCGACGGCACGCAGCTGCCCGGCCGAGATGCTCTTCTTGACGAAGTACTGCTCGCGGGCCTCGAGCAGGTAGCTCGGGCGCAGGAAGCTGCCGACGTGGTCGGCGCGGAACGGGGGCGTGGTGCGCAGGGTCATGCGGGGTCTCCGGGTTCGAGGCGTGGGATCGGGCGGCGCGGGCGCGTCCTGGGAAGACAGCTTAGCAGCGGGGGCTGCCGCGCCGGGCGGGCATGCGGGC
>DDSQ01000032.1:0-1302 GCA_002343845.1 Planctomycetes bacterium UBA2386 | reverse complement strand
ACCGGCCTGCGGCTGCACCTCGGCGGCGAAGACCTCGACGTGGAGGTGGCCCTCGGCCCAGCCGGCGGCGCGCGCCGCACCAAGCACGGCGTCCATGAAGCCGCGCGGGCCGCAGACGTACAGGTGCGTGCCCGGCGGCTGCGCGGCGATCACCGCGGGGATGTCCAGCCGCTGCGCCGGCTCGCCGTCGTCGAGGTGGAGCGCCACGCGCGACGCGAAACCCGCGTCGCGGATGCGCCCGAGGAAGGGGGTGCGCGCGAGCGAGCGTGTCGCGTGGTGCATCTCGAAGTCCGCGCCGGTCGCGGCCAGCCGCTCGGCCATGCACAGGATCGGGGTGACGCCGATGCCGCCGGCCATCAGCAGGTGGCGCGGCGCCTCGTGCGCCAGCGCGAAGTGGTTCTTCGGCAGGCCGATCTGCAGCAGCGAGCCCTCGTGCACCTGCTCGTGCATCGCCGCCGAGCCGCCGCGCGAGGCCGGCTCGCGCAGCACGGCGATCAGGTAGCGGTGGGTCTCGGCCGGGTCGTTGCACAGCGAGTACGGGCGGGTGATCCCGCCGGGCAGCTGCACGTCGACATGCGAGCCAGCGGCGAACGCCGGCAGCGGCGCGCCGTCTTCGGCGGCCAGCTCGAAGCTGCAGATGTCCTCGGCCTCGCGGACCTTGCGCGTGACCCGCACGCGCAGCATCGGGGGGGTACCCATCGCTTCAGGCCGTGGTGCCGGCCACGGGCGCAGCGGCNNCTGCTCCGCGGCCACCAGCCGCTCGATGATCTTGCGCGCCTGCACGCCGCCGGCGTCGATGTTCAGCCGCAGCAGCTCGCGCTGCGGCCAGCGCGAGAGGTTGGCCTGCTGGCGCTCGAGGATCTCCAGGTCCTCGGCGAAGATGCGGCCCTGGCCATCGCGGATCTGTGCCGTCAGCGCCCGGTCCTCGGGCCGGAAGTTGCGCGCCATGCCCCAGAAGTACCACATCGAGGTCTCGGTCTCGGGCGTGATGAAGTCGACGACGATGCTGTAGACCTTCTGCTCCTTCGGCGCGTCCACGCCGCCGCGGCCTGCCAGCGCGACGCCCACCTCGATCAGCACGTGGCTCGGCGGCGAGAAGCGGCAGATCTGCCAGCGGTCCACCGGCTGGTCGTCGGGCAGGCCGTTGGCGCGCATCGCCATGCGCCAGAACGGCGGGGCCTGGATCCCGTTCATGAAGCGGCTGGTCACCGCGCTGTCGCCGTCCACCGTCGTGCGGCACGGCGTCTCGTCGATCTCGGGCTGGCCGATGCTGGTGGCGTGCACGTAGGTCTCGTGCGTCAG
>DDSQ01000189.1 GCA_002343845.1 Planctomycetes bacterium UBA2386 | reverse complement strand
GAGCCGACCGGCGCGCTGGACTACCAGACCGGCAAGCTCGTCCTCGAGGTGATCGCGGCGATCAACGAGGAGCTGGGCACCACGGCCGTGGTGATCACCCACAACGCGGCCATCGCCGGCATGGCCGACCGCGTGATCCGCCTCGGCGACGGCCGCATCGTCGGCGTCGAGCGCAACGCGCACAAGATCCGGCCCTCGGAGCTGTCCTGGTGAAGGCCCTGGACCGCAAGCTCCTGCGTGACCTGCGCCTGATGTGGAGCCAGGCGCTGACCATCGCGCTGGTCGTCGCCAGCGGCATCGGCGGCTTCCTCACCTGCCTGTCGGCGGTCGACTCGCTGGCGCTGGCGCGCGACCGCTTCTACGCGAGCGGGCGCTTCGCGGATGTCTTCGCCGGCGTCAAGCGGGCGCCCGACGCCGTCGTGCCGCTGCTGCGCGAGGTGGACGGGGTCGCCGACGTGCAGACCACCGTCGAGCAGTTCGTGCGCGTCGAGATCGAGGGCATCGACGACCCGATCGTCGGCCAGCTGATCGGGCTCGACCTGCGCAGCCCGCCGCGCATGAACCGCGTGACGCTGGCCGGCGGGCGCATGCCGCAGGCCGGCGGCCGCGGAAGCGATCACGAGGTCGAGGCCCTGGTCTCGGCCGGCTTCGCCCGGGCGCGCGGCCTGGGCCCGGGTGCACGCCTGTCGGCGACCGTCAACGGCAAGCGTCGCACGCTGGTGGTCGTCGGCATCGCGCTGTCGCCGGAGTTCATCTTCGCCGGCCTCGCCGGCATGCCCGACCTGCGCGGCTTCGGTGTCTTCTGGGTCGATCGCGAAGTCCTCGCGGCGGCCTACGACATGCGCGGCGCCTTCAACCGCGTCGCCGTGAAGCTCGCGCCGCAGGCAGCCGAGCCGGCGGTGATCGGCGAGCTGACGGCCCGGCTCGCGCGCTACGGCGGGCGCGAGGCGCACGGCCGCGGCGATCAGCCCTCGCACGCGATGCTCGACAACGAGATCAAGGAGCAGCGCGTGCTGGGCACGGTGCTGCCGTCGATCTTCCTCGGCGTCGCGGCCTTCCTGCTCAACGTCGTCGTCTCGCGGCTGGTGACCACGCAGCGCGAGCAGATCGCCGCGCTGAAGGCGCTGGGCTACCCGGACGCGAGCATTGCCGCGCACTACCTGAAGCTCGTGCTGGCGATCGTCGCGATCGGGCTGCTGCTGGGCGTGTGGATCGGCGACCGCCTCGGCACGATGTTCACCGGCCTGTACGCCGAGTTCTTCTTCTTCCCGAGCTTCGAGCACCGCATCGAGCCGTGGCTGCTGGCGGTCAGCATCGGCATCACGCTGGCCACCGCGGTGCTCGGCACGCTCAATGCGATCGTCGCCACCGTGCGCCTGGCGCCGGCCGAGGCCATGCGGCCGCCGGCGCCCGGCCGCTACCGGCGCACGCTGGTCGAGCGGCTGGGCCTCGTGCGCATCGGGCCGGCGCTGCGCATGATCCTGCGCAACATGGAGCGCCGGCCCTGGCGCACCGGGCTGTCGGTCGGCGGCGTGGCGGCGTCGGTGGCGATCGTCGTGATGGGCAACTTCTTCCGCGACGCGATCGACTTCATCGTCGACGCGCAGTTCAACGTCGCGCTGCGTGCCGACGTGATTGTCTGGATGGCCGAGCCGGTGGACGACGCGGCAGGTCTCGCGCTGTCGCGGCTGCCGGGCGTGCAGGCGGTCGAGCCCGGGCGCGACGTCCTCGTGCAGCTGGTCAAGGGCCACCGCACCGAACGCGTCGCGTTGCAGGGCTTCGCGCGCGAGCCGCAGCTGCGCCGCATCGTGGCGGCGGACCTGCGGCAGACGCGGCCGTCGCCCCACGGGCTGGTGCTGACCGACCGGCTGGCCGACAAGCTGGGCGTGCGCCCGGGCGAGGTGCTGCGCGTCGAGGTGCTCGAAGGCCGTCGCGCGGTGCTCGAGGTGCCGGTGCAGGCGACCACGCGCGAGATGATGGGTCTGAACGCCTACCTCGAGCGCGACGCGTTGAACCGGCTGCTCGGCGAGGGGCCGCTGGCGTCGCAGTTCGCCCTGCGCATCGAGAACGGCAGCGAGCCGGCGGTGCTGCGCGCCACGCGCGAGATGCCGCGCGTCGTCGGCGCCTTCAGCAAGTCGACGATGTGGCGCAACATGGAGGAGATCAGCGCGCGCAACGTGCGCATCATGAGCACGGTGCTGACGCTCTTCGCGACCGTCATCGCCATCGGCGTGGTCTACAACAACGCGCGCATCGCGCTGTCGGAGCGCACCTGGGAGCTGGCCAGCCTGCGCGTGCTGGGCTTCACGCGCGCCGAGGTCTCGGGCCTGCTGCTCGGGGAGATGGCGCTGGCCATCGCCATCGCGCTGCCGCTGGGCATGGCGCTGGGCTTCGGGCTCGTGCACCTCGTGGTCGAGCTGCTGCGCTCGGACCAGTTCAGCTTCCCGGTGGTCATCCTGCCGCGCACCTACGCGTGGGCGGCGATCGTGGTGCTGGCCGCCGGCGTCGCCAGCGCGCTGGTCGTGCGGCGGCGCATCGACCGGCTGGACATGGTGGCCGCCTTGAAGACCCGCGAGTGACGGCTGGCGAACCCCTGCAGGACATCGACGATGACACGCAAGACCTTCCTCTTCCTGGCCCTCGGCGGGGCCGCCGTGGTGGCGGCGCTGGCCTGGGCCTTCGCGCCGCGGCCCGTCGAGGTCGAGCTGGCCACGGCCGGCGAGGGGCCGTTCGAGTCGACGATCGATGAAGACGGCCGGACGCGGCTGCGCGAGCGCTTCGTCGTCTCCGCGCCCTTGTCCGGCCGGCTCGCGCGCATCGCACTGCGCGCCGGTGACACGGTCAAGGCCGGCGACGTCGTGGCCTGGCTGCAGCCGACCTATGCGCCGATGCTCGACGATCGCAGCCGGCGCGAACTCGAGTCGCGCGTGGGCACCGCGCAGGAACGCCTCAAGCTCGCCGCGTCGCGCGTCGAGCGCGGCCGCGTGTCGCTCGCGCAGGCGCAGTCCGAGCAGCAGCGCAGCGAGCCGCTGGCCGCGCAGGGCTTCGTCTCGCCGACGCAGCTGGAGAACAGCCGCCTCGCGCTGCAGGCGGCGCGGCGCGAGCTGGAGTCGGCGCAGCAGGAGCAGCGCGTGGCCGACGCGGCGCTGGCGGAGTCGCGCGCGGCCTTGTACGCCGTGCGGCAGCCCGGCACGCCGGGCGCCTCGCCACGCGACTTCGCGGTGCGCGCGCCGGTCACCGGGCGGGTGCTGCGCGTGCTGCAGGCCAGCGAGGCGGCCGTGGCCATCGGCACGCCGCTGCTCGAGCTCGGCGACACGGCACAGCTGGAAGTGGTCGTCGAGCTGCTGACCACCGACGCCCCGCAGGCCCGGCCCGGCACGGCGGTGCGCATCGAGCGCTGGGGCGGCGAGACCACGCTCGAGGGGCGCGTGCGCCTCGTCGAGCCGGCCGCGTTCACCAAGGTCTCCGCGCTCGGCGTCGAGGAGCAGCGGGTCAACGTGCTGATCGACCTGAGCAGCCCGCCGGCGCAGTGGTCGGCGCTCGGCGACGGCTATCGCGTCGGTGTGCGGCTGCTCGTGCTGCAGGTGCCGAAGGCGCTGCGCGTGCCGCTCAGCGCGGTCTTCCCGCAGCCGCAGGGCGAGGGCATGGCCGTGTTCGTCGTCGAGGGCGGCCGTGCACGGTTGAGGCCGGTCGAGATCGGCGGGCGCGGCGGTGGCTTCGCCTGGGTGCGGCAAGGCCTGTCGGCAGGCACCCCGGTCATCGTCTACCCGCCGCCGGCCGTGCGCGACGGCGTGCGCGTGGCGGCCCGCGAGGTCTGACGTCCGGCACCCCGGTCGCGCGGCGGCCGGCCCGGGCGCGCTGCGCCGCGGCCCGCCTCAGGACACCGCGCCGGCGCCGTAGCGGCCGCTCAGCAGCCGGCCGCTGGCGAAACGCTCGAAGGCGTAGGGCTGCAGCGAAACGTCGGTCGGCAGCCCGAGGGCGCACTGCGCGAGCACGCGGCCGACCGCGGGCGAGAGCTTGAAGCCGTGACCCGAGAAGCCGAAGCCGACGACCAGGCCTTCGACGCCCGGCACGCGGCCGAGCACCGGGTTCCAGTCGGGGGTCACGTCGTAGACACCGGTCCAGCTCGATGCGAGCGCGGCCTCGTCCCACCCCGGGAAACGTTCGGCGACCTGTTCGCCGATCGCGGCCACCAGGTCCATGCCGACGTCGCCCTGCGCGAGGTCCGGCTCGGCCAGCACCTCGCCGGCGATGCCTTCGCTGACCAGCATCTGCGTGCCGCCGTAGCTGCGGGCGTAGAGCATGCCCGGCGACGCGAGGTCCTTGAACACGGGCATCGAGGCCGAGTAGGGTGCAGGACCGGCCAGCGCGATCACGCGGTGGCGTTCGGCGACCAGCCGGACCTCCAGCCCGGCCCAGCGCCGCAGCTCGCCTGCCCAGATGTTCTGCACGCTGATCACCGTGCCGCAGGCCACCGGGCCGCGGTCCGTGTGCACGCCGCGCACGCGGGCGCCATCCAGCTGCAGCCCCGTGACGCTGACGCCCTCGGCGAATCGCACGCCGCGCCGGCGCGCCGCGCGCGCGAAGCCGGTCGCGGTGAGGTAGGCGTCGGCGAAGCCGGCCTGCGGCTCGAAGCCGATCAGCGCCGCGTCGTCGAAACGCGCGATCGGCAGCCGCTCGGCCGCCTGCCGGGCATCCAGTCGGTCGAGTGGAATGCCCATCGCCTGCTGCTGCGCCAGCGCGGCCTGCAGCGCCGCCAGCCGCGGCCCCTCGGGGGCAGCGATCAGATAGCCGCACTTCACCAGGCCGGCATCGGCCTCGGCGTCGCCCACGTGGTCGGCAAAGTGCTCGAAGGCGGCGAAGGATCGCCGCGCCAGCTCGACGTTCTGCGGCACCGAATAGTGCGTGCGCAGGATGCCGCTGCTCTGCGCACTGGTACCGGCACCGATGCCCAGGCGGTCGATGACCCGCACACGCGGCTGACCCAGCGCGGCCAGGTGGAAGGCG
>DDSQ01000181.1 GCA_002343845.1 Planctomycetes bacterium UBA2386 | reverse complement strand
CGCGACGACATCCTGGCCAGCCACGGCGTGCACGTGGCCGGCACCGATTTCGACCGCCACGTGGAGCTGACCGCCATCCTGCCGTTGCTGGGCCATCGCACGCTGAGGCGCGCACGGCCCGGCGAGGCCGCGCGCGAGATGCCCAGCGGCCTGTATTTCGACCTTGCGACCTGGCACCTGATCAATACCGTCTATGCGCCGGCAAGGCTGGCCGAGGTGCGGCAGATGCGCGACTGGTTTGCCGATCCCACCCACCACCGCCGCCTGCTGCAGGTGCTGCGGGCCCGTCTGGGCCACGCGCTGGCGGCCGCGGCCGAGCAGGCCAAGATCGACGTCGCCACCCAGGGCCTGGCCCGCATCGACCTCGGCGAGGTCGAGGCCGGCCTGGTGGCCCGGCTCGACGAGCCCGTCGCCAGCCGCGCCATCGAGGCCGACCTGCAGCGCATCGTCGACGCCGCGCGCCAGACCGTGCGCCTGGCCGGGCTGGCGCCTTCGGCGGTCGACACGCTGTATTTCACCGGCGGCTCGACCGGCCTGGCGCCGCTGGTGGACCGCATCGGCGCCGAATTCAGCGCCGCCCGCGTGGTGCGCGGCGACCGCTTCGCCAGCGTCGCCCATGGCCTGGGCGTGCATGCGCGCCGGGTCTTCGCCGGCGCTTGACTCAGCGCCTTCGGCGCGTGCCAGGGCCGGACGGTCTGCCGCCGCGCGGCCGCGCCGGCGGCCTGGAAGGTGCCCGCGGCCGCGACACGTCGGCGATCAGCATCACGGCGCGCACCACGTCCTGCACCGCCTCGGCCAGGTCGGACGGCGGCTCCAGCGTGTCGATGACCTCGAGCAGGGCGTCGGCGTCCTCGAGGTCGTCGCGGTCGAAATGCAGGTACAGCAGCGCCAGCGGCTCCACCAGCGCCGGGTCCTCGACGGCCATCAGTGCCGGGCAGCGGTCCTGTGCGGCGGCAAAGCCGGCCACCCAGGGCAGCACGGCTTCCGACGGCGAGTCGGCCTCGTCGAGCTGGAAGATCCAGGGGTCGAACCAGTCGCGCCGCGCGATGGCACGTTCCAGCTCGGCGTGGCGCCGGAGCACCAGCGCCTTCAGCGGCCCGGCGTCGTAGCCGGCCGGGCAGGGCCGACCGTCGAGGTCCAGGACGCCCGGCAGCCAGTCGGCCGGCGGCACCGGGCGCGGCTGCAGCAGCACGCCGCAGAGGTAGCCGTCGAGCGCGCTCACGTCCAGCGGCTCCAGCGGGGCCGGCACGGCGTCGAGCAACTGCTGCAGCCGGTCGATCCCGGCCTCGTCCAGTGGTGCGTCGTCGGTCTTCGGCTGGGTCGTCATGCCGGCATTGTCATCCCCCCGGCCTCCGGGATGGTCAGTCGCGGACCGGGCGCCTAAAGTGCCGCACAGGGGGAGAGCGCTGCGGCGCCTGACGTTGACGATTCCGACGGCGTCCTATTCACAGGACTTGACCGGCCCGCGCTGCGCAAGCACCGCGGGCCGCCTTTTTTGACCGGTCCGCCTTTTTTCTTAGACTGCGCGTTTTCCCACCAACTGGAGACCGCCATGGGCGCGCCCGCAGCCTTCACCGCCACCACCGACATCGGCCACTGGATCGGTGGCCGGCCCACCCGGGGCAGCGGCGCCCGCAGCCAGGCGGTCTACAACCCCGCCACCGGCGCGGTGGCGCGCCAGGTGCTGCTGGCCGAGACCGCCGACGTCGCCGCCGCCGTGGCTGCGGCCAAGGCCGCGCAGCCGGCCTGGGGCGACATGCCGCCGATCCGCCGCGCCCGCGTGCTCAACAACTTCCTCGCGCTGCTCAACCAGCACCGCGACACGCTGGCGGCGATGATCACCGCCGAGCACGGCAAGGTCTTCACCGACGCACAGGGCGAGGTCACGCGCGGCATCGACATCGTCGAATTCGCCTGCGGCGTGCCGCAGCTCTTGAAGGGCGACTACACCGACCAGGTCTCCACCGGCATCGACAACTGGACGCTGCGCCAGCCGCTGGGCGTGGTGGCCGGCATCACGCCGTTCAACTTCCCGTGCATGGTGCCGATGTGGATGTACCCGGTGGCGCTGGCCTGCGGCAACGCCTTCATCCTCAAGCCCAGCGAGCGCGACCCCAGCGCCAGCCTGTTCATGGCCGAGCTGCTGCAGCAGGCCGGCCTGCCCGATGGCGTGTTCAACGTCGTGCAGGGCGACAAGGTGGCGGTGGACGCGCTGCTCTCGCACCCCGACGTGAAAGCGCTGAGCTTCGTCGGCAGCACGCCGATCGCGCAGTACATCTACGAGACAGGCGCGCACCACGGCAAGCGCGTGCAGGCGCTGGGCGGCGCCAAGAACCACATGGTGGTGATGCCCGATGCCGACCTCGACCAGGCCGTGGACGCGCTGATCGGCAGCGCCTACGGCAGCGCCGGCGAGCGCTGCATGGCCATCAGCGTGGCGGTGCTGGTGGGCGACGTGGGCGACAAGATCGTGCCCCGCCTGGCCGAGCGGGCCAAGCAGCTCAAGATCAAGAACGGCATGGAGCTCGACGCCGAGATGGGCCCCATCGTCACGCAGCAGGCGCGAGACCGCATCGAGGGCTGCATCGCGCTGGGGGTCGAGGAAGGCGCGCAGCTCGTCGTCGACGGCCGCGGCCTCAAGGTGCCGGGCTTCGAGGGCGGCTTCTTCACCGGCGGCACGCTGTTCGACCACGTGACGCCGACGATGCGCATCTACCAGGAAGAGATCTTCGGCCCCGTGCTGGCCTGCGTGCGCGCCAGGGACCTGGCCGAGGCCGTGCAGCTGATCAACGACCATGAGTTCGGCAACGGCGTGGCCTGCTTCACCAGCGACGGTGGCGTGGCGCGCGAATTCGCGCGCCGTGTGCAGGTGGGCATGGTCGGCATCAACGTGCCGATCCCCGTGCC
>DDSQ01000011.1:2142-6021 GCA_002343845.1 Planctomycetes bacterium UBA2386 | reverse complement strand
CGCGCTGCTTCGTGCGCTTCGTGCGCGAGCGCGGGCTGACCGACAAGCGCCGCATCCGCGTCGAGACCGTCAACCGCCAGCTCGAGCTGGTCTGGCACGATGACGAGCGCGTTACGGTCGACATGGGCGTGCCCGACTTCGCGCACGAGCGCATCCCGTTCGCGCCCGCCCGGATGAGCCCGCGGCGCGAGGGCGGCTTCGAGCTGTGGCCNNGTGCTGTCGATGGGCAACCCGCACGCGGTGCAGCGCGTGGCCGACGCGGGCACGGCGCCGGTGGCCGAGCAAGGCCCGCGCATCGAGGCGCACGAATGTTTCCCGCAGCACGTGAATGCCGGCTTCATGCAGGTCGTGTCGCGCGCACAGATCGCGCTGCGCGTGTACGAGCGCGGCGCCGGCGAGACGCTGGCCTGCGGCACCGGCGCCTGCGCCGCGGTGGTCGCCGGCATCCGGCTGGGCTGGCTGGATGCGGGCGTGGCCGTCGAGGTCGATACGCGCGGCGGGCGCCTGAGCATCGAGTGGGCCGGCAACGACGCGCCGGTGCGCATGACCGGGCCGGCCACCACCGTCTTCCAAGGAGAGATCGAACTGTGAGCATCGAGGGCATCACCGAGAACGACATCAGCAACTACCTGCTGAACACGCCCGGCTTTTTCGAGCGCCATGCCGAGCTGCTGGCGACGATCCAGCTGACCAGCCCGCACGGCCAGCGCGCGGTGTCGCTGCAGGAGCGGCAGATGGAAATGCTGCGCGAGCGCATCAAGGGCCTGGAGCACAAGATCATCGAGATGATCCGCAACAGCCAGGACAACGCCGGCATCGCCGAGCGGCTGCACCACTGGACGCTGCAACTGCTGCTCACCGCCGACGCCACGGCGCTGCCGCAGGTGCTGCTCGACGACCTGAAGCATCGCTTCCAGGTGCCGCAGGCGGTGCTGCGGCTGTGGGGCGTGGCCGATGCGCACGCCGCGCTGCCGGCGGCGCAGCCGGTGAGCGACGACCTGAAGAGCTTTGCATCCAGCCTGTCGCTGCCCTACTGCGGCGCCAACGTCGGCTTCGAGGCCTCGTCGTGGTTCGACGAAGGCGCCGGCGTGACCTCGATGGCGATGGTGCCGCTGCGCCGGCCCGAGGCTGCCGAGGCCTTCGGCCTGCTGGTGCTGGGCTCGCCCGACCCGACGCGCTACGCCGCGCCGATGGGCACCGAGTTCCTGTCGCGCATCGGCGAGGTCGCCAGCGCCGGGCTGTCGCGGCTGCTGGACTGAACGCGATGGCCGAGGCCGCGCCGCGGCCCGAACCGCGGCGTGAAGCGCAGTCCGAGCCGCTGCCGGAACTGCAGCCGGAACTGCAGCCCGATCTGCAGCGCTATATCGAGCACCTGCGCGTCGAGCGCCGCCTGGCGCCGCGCAGCGTGCAGATGGTGCACGACGCGCTGCTGCGGTTGCAGTGCTTTGCCGCAGCGGCACCCGTGCCGCTGCGCGAAGTGCAGCCGTCGCAGGTGCGGCGCTGGGCCGCGCAGCTGCACGCGCGGCCGCTGGGCGCGCGCAGCATCGCGATCCACCTGTCGGCCTGGCGCGGGCTGTACCGCTGGCTGGGCCGCGAGGGCCGGGTCCGGGCGAATCCGGTCGACGGCGTGCGGGCGCCGAAGGCGCCGAAGCCGCTGCCCAAGGCGCTGCCGGTGGACCAGGCCGTCGCGCTGGCCGCGCAAGGGCCAGTGGGGTCCGCGCGCGAGACGCCGCGCGTGCTGGACCTGCGCGACCAGGCGATCGTCGAGCTGCTCTACGGCTGCGGGCTGCGCGTCGGCGAGCTCGTCGGCCTGGACCACGCCCCGGGCCCGTCGGCGGCGGGGTGGATCGATGTCGCCGACGCCACCGCGCATGTGCTCGGCAAGGGTGCCAAGCGGCGCAGCGTGCCGGTGGGGGCGCCGGCGCTGCAGGCGCTGGCGCAGTGGCTCGCGCAGCGCGCGACGATCGCCCGCGACGCCGAGCCGGCGCTGTTCGTCGGCCAGCAGGGGCGCCGGCTCACCGCCAGCCAGGTGCGCGCACGGCTGGCCCGCCGTGCCCTGCAGGCCGGGCTGCCGACGCACGTGCACCCGCACATGCTGCGCCACAGCTTTGCCAGCCACCTGCTGCAGTCCAGCGGCGACCTGCGCGGCGTGCAGGAGCTGCTGGGCCACGCGAGCATCGCGACGACGCAGGTCTACACGAAGCTGGACTTCCAGCACCTGGCGAAGGTCTACGACGCGGCGCACCCGCGCGCGCGGCGCAAGCCATCCCGACCATGAAGACCATCCGCCTGCTCGACGGCAAGGAACGTTCGCTGCTGCGCCGCCACCCCTGGGTCTTCGCCGGCAGCGTCGCGCGCGGCAAGGCCGATGCCGGCGAGACGGTGCGCGTCGAGGCGGCCGACGGGCGTTTCCTGGCCTGGGGCGCGTACAGCCCGGCCTCGCAGATCCGCGTGCGCGCGTGGAGCTTCGACGAGGCCGAGCGCATCGACCATGCCTTCTTCAAGCGCCGCGTCGCCCGCGCGCTGGCGCTGCGCACGCGCCTGGCGCCGGCCAGCGACGGCGTGCGGCTGGTCCACGGCGAGGCCGACGGCCTGCCGGGGCTGATCGTCGACCGCTACGGCGACGTGCTCAGCGCGCAGTTCCTCTCCGCCGGCGCCGAACGCTGGCGCGAGGCGCTGGCCGACATCCTGCTGGCGGCCAGCGGTGCGCAGCGCCTGTACGAACGCTCGGACTCCGGCGTGCGGGCGCTCGAGGGCCTGGAGCCGCGCAGCGGCTGGCTGCGCGGCGACGGGCCGACGGCGCTGACGATCCGCGAGCACGACTGGCAGCTCGCGCTGGACGTCGCGCAGGGCCACAAGACCGGCTTCTACCTGGACCAGCGCGACAACCGTGCCGCGCTCGCGCGCTGGGTGCGCCAGTTCGGCTGCCGGCGCGTGCTGAACGCCTTCAGCTACACCGGCGGCTTCTCGGTCGCCGCGCTCGCCGGCGGCGCGCAGGAGGTGATCAGCGTCGACTCGTCGGCGCCGGCGCTCGAGCTCGCGCAGGCCAACGTCGCGCGCAACGGCTTCGACGCCGAGCGCCACCGCACCCTCGACGCCGACGTCAACGGCTTCCTGCGCGAGCGCCTGAAGGACGGCGAGCGCTTCGACGCGATCGTGCTCGACCCGCCGAAGTTCGCGCCGACCGCCGCGCACGCCGACCGCGCCGCGCGCGCCTACAAGGACATCAACCGTCTCGCGCTGAAGCTGCTGGCCCCCGGCGGGCTGCTGCTGAGCTTCAGCTGCTCCGGCGGCGTCGGCGCCGAGCTGTTCCACAAGATCGTCGCCGGCGCGGCCGCCGACGCAGGCGTCGACGGCGCGATCCTCGCCCGCCTGGAAGGTGCGCCGGACCACCCGACGACGCTGGCCTTTCCCGAAGGGGAGTACCTCAAGGGGCTGGCGATCCTCAGGGAGTGAGCACCTGCCGGGCGGCTGGTCTGGCGGTCGCGCGCAACGGACGGGTGACCCGCCGGATCGGTTGCTGGCGGTTCGGCCGCCCGGCGGCGGAGGCCGCCGAAGCGGCCGAAGCGGCCGAAGCGCCTGTCGTGGCCGTCGTGGCTGTCGCGGCTGAGACCCGAGGCCACGGCGCGACACCGAAGCCCTGCGGGCCGCCGCTCACCCCACCCCCAGCGCCACCCGCGTGTCGAACTTCGCTCGCTTGACGGCGAAGTAGGTCTTCACATTGCGCACGTTCGCGTTCTGTGCGAACAGCCGCTGCGCAAGCGCGTGGTAGCCCTCCATGCCGGCCACGTGCAGCACGAGCACGAAGTCGGGCCCGGGGCTGACGCGCCAGCACTGCTGCACCGACGGCTCGGCGATGGCCAGCGCCTCGAAGGCGTC
>DDSQ01000011.1:299-2125 GCA_002343845.1 Planctomycetes bacterium UBA2386 | reverse complement strand
ACCTGGCGCTCGATGACGCCGGCATCGACGAGGCGCCGCACGCGACGCAGCGCGGTGGCCGGCGAGACATGCACGGCGGCGGCGAGGTCCTGGTTCGACAGCGAGGCATCGGCCTGCAGCACGTCGAGGATCCTCAGGTCGGTGGGGTCGAGTTCGATCATCTGCAACCGAATTGCATCCTGTGGCGGTTGGAGGTGATTATCTTGCGACATGACGTGGTCGCGAAAGAATCGATCGGCTTGCCGTGACATCTTGCAACCCATCGCCATCGGCGGCTGCCTACGATCCTGTCCTGTCCGGAATCGATCTGCGGGAGAACCCTCATGTGTGGCATCGTCGGCGCGGTCAGCCAGCGCAACATCGTCCCGATCCTCGTCGAAGGGTTGAAGCGGCTCGAGTACCGCGGCTACGACAGCTGCGGCGTCGCGGTGCACCAGGGCGGCGCGCTCAAGCGCGCGCGCAGCACCTCGCGGGTGGCCGAGCTGCAGGCGCAGGTCGATGCCGACGGCATCGCGGCGGGCACCGGCATCGCGCACACGCGCTGGGCCACGCACGGCGCACCGGCCGTGCACAACGCGCACCCGCACTTCTCGGCCGGGCCGCGCGCGGCAGCCGACGCGGCCGGGCTGATCGCGCTGGTGCACAACGGCATCATCGAGAACCACGACGAGCTGCGCGCCGAGCTGCAGGGCCGCGGCTACGTCTTCGCCAGCCAGACCGACACCGAGGTCATCGCGCACCTCGTGCACCACCTCTACGACGGCGATCTCTTCGAGGCCGTGCAGAACGCCGTCGGGCGCCTGAAGGGCGCCTACGCGATCGCGGTGTTCTGCCGCGACGAGCCGCACCGCATCGTCGGCGCGCGCGAGGGTTCGCCGCTGGTGATGGGCGTCGGCGTCGGCGAGCGCGCCGGCGAGAACTTCCTGGCCAGCGACGCGATGGCGCTGGCCGGCGTGACCGACCAGATCGTCTACCTCGAGGAAGGTGATGTCGTCGACCTGCAGATCGGCAAGACCTGGATCACCGCGCGCGGCGCCGACGGGCGCTTCCAGCGGGTCGAGCGGCCGGTGCGCACCGTGCAGGCGCACACCGGCGCGGCCGAGCNNTTCATGCAGAAGGAGATCTTCGAGCAGCCCAAGGCCATCGCCGACACGCTGGATGCCGTCGACGGCATCAGCCCGGAGCTGTTCGGCGACGGCGCGTACCGCGTCTTCAAGGCGGTGGACCGGGTGCTGATCCTCGCCTGCGGCACGAGCTACTACGCCGGCTCGACCGCCAAGTACTGGCTCGAGAGCATCGCCGGCATCCCCACCGCGGTGGAGATCGCCAGCGAGTACCGCTACCGCGACAGCGTGCCCGACCCGAAGACGCTGGTCGTGACCATCACGCAGAGCGGCGAGACCGCCGACACGATCGCCGCGCTGAAGCACGCGCGCTCGCTGGGCATGGAGCACACGCTGACGATCTGCAACGTCTCGACCAGCGCGATGGTGCGCGAGTGCCGGCTGGCCTACATCACGCGCGCCGGCGCCGAGATCGGCGTGGCCAGCACGAAGGCCTTCACGACGCAGCTGGTCGGCCTGTACCTGCTGACGCTGGCGCTCGCCCAGGTGCGCGGGCGCCTGGACGACGCGCAGGAGGCCGCTGCGCTGAAGGAGCTGCGCCACCTGCCGGTGGCCGTGCAGGCCGTGCTGGCGCTGGAGCCGCAGGTCATCGCCTGGAGCGAGGACTTCGCGAAGAAGGAGAACGCGCTGTTCCTCGGCCGCGGCCTGCACTTCCCGATCGCGCTCGAAGGCGCGCTGAAGCTCAAGGAGATCAGCTACATC
>DDSQ01000011.1:0-249 GCA_002343845.1 Planctomycetes bacterium UBA2386 | reverse complement strand
GAGAAGCTGAAGAGCAACATGCAGGAGGTGCGCGCGCGCGGCGGCGAACTCTTCGTCTTCGCCGACAGCGACACCCACATCGCCAACGACACCGGCGTGCACGTGATCCGCATGCCCGAGCACTACGGTGCGCTCAGCCCCATCCTGCACGTCGTGCCACTGCAGCTGCTGGCCTATCACACGGCGTGTGCACGGGGCACGGACGTGGACAAGCCGCGCAACCTGGCGAAGAGCGTGACGGTGGAGTGA
>DDSQ01000113.1:6606-6833 GCA_002343845.1 Planctomycetes bacterium UBA2386 | reverse complement strand
GCGAGGCCGGGTTCGGCGGCGAGCAGTTCCTGCCAACCGTCCGCCGCGGCGAGCACGGCGAGCATGCCGCCGCGTTCGCAGCGTTCGACCATCAGCCGCCCGCGGTGTGCGCACAGCCGCAGCGCGTCGTCGGGCGCGAGCACGCCCGCGGCGACCGCCGCCGCGTAGTCGCCGACGCTGTGGCCGAGCAGGAAATCCGCCGTCACGCCGACGCTGCGCAGCAAGGC
>DDSQ01000113.1:0-6580 GCA_002343845.1 Planctomycetes bacterium UBA2386 | reverse complement strand
TCGTCGGCGAGCAGCGCCGACAGCGGCGTGGCGAGGTGTGGTGCCAGCGAGTCGGCGGACTCGCGTAGGGACGCGGCGAAGGTGGGCTCGACGGCAGCGAGTTCGCGGCCCATGCCGGGCCGATGCGCGCCCTGGCCCGGGAACAAGAACGCGAGGCGCGGTGGGCGCGGGCCGGCGTGGCCTTCGGCACTCGCGGCGGCGTCGTCGCCATCGGCGAACGCTCGCAGGGCGGCGGCGAGGCTCCGTGGATCGTCGCTGACGAACGCGGCGCGCAGCGGCAGCGGACTGCGCGCGACCGACAGCGCGTGGCACCACGCCCCGAGGTCGATGCCCGGTCGCGACAGCGCGTCGGCATGCTCGCGCGCGAGCGCGCGCAACGCCGCCGGATCCGCGGCCTGCAGCGGCAGCAGCCACGGCCCGCTCGATGCGGTGCGCGGCGGCGGCGGTGCGTCCGGACCGTGGTCGGCGGCGCCGACGATCACGTGCGCATTGGTGCCGGAGAAGCCGAACGAACTGACGCCCGCGAAGGCCTGGCCCGACGCCGGCAGCGGCCATGGCGAGCGGCACGGTTGCACGATGCTGCGCGACCAGTCGACGTGCGGCGTCGGCACGTCGCAGTGCAAGGTCGGCGGCACGCGCCGTTCGCGTAGCGCGTGCACGACCTTCAGCAGGCCGGACACGCCGGCGGCGGCTTCGAGGTGACCGATGTTGGTCTTCACCGAGCCGATCGGCAGCGGGGCCGTGCGCGTGGCGAACGCCACCTGCAGCGCTCCGACTTCGATCGGGTCGCCGAGCGTGGTGCCGGTGCCGTGCGCCTCGACGTAGTCGATCGCGTCGGGCGACAGCCCAGCGTCGGCGAGGGCCTGCTGCACGACCTCGGTCTGGGCAGGACCGTGTGGCACCGTGAGGCCGCCGCTGCGACCGTCCTGGTTGATCGCGGTGCCGCAGACGACGGCGAGGATGCGGTCGCCGTCGCGCTCGGCGTCGGCGAGGCGCTTCATCACGACGATGCCGCAGCCCTCGCCGCGGCCGTAGCCGTCGGCGCTCGCGGCGAAGGCCTTGCTGCGGCCGTCGGGCGACAGCATGCGGGCGCGGCACAGGCCGACCATCGGCACGACGTCGTAGATCGCATTGACGCCGCCGGCGAGCGCGACGTCGCATTCGCCCGCTCGGAGCGCCCGCACTGCGACGTGCAGCGCCACCAGCGAACCGGAGCACGCCGTGTCGAGCGCGTAGCACGGGCCGCGGAAGCCGAACGTGTAGGCGATGCGGCCTGCAGCCGTGCTCGCGGCGTTGCCGGTCGCCTGCCAGGCGTCGGCGTCCGCGGGCTGTCGCGCGGTCTGCGAGTCGAAGTACTCGCTCTCGCGGATCGCGATGTAGACGCCGACGCGTTCGGCCGCGAGCGCATGGGGCGGCAGGTTCGCGTGTTCGAGCGCGTGCCACGCGACTTCGAGCAGCAGGCGCTGCTGCGGGTCGAGCATCACGGCCTCGCGTGGGCTGATGCCGAAGAACGTCGCGTCGAACGTGTCGTGGTCGCGCAGCAGACCGGCGGCGCGCACGTAGAGCTTGCCATCGGCTGCCGGGTCCGGGTCGTAGAGCGAGGAGAAGTCGAAGCGTTCGTTGCCGAACGGCACGACGGCGTCGCGGCCCTCGCGCAACAGCCGCCAGAACTCCTCCAGCGACTCGCCGCCGGGGAACCGGCAGGCAGCGCCGACGATCGCGACCGCCGGCGCGCTCGTCGGGCGCGGCGTGGCGGTGACCGGGGGGCCGGCTGGTTCGGTGAGTCCGAGCCGATCGAGCAGGTGCGCGGCGAGCCGCTGCGGCGTCGGTTCGTCGAACAGCAGCGTCGAGCGCAGTTCGAGGCCGAGGGCGGGTGCCAGCCACGCCGCGAAGTCGACGGCCCGCAGCGAGTCGAACCCGAGGTCGTGCCAGCTGCGGTCCGGGGCGAGCGCGCCGCTGGCCGCCGGCACGAAGCCGGCGGCAGCGGCCAGCAGGCGTTCGACCAGGGCGCCGTGGCGCAGCGTGCCAGGGATGCCGGCGAGCGCGCGCCGCCAGGCTCCGGGGGAAGGGGGAGGCGTGCTCACGCCGCCGGCCCTGGTGTGAGCGGACGGGAGGTCGTTCCGGGGGCAGCGGCAGTCACCAGCATGCGCAGATTGTCGGCTTCCGGATGACGGACGTCGGCGGAACGATGGCGATCGGGGGGCTCGGCGATCGCCGGCGAAGGCGAGAGCGCCAGCGTACGCTCCCGAGCGCGTTGCCAGCAAGCCACGGGCCGTCGCCCCGGTCGGCGATGACGTTGCGGCGGTCGGCGCGCGGCGGGAAGCTCAGCGGGCCGGTGTGGCCGGCGCCCCTGCATGCACGACGACGTCGAGGTTCGCGCGTACCGCCCTGGCGACGAGCAGCGCATCCTCGACACCTTCAACGTCGTGTTCCGTCGCGAATGCGGTCCGGGCTTCGTCGACCGCACCCTGGCGTTCTGGACCTGGCAGTTCCTCGGCAATCCCGAGGGCCATCGCATCACGCTGGCCGTCGCGCGCGACGGCACCGTGCTGGCGCAGTTCGCTGGCGTGCCGATGCTCGCCGACACGCCGCTCGGGCCGCAGCGGTTCGTGCACGTGGTCGACTCGATGGCGCACCCGGCGTTTCGTCGCGGGGGCGCGCCCTTCCTGCGGGCGGCGCGCGGCTTCCACGCCGAGTGCGAAGCTCGCGTCGAGGCGCTGTGTTTCGGCTACCCGGTGCAGGCGGCGCAGACGATGGGCGAACGTGTGCTCGGCTATGAGTCGCTGCGCAGCATCGACTACCTGGTGCGCGGCGATGTGCCGCCGCCGGAGCTGCCGCACGGTTGCGCGGCGGTGCGGGTGGACGCGATCCCGGCCGATGTCGACGGCCTGTGGGCCGCGGTGTGGTCGCCGCAGACGTCGGCCGTGCGACGCGACCGGCGCTACCTGCGGTGGCGCTACGACGAGCATCCCGACCCCGGGCGCTACGAGCGCTGGATCGTGCGCAAGGGGGAACGCCTCGCCGGCCTCGCCGTGCTGGCGCTGCGCCAGGAATTGCTGCCGTCGGCGGTCGCGATCGCCGAGTGGCTGGTCGCCGACGACGAGCCGCAGGTCGCGCAGGCGTTGCTCGCCAAGATGGTGCGTCGTCAGCGCGAACTCGGCCGGCAGCGCCTGTTCACCGTGCTGGCGCCGTGGTCGAGCGCGTTCCGCGTGCTGCTGGCGCACGGCTTCGCGCGCACGCCTTCTGCGCAGTGGCTTGGCCGGGAACTCGTCGTGCACCGCCACCTGGCGGCGCTCACGCGCGAGCGGCTGCTGGACGGATTCTGGTACACGCTCGGCGACACCGACCTGGTGTGACCGCCGCGGCGGTCAGTGCCCGCCCTCGCGCACCGCGTTGACGTTCCACTGCGGGATCGTGATCTCGACGGCGCCGCCGGGCGGCATGCGCACGAGCTTCGCCTGGCAACCAAGGCGAGAGTCGAGGCCGACGTCGCGGGCTTCGTCGAGCTGGTCGAGTTCGTCGTCGCTCGCGGCGGTGAAGCACTCGCGGCCGGTCTTGATCTTGACGTGGCAGGTCGAGCACGCGCAGACGCCGCCACAGGCGTGGTCGAGCGAGAGGCCCTGCGCCATCGCCGCGTGCAGGATCGTCTCGCCGACGCCGAGCACGAACGTCCGCGCGTCGCCGCGCACGACCAGTCGGGCATTCTCGGCGGTCATCGGCCCTGCTCCTCGCGCAGTGCCTTGGTCACCGCCGAGCTGATCACCTCGTCGGCGATCGTCGCCGTCGCCTTCGACAGTTCGTCGCACGCCGCCTTCAGGGCCTCGGTCGGGGCGCCGTCGGCGAGCAGCCGGGCGAGCGCCTTGACCGACTTGTGCACCACGAACGACTGGTCGGGCGGCAGTTCGGCGAGCTGCAGGGCCGCGCGGGTGCCGCGCACCATCGCCTCGGCCTTGTTGCGCACGTCGATCGCCTCGCGCGCGTGCCAGTCGGCGGCCGCGTTCTCGATCGAGTCCTGCATCATGCGGCGCACCTCGTCGCGCGTGAGTCCGTACGACGGCACGATGCGGATGCTGGCCTGCACGCCGGTGCGTTGCTCGCGCGCGGTCACGCGCAGCACGCCGTCGGCGTCGACCAGGAACGTGACTGCGATGCGCGGCAGTCCCGCGGGCAGTGCGGGCAGGCCGCGGAGCTGGAAGTGGCCCAGCAACCGGCAGTCCTTCGCGAGTTCGCGTTCGCCCTGGTAGATCGCGAGATCGACCGCGGTCTGGCCGTCGACGCCGGTCGAGAACTCCTCGGTCGCCGAGGTCGGGATCGTGCTGTTGCGCAGGATCAGCTTCTGCATTGCGCCGCCGAGCGTCTCGAGGCCGAGCGACAACGGGATCACGTCGAGCAGCAGCAACGACCGGTCGTTGCCGGCGAGCACGTCGGCCTGGATCGCGGCGCCGAGTGCCACGGCGAGGTCGGGATCGACGCCGGTGTGCGGGGTCTTGCCGCAGAGCGCCTGCAGACGGGCGCGCACCAGCGGCACGCGCGTGCTGCCGCCGACCAGCACGACATCGTCGATCTGCTCGAGCCGCAGTCCGGCGTCCTTGACGGCGAGTTGCACGCAGTCGAGCGTGCGCTGCACCATCGGTGCGATCGCGGCCTCGAACTGCCCGCGCGTGACGGCGAACGTCGTCGTGCCGCGCGGCCCGAGATCGAGCGTGAGTTCGGCGCTCTCGGCGTCGGACAGGCGGATCTTCAGGCCCTCGGCGGCGGCGCGCACGGCCTGCAGCACGAACGGATCCTCGGTCGCGGGCAGCGTGCGCAGGATGCGCTGCGCCAGCAGCTCGTCGAAGTCGTCGCCGCCGAGCGCGGNNGTGCCGCCGCCGAGGTCGTAGACCAGCGCGGTGCCGTCCTTCGTCCCGTCGATGCCGTAGGCGAGGGCGGCGGCGGTCGGTTCGTTCAGGATGCGCAGGCAATCGAGTCCGGCGAGGGCCGCGGCGTCCTTGGTCGCCTGGCGCTGCGCATCGTCGAACCAGGCCGGCACGGTGACGACCGCTTCGCGCACGACCTGACCGAGAGCCTGCTCGGCGGTGGCCTTCACCTGCTGCAGGATCAGGGCGGAGATCGCTTCGGGCGTGAGGTCGCGGTCGCCGATCCGCACGCGCGGCAGGTCGCGTTCGCCGGCGACGACGCGGTAGGGGAGGCGGTTGCCGCCGGCCGACACTTCGCGCGCCGAACGGCCGACCAGTCGTTTCACCGAGAACACGGTGCGGTCGGGGAACGTCAGGCGCAGCGCCTTCGCCGCGCGTCCGACCAGCGTGCGACCGTCCGGATGGAAGCAGACGACCGACGGGATCAGCGCCTCGCCATCCTGGTCGCGCAGCACGCGCGCCGCCTTGCCGGCGCGCACCGCGGCGAGACTGTTGGTGGTGCCGAGGTCGATGCCGACGACGAGGCGCGGCGCGGCGGTGGCTGCGGGACGTTCGTTCACGCCTTCTTGTCCAGGTCGGCCAGGGCCTTGCGATGGTAGTGGGCGCCGTGGAAGCGCTTCGCCGCGGCGTCGAATTCGCCGCGCTCGACGTGCGCGCGCACGGCGGCGAAGTCGGCGTCGAGCACGGTGGCCAGTCGCGTGCGCAAGCGTGCGATCGCATCGTCGTGCGCGAACGCGACCTCCTCGGCGAGTTCGAGGGCGTCGGCCAGGAAGGCCGCATCGAGCTTCTCGTTGCGCGCGAGCACGCCGGGACTGGCCGTTTCGAGCAGTGCCCGGGCTCGTTGCCACGGGTCGCGCAGCACCTTCCAGGCGTCGTTGATCTCGGCGGAGCGCTGCAGCACGGCGAGGCAGTCGGCTGTCGCCTGCGTGCGCAGCAGGTCCGGATGGCACTCGCGCGACAACGCGAGGTAGCGGCGCTCGAGCGTGCGATCGTCGAGATCGAGCGAGCGCGCGACGCCGAACACCGTGAACGGGTCGAGTGCCGGGAGGGGAGTCACGCCGAGAACGAAGTGCCGCAGCCGCAGGTGCCGGAAGCGCCGGGGTTCTTGAACACGAAGCCGCGGTCGAGCAGGCCGTCGTTGAAGTCGAGCACCGTGCCGCCCATGAAGAACTCGCTCTTCTTGTCGACGACGACGTTCACGCCGAGCTGCGGGTAGGCGAGGTCGAATTCGGTGGGGCCGTTCTGGTCGAAGTCGAGCACGTAGGTGAAGCCCGAGCAGCCGCCGCCCTTGGCGCCGATGCGCACCCAGGTCGTCGCGGGGAAGTTCTGCTCGGCGATGACGCGCAGGATCTCCTTCGCCGCCCGCTCGGTCAGCACCACGCCGCGTGCCGGCTTCTGGTCGGACGGCGCCGCCGGGTTCTTGGTGCTGGACTCGCTCACGACTTCGCTCCCGCGGCCGCGGTGCGGGCCGCCTGCTTCTGCCGCCAGTCCTCGACCGCTGCCTTGATCGCGTCCTCGGCGAGCACCGAGCAGTGGATCTTCACTGGCGGCAGGGACAGTTCCTCGACGATCTGCGTGTTCTTGATCTGCGCGGCGGCGTCGACGCTCGTGCCCTTCAGCCACTCCGTCGCCAGCGACGACGATGCGATCGCCGAGCCGCAGCC
>DDSQ01000200.1 GCA_002343845.1 Planctomycetes bacterium UBA2386 | reverse complement strand
GCCTGTGCGTGATGGTCGAGGGGCGCTGCGCGCTGTCGTCCTACGCCACCGGGCAGTCGCCGAATACCGCCGGCGTGTGCTCACCGCCCGCGGCCGTGCGCTGGGAGGACACGCCGGCCGGCGTCGAGGCGCGGCTGGGCGGCGTGCTGATCGACCGCCTGGCGCCCGGCGAGCCGCGCGGCTACCCGACGCTGTGCAAGGGCCGCTTCGTCGTCGACGGCGAGCGCGACTATGCGATCGAGGAGCCGACCAGCCTGAATACGCTCGCCCTGCTGCCGCAGCTGCTGGCCGCCGGCGTGTCGGCGATCAAGATCGAGGGCCGGCAGCGCAGTCCGGCCTACGTGGCCGAGGTCACGCAGGTCTGGCGCCAGGCCATCGACCAGGCCGCGTCCGCTGCCCGCTATGCCGTGCAGCCGGGCTGGACCGCCGCCCTCGCCCGCTGGGCCGAGGGCCAGCAGCACACGCTCGGCGCCTACGACCGGCCCTGGCGCTGAATCCCCCACACGCCCCGAGCCACCCCATGCCCAGCCCGCGCCCCTTCGGACTCACGGTCGGCCCGCTGCCCTACTGGTGGCCGCGCGCCGCGACGATCGCGTTCTACGCCGATGTCGCCGACGGCCCCGCCGACACCGTGGTGCTCGGCGAGACCGTCTGCTCGCGACGCCACGAGTTCAAGCTCGCCGACTGGCTGGCGATGGCGGTGGAGCTGGCCAGCGCCGGCAAGCAGGTGGTGCTGGCCACCCAGGCGCTCGTCACCAGCGAGGCCGAGCTGCGCACGCTGCGCCAGGTCTGCGAGCAGGACCATTTCGCGGTCGAGGCCGGCGATGCGTCGGCGCTCGCGGTGCTCGGGCGCGCACAGGCCGCGCGGCGCGGCCGCCCGCCCTTCGTGGTGGGGCCGCACATCAATGTCTACAGCCGCGCCGCGCTGGAGGAAGTGGCGCCGCTGGGCGCGGCGACCTGGGTGCCGCCGCTGGAGCTGCCGCTGGACGCCGTGGCCCGCGTCAACCCGCCCGCCGACCGCGTGCGCGGACCGGCCGGGCCGGTCGTCACCGAGGCCTTCGCCTTCGGCCGCATGCCGCTGGCCTTCTCGGCACGCTGCTTCACCGCGCGCCACCACCGGCTGCCGAAGGACGCCTGCGACTTCCGCTGCCGCAGCGATGCCGACGGCCTGCTGCTGTCGTCGGGCGAAGGCGAACCGTTCCTCGTGCTCAATGGCATCCAGACGCAGTCGGCGGCGCTGCACGCCTTGCCGGCAGCCGGGGCCGCGCTGCGCGCCGCCGGCGCGCGCAGCGTGCGCCTGTCCCCCTGCGCCGCGCACTTCCCGCGGGTCGTCGAGCTCTTCGATGCCGCCTACAACCGGGGCGCTGCGGCAGCCGACGTGCTGGCCGAGCTTCGCGGCCTCGGGCTGCCCGGTGCGCTCGTCGACGGCTATGCTTGGCGGCGCAGCGGCATGCAGCCGCTGGCCGCCTGAGGAGATCCGTCCGCGATGAATCCCACCGTCCCGTCGCCGGGCGCCGGCATCACCGGCGCGCTCGAGGCCCTGTCCGGCCGCGTCCGCGGCATCGTCCGCCGTCTGCCGACGCAGCCCCCGTCGCTCGTGCTCGCGCTGGCCCTGAACCGTCTGCTGCTGCCGCGCCTGACAGCCTCGCAGCGCCAGGATCTCGCCGGCCGCGCGGTCGAGATCGAGATCGTCGAGCCGGGGCTGCGCGTACGCCTGGAACTGGCCGCCAGCGGCTTCGTCCCGACCGGGCCCGCGAGGACACCGGCGGTCGTGATCCGCGCCCGGGCCGACGCGTTGTGGCGGCTGATGCGGGGCATCGACGACGCCGACCGCCTGTTCTTCGACCGTGCGCTGGTCATCGAGGGCGACACCGAGTTCGGCCTCGTGCTGAAGAACACGCTCGACGCGGTCGGGCCGCTGTGGCGTGAAGCGCGCTGAGGCGGAGCGCGCGGCGCGGGCACCGCTCGCCGCGTGGCCGCCAGCGCTGCGTGCCGCGGTCGCGGCCGCGCTGCTCGTGGCCAACACCCTGCTGTGCTGCCTGGTGCTGTTCGCGCTGGCGCTGGCGAGGCTGCTGCTCGCGCCCGTGCCCGCCGTGCAGCGTCGGCTGGACCCGTTGCTCAATGCCGTCGCGCAGGCCTGGATTGCCGGCAACAGCGGCTGGATGCACCTGACGCAGGACACGCGCTGGCAGGTCGACGGGCTCGAGCAAGTGCCCGACGCGGCCTGGACCCTGGTGGTGTGCAACCACCAGAGCTGGGTCGACATCTTCGTGCTGCAGCACCTGCTGAACCGGCGCCTGCCGCTGCTGAAGTTCTTCCTGAAGCGCGAGCTGATCTGGGTGCCGGTGATGGGGCTGGCCTGGTGGGCGCTGGGTTTCCCGTTCATGCGCCGTCACTCCGAGGAGGTCCTGCGGCGCAACCCCGAGAAACGCCGCGAGGACCTGGACGCGGCCCGGCGCGCCTGTGCGCGCTTTGCCGACGCGCCGACCAGCGTGATGAACTTCGTCGAGGGCACGCGATTCACGGCGGCCAAGCACGCCGCGCAACACTCGCCGTACCGCCACCTGCTCAAGCCGAAGGCGGGCGGCATGGCGACCGCCCTGGCCGTGCTCGGCGATCGCTTCGACGCGCTGGTCGACGTGACCATCGCCTACCCGGGCGGCGTGCCCGGCTTCCGCCAGTTCCTGCGCGGCGAGGTGCCGCGCATCGTCGTCTCGATCGAGCGCCGGCCGATCCCGGCGGAACTGCACCGGGCCGACGGCGACCCGCAGCAGCGCAAGCACGTGCAGCACTGGCTGAACGGGCTGTGGCAGCAGAAGGACGAGCGGCTCGAGCGGATGCTGCACGGGGCCGCCTGATCCCGCGGGCCGCGCGGCCGCGGTCAGGGCACGACGAAGCGCAGCGCGCCGTTCCAGGGCAGCCAGCCGCCATAACCCGCCGCGGGAAGGACATCGACGCCGTCGAAGGCCTGCGCGCCTTCGCCGCGGTCGATCACGACGCCGGCGGCCGTCGTGGCGAGGACGGCGCCGCGCGCGGCGATCGACTCGACGTAGAGGTTGCGATCCTCGCCGTTGAGCAGCGCGTCATTCGTGAACACGACGTCGATGCGATCGCCCGATGCGATCGGCGGCGTCGCGAAGACAGCGTCCTGCACCGTCGTCGACGAGATCACCCGCGTGGCCACGAGCGCGCCGTTCACGCGCAGTTCGACCTGGACCCCGACGCCGGCGGCGAGCGTCGCACGGGCACGCACCGTGACCGTGCCGGCGTTGCCACCCGGGAGGAAGCGCATCGCGCCGTTCCACGGCATCCAGCCGCCGGTGCGCGTCGCGTCGACGACGTCCTGGTTGTCGAAGGCCTGCGCGCCGCTGCCGGTGTCGATGACGACGCCGGGCGCGTTGGCCGGCAGCGTGCTGGCGCGGTCGACGGTGAGGGACTGCACCGCGAGGTTGCGGTCCTCGCTGCCGACGGTCGCGTCGTTCTTGAAGACGATCTCGACGACCGCATCCTTGAGCAGCGTCGCGACGTCGAAGAACAGGTCGACCCAGCCGGCCGAATCGAGCTGCCCGGCACCGACGACGGCACGATTGACGCGCACCTCGTAGGCCGCGCCGACCTTGTCGGCCAGCGTCGCCAGCGCGCGGACGACCAGGTTCGCCTGGCTGGCCGGTGCCGCGGCTTCGTCGGCGTCGATCTGCCGGACATAACTCGCGAGGTTCGCCAGTTCCTGCGGCGACAAGGCAGGGCCGCGGTGCGCCAGGATCGCCGCCTCGAGCGTCGGCGCCGACCCGTCGTGCAGGTAGGGTGCCGTGGCCCACGCCTCGCGCAGCGTCGGCGTGTCGAGGCCCGCCAGCGGGCGACCGAGCCGCTGGCCGCTGGCCGTCGTGAGGGTCCCGATGTCCGGGAGCACGCGGTCGCGGCTGTTGGAGAAGTCGCTGCCGCCATGGCAGCCCGCGCATTTCGCGGCGAATACCGTGCGGCCGGCCGCAGCCTCGGGCGTCAGGCCGCCGCCCGCGCGCCAGGGACTGGCCGCGAAACGGTCCAGCGACGCGACGTAGGCCGCGAGCGCGTCGAGGTCGGCGCTGGCCCCGGCCTTCGCGTCGCCGAGGGGCTGGCTGCGCGTGCCGCTGTTGAACGCGGCATCGGCCATCAGCCCGCTGCCGCCGGCCAACGTGCGGATCTGGCCCTCGAAGTCCTGCACCTCGTCGAAGTTGCCGCTCCAGTGCAGCCGGCCGTGCGCCCCCGCCCGACCGCGCAGGCTGATCGTGTTGCGCAGCCCCTCCCCGAAGCCGCTCAGGTCCCACACGCGGCCGTCGTGGCCGCCGTCGTGGTGGCACGCCGCGCAGCTCATGTAGCCGTCGCGGGCCAGCCGCGGATCGCGCGCGTCGTAGAACAGCTGCTTGCCGCGCAGCACCTGGGCCGGCAGGCGCTCGCGCAGCACCGACTGCCAGGTGGCCACGGTCGGCACGACGGCCAGGCCCTGGGTGAGCAGCGGGCGCAGGTCGTGGACGCTGACCGTGCGGTCCATGAAGTTGTGGACGAACAGCGTGAAGCCGTCCGGTGACACCACCAGGCCCTGAGGCGCGCGGCCGACGTCGAAGCGCATCAGCTGGCCGCCCGTGTGCGCGTCGATCACCGCGACCTCGCGGCTGGTCTCCAGCGCGACGAACATCAGCACGCCGCGGTTGTCGTAGGCGGCAGCCGAGGCCAGGCTCGCGTTGTCGTGGTCGATGCGCCGCGGCAGGTCCTCGGCCGAGGCCGAGCCGCCGACCAGCGGGATGCGCGAGCTGATCGCCCGCACGGTGTTCTGGAAGTTCAGCGGCGAGCCGTCGCGCAGCGTGCCGCGCAGGATGTTGTCGAGCTTGCCGGGGACATAGCCCTGGCTGTAGTCCGGCGAGATGCTCATCGCGCCGAGGTAGTTCGGAATGCCGCGGCCCTGGCTCTCGCTGTCGGGGCGGGCCGATGCCGCGAGCACGATCGTGCGCGTCAGCGTCATCGCGGCCGCGTCGATCTGCAGCACCTCGCCGCCGCGGTCCGGCGGCGTCAGCACCGTGGCAGTCGACTCGCCGGGCATCGGCGGCGTGATGAAGCGCGTCACGTAGACCTGCCGGCCGTCGCCGGTGACCGTGACATGACGCACGTTCGGCCCGACCGCGAGGCGGCCGGTCTGCGCGAAGCTGCTGGTGTCGAAACGCAGCACCTCTCCGGAGCCCTCGAGCGCGACGAAGGCCTGCGCGTCGACCGGCGACGCCGCGATGCCGAACGGCTGCGCGCCCCGTGCGAGCGGGATCGTGCGCACGACGACCAGGTTGGCCGGGTCGATCACGCTGATCGTCGAGTCGGACTTGTTGGTGACCCACAGCAGCCCGTTGGCCGCGACGGTGATCGTGCGCGGGGCGGCACCGACGGCGACTTCGCCCAGGCGCTGCTGCGTCAGCGTGTCGAAGGCCGTGACCGAGTCGTTGTCCGGATTGACCACCCACAGGCGGTCGACCCCGTGGACCACCGGCGTCGCGATGACCATGTTGCCCGAGACGGCGGGCGCCTTCAGGCCGCCGTTGCCGAGGTAGACCGTCTGCACGAAGCTGCGGCTGATCACCGCGCCGCTGCCGTCGCGGATGCGCACCGTCACCGAGTAGATGCCCGGGCGGGGGTACGCCTTGTAGACCTGGCCTTGCGCCGACCACGGCGTGTCGCCGCTGCCGTCGCCGAAGTTCCACGAGTACTCGACGGTACCGGCACCGGTGGCGCCGGCGGCGAAAGCGGCCGAGCTGCCGGCCAGGCTCGCGCCGGGCGTGGGTGCCAGGGTCAGCGTCAGCGGCGTCTGCGGCGTGATCGTCCACACGAAGCCCGCACTGTCGCTGTAGCTGCCGTCGCTTGCCGAGACGACGACGTCGTAGCTGCCCGGCGTCGCCGGCGTGCCGCTGACCAGGCCGGTCGTCGGGTTGATCGACAGCCCGGGCGGAAGGCCCGACGCGCTGAACGTCAGCCGGTCACGGTTCGGGTCCGTGGCCGACAGCTGCACGCTGGTGGCGACGCCGGGTGTGCCGGTGCGCGCGCCCGGGTTGGTGATCGACGGCGCCTGCAGCGAGTTGCGCGGACCAGCGACGCCCATGCGCAGGATGCGCGCCTCGGACGGCACGCCGGCCTCGTCGAAGACGAAGAGCATGTAGTAGCCGGGCGTCGCCTCGCCGGGCCGCGCCGGCGAGTTGACGGCCAGCGAGTGCCCGCCGGAGGGCGTGGCCGTGCGCGTGAAGCTCAACTCGATGAAGCGCTGGTCGAAGTTCCAGCCATGGGTCGCCGACCCGGTCTTGACCAGCACGACGCGCGAGACCGAGCTGCCGCCGGTAACCTGGACGTTGAAGGTGCGCCCGATCTCCAGCCAGTCCGGCGTCGCGGTGATCACCGGCCGGGTCGCGCGCACGCCGCCGGCCTTGAACAGGTACGGCGGGTAGTAGATCTGCACGTTGCGCTCGCCGATCGACGGGCCGCCGACCGGCGCCGGCGCACCGCCGCCGCCGACGAGCACGCTGGCGTCGGGCAGCAGCAGCGCGGTCGAGTGGTACAGGCGGGCCCGCGCGCCCTCGGCGCCCAGCGTCCACTGCCCGTCCACCGGGTTCCAGATCTCGGCGGCCTTGTTGGCCCCCGGCAGTTCGTTCCACACGGGGCTGCCGCCCGTCACGAGCACCTGGCCGTCGGCCAGCAGCGTCGCGGTCATCGTCTTGCGCACGGTGCTGGTCGACTGCGTCGGCGTGAACACCGGATTGCCGCTGGTCACGTCGATGATCGCCGCGGCGTTGGTGTTGCCGCCGATCTGCAGGATGCGGCCCGGTCGGAACATCGCCGAGCTGCCGATGCCGAAGTACTGCATCGGCAGGATCGTGCGCGCCGAGACGGTGCCCGTGCCCGCCGTGTCGACGAAGTACATCCGGCCTTCGTAGTCGTAGCCGAACAGGCGCCCGTCGGGCATCACGTAGTTGCGCGGGTAGGACCATGCGAGGAAGCTCGTGTCCGCCGTGGTGAGCGTGCGGATCGTGCCGTCGGCCTGACGCACCTCCGGGCGGTCGGCGCCGCCGGCGCCGCCCTGGATGTAGACCTCGCCGTTGACCAGCGTGGTCGTCGACGCGTACCAGCGCGGGCGGGTCATCTCGGTGCCCTTGACCAGGCCGCCCACCGCGCCGTCGTAGACCGTCTGCCCCTTGATGCCGATGAAGGTGCTGCTGATGCCGTTCCAGGCGTCGCCGCCGGCCATGAAGACGGCCGGCGCGCTGGCCATGTCCGGCGGCGGCAGCAGCAGGTGGGCCGAGCAGAAGATGTCGTTGCCGGTGCCGTTGGCGATCGACAGGTGGCCGCTGGCCGGGTCGCCGGCGTTGTCCCAGATGTCAAGGCCGAAGTACGCGGTCGAGCTGCCGTCGGGCCGGCTGCCGAAGGTCATCACGCGCCCGTCGGGCATCAGCACCGAGTGGATCGGGATGATCGGCCAGTCGTGAACCGCGCTCCAGGTGCCCTTCACATGGGCATCCGCCGGGATCGACTCCGGCGAGCTCGCCAGCGGCCGCTGGCGGCCGTCGAGCGGGGCGGCGGCCGGTTCCGGCGAGGAGCCCCCGCCGCCACAGGCACCCAGGGCCAGCAACGCCACCAGCGCGCTCGCCGCCGCGATGCGGCGATGGCCAACGGCGCCCATGCGCGGCTGACGGGGTTCCCTCGACGTCCTCATGCGTTCGTCCTCCAGCTGTCTGCACCGGGGCGATCCGGTGCAGCCCTGCGGGCCGGTCGTGTGGCTGAAGGACGCGATTCTGGAGATCCGCTGCGCACGCGCAGCCACCCGTCCGGGGGGCGGCACCCGGTGCGGGCCGGACATCCCCCGGAAGATGTCACGAACCCGCCGCCGGGACCTGCAGCGGCCAGGTCGGCCCGGCGGCCGCGGCGCTGTCGTCAGGGCTCGATGTCTTCGGCCTGGGCGCGGCGCACGCGCTCGATCAGCGGCTGTTCCAGCATGCGCAGCCGGCTCGTGAACTCATCGACCGGGCGCGCAGGTGCCAGACGCAGCGACGGCGGCAGGAGCACCGGGCTGTAGAGCTCGGCGAACAGCCGATCCTGCTGTTGCCGCGTCGTGACCATCTGCACGCCGGCCGCCAGCACGACGAGGACGGCGGCGACGAGGCGCACGCTTCGCGCGTGCAGCGGCACGATCAGCGACAGTTGCTGGACGACGAGCATCGCCGCCAGCACGCCCGCGGCCAGCCCGGCCACGCGGCTGAGCAGGGGCCAGTCGAGGACGAAGGCCAGCGCCGGCAGCGCGAACTCCGCCGTCGCGATCGCCAGGGCAAAGGCCAGCGTCAGCAGCAGGTGCGGTCGAACGGCGAAGTGCCCGCGGAACAGCTTGGACAGCAGCGCCCAGACGAGGACCCAGGCCGCGAGGCCGCCCGCCGCGACCAGCAGCGGCGCGAGGTAGTCGATCCAGCGGCTGTCGGGGTCGCGATCGAGCCATTGCACCGCGAGCGTCCACAGCGCGACGAGCAGCCCCAGAAGGGCCACGGGGGCGGCCGACGCGGCGGCTGGCGTGGCCGCCAGCACCTGCTCCGGCGTCAGCGGATCGTCCGGCAGCCGCAGCCGCAGCACGGTGTGCCCCAGCCTCGCGCGCGCCGGCTGAGCGAGCGCCGCCTGCTCGCCATCGCTCAGGCGGCGCACGCCGGCGGCGTGTTCGATGACCACGCCATTGCGGCTGGGCAGGGCCTGCAGCATCGGCACGCCCTGCGCATCGAGCACGATGCGGGCATGGTGGGCCGCCACGTGGGCATCGGCGAGCACGACGTCGTTGTCCAGTGCCCGGCCGAGCGTCAGCGGCCAGCGGGTGACGTCGACGATCTGCGCCAGCCGGCCGTCGCGCTCGCGCAGCTCCAGCACGGCGAGGCGGCGCGGGGGCAAACCCTGCGGCGGCGTCACGGACGGGGCTTGCGGTCCGTCCATCCGAATCCGTCCAGGTAGTGCCGGACCAGGCGCATCGCGTTCGCGAAGTCGACGCCCTCGGCATCCAGCCGGCCCTGCGCGCCCTGCGTCGGATGGTCGACGGTTGTCGTCAGCACCGACAGGTTGTACAGGCCCTCGAAGCGCTTCAGCGCGGTCAGGCACACGACGGTGCGCAGGGCCAGGCCGTCGCGGTCGACGAAGCCCTCCCGGCAGCGCGGTGGCGTGGTCGAGCCCCCGCCGGGAAAGACCTCGTTGCGGAAGCTCGCGCTGTACAGGCGCGCGAAGCGCAGCGCGCCGAGCCGCGATCCGTCGTAGATCTCGTGGCGCACCGAGATCGAGCCGGTCTGCTGGCGCGGCGAGATGAAGACATCGTGGCTGGTCTCGCAGTCGCTTCGGTCGAAGCTGATGTACTTCTGCTGCTCGGGCGATGGGGTGCCCCAGCAGCGCATGAAGCTCTCCTGCGGGACCGGAACGCGGTAGCGCGCGTGGTTGGCGCTGCGCCAGGGTTGCGCGAGAAAGCGTTCGACGAGCTGCGCCTGGTGCGCCTGCAGCTGCCGCGTGACCTCGGCGTACAGCGGTTGCGTCAGCGCCATCGCCTGCCGGCCGCGCTCGAGCAGGCTGCGCGCCGGCGCCGCGGGCACGAGGAAGCCGATCTGCTCGCCGTCGCGGCGCGCGGCGACGTTGACGCCGATCACCCGCCCCCGGGCATCGACCGCCGGGCCGCCGCTCATGCCGCCGNNGCTGCGCTCGACCAGGCCGTTGTAGACACCCTCGCTGACCGCGAAGCCCACGTCCAGAGGGTTGCCCAAGGCATACAGGCGCTCCCCCTTGAGCAGCGGTTCGGCATCCGGCCGGAAGGCCAGCGGCCGCAGGCCGACCGCGGCGGTCGGCCCGGGCTGCGGCACGAGCCGCACGAGCGCGAGGTCGTTGACGACATCGATCGCCAGGAGCTCGAGCGCGCCGCTGCGTCCCTGCGCCATCCGGAACGCCAGGCGGTAGCGCTCGGGGCGCAGCGCGTACTGGCTGACGACGTGGTAGTTGG